>CAUJIV010000001.1 GCA_963205435.1 Pseudomonadota bacterium
ATGAGAATCAACCTTCCAGTCAACGACGTCGAATCCATTCTTCCCGATGGCGAGTTCATCTATTCGCGAACGAACCTGAAGGGCGTCATGGTCGAGGTCAATCAGGCTTTCGCGGACATCAGCGGCTTTGCTCCGGAAGAAATGATCGGCAAGGCGCACAACCTCGTGCGTCATCCCGACATGCCGCCGGAGGCCTTCGAGGACCTGTGGCGCGACTGCAAGGAGGGTCGTCCCTGGCGCGGTGTCGTCAAGAACCGGCGCAAGGACGGCGGCTTCTACTGGGTCATCGCCAGCGTCTCCCCGGTGCGCGAGAACGGCCAGATCGTCGGCTACCAGTCGGTACGCAGCCGCCCGAGTCGGGAGGACATCGCCGCCGCGGAGGCCGCCTACAGTCGCGTCCGCGCCGGCGACAAGTCGATCCGCATCGAGCATGGGCGCGTCGTGCGCAACCGCTCCGCGCTGGTTTCCGCGCTGGGTTCGCTGCGCGCCCAAATGCTGCTGGCCGGCCTGGCCGGGCTGCTGCCGGCCCTGCTGCTGCTCGGCGAGGCCGCCGGCCTCGGCGTGCCGACCGCCGCCGGCGTGGCAGTGGCGGCGGCCTGCGGACTGTATGCCTTGTTCTTTCTTGCCGGCTACGCTCCCCGGCTGATACGCGACCTCGAGGCAGCCTCCGGCTGGCTGGAGCGCTTGTTGCGCAGCGGCGATCTCAACGAGCGCTTTTGCCCGGCCCGAGCCGATGTCGTCGGCGCGATCGGCCGCAAGGCGGACAAATTCGTTTCCAGCGTGCAGGCCATGCTGCAGGGCGTCAGCGACATCGCGGGCCAGGTCAGCCAAGCCACGCAGGAGGTCGATTCGGGCATGGGCAACGTCGAGAAATCGGCGCATGCGCAGAACGAGGCCACCACCTCGGCGGCCGCGGCGATCGAGGAGGTGACGGTATCGATCGGCGAAGTCGCCGCCAACGCCCAGCACACTCGCAGGACCGCCGAAGAGGCATCGGTTTCCTCGCGCAACGGAACCGAGGTTACCGTCTCGGCAAGCGACGCCATCCGCTCGCTGGCCGAGACGGTCGGCCGCTCGGCCGGGCGGGTCGAAGCGCTGGACAAGCGCTCCGAGGAAATCAGTCGCATCACCGGGGTCATCAAGGAGATCGCCGACCAGACCAACCTGCTGGCCTTGAACGCCGCCATCGAGGCGGCGCGCGCCGGCGAGCAGGGGCGCGGCTTCGCCGTGGTGGCCGACGAGGTGAGGAAGCTCGCCGAACGCACCGCCGGAGCGACTCAGGAAATCAGCAACATGATCGAGAGCATCCGCAGCGAAACCGCCGAGGCGGTGAACGGCATGCGCGCCGGCGCCGGGCAGGTGGCGCAGGGCGTCGATCTCGTCGCTCGTGTCAGCGAGTCTCTCAGGGAAATCAACGGCGAGATGGCGCGCACCTCGGAAATGGTGGCGGACATCTCGCATGCCTCGAGCGAGCAGCAGGCAGCCATGACGCAGCTGGCGCAGAACGTTGAGCAGGTGGCCGTCATGACCGAGCAGAACGTCGCCGTGGTCGGGCGAACCAAGGCCACGGTGGGGCGCCTCAACGCGGTGACCGAGCGCATGCACAAGGCGGTGCGGCAGTATCGCATCTGAACGCCGCGCCGCGGCGACTGACTTTTGCCTGCGGCGACGCGCGGGCACTTGGAATTGCGCCATCCGGCCCGCAGCGGACTCGATGGCGCGATTGATCATGACGACACGGCAAGAGCCCTCAAGCCGGGCTTGCGACAGCCGTAAATTCGCTTACTGTGTTGCGAGGACAAGCTCCATTCCCGCCTGTCCTGCCGCCATCCCTCCTAGAGACGGGGCTGCGCACTCGCGGGCGATCGGTAGCCTGCCCTTTCACGACAACCGGCGAGCCGGTATTGGCAAGGAGGCAAGCCATGAGATTGAAAGACACCTTGGGCGGTCGCCTGCTGCTCGGTGCGGCTGCGGTGACGCTGTTGCTCATGACGGCACTGGTCTGGAACGGCTTCGTCCTGAAGGAGTCTGCGCTCGAGGAAGCCGGCCTTTCCGCCGCCCGCAGCGCGCTCGCCGCCGCGGCCAATGCTCGACAGTTCTACGCGAAGGAGGTCGTGCCGAAATTCCTGGGAAAGGGGATGGACATCAGTCATGATTATTCCGGTCGCGCCGATCGCATCCCCGTACCCGCCACGCTGATCCGGGCGCTGGCCGACTCGGACATGTCCGGCAACGGCTTGCGCTTGTTTTCGCATCGGCCCTTTGCCTTTCGCAAGGGCGAGGAGGTTCGGCTCGACGCCTTCGAGGAGGCGGCGCTGGACTGGCTGGAAAAAAATCCGCAGGGCGAGTTCCACCGCATCGAAGAGCGCGCCGGCGGCCCCGTGATGCGGCTGGCCAGGGCCGATGTCATGGTGAACGAGACCTGCACGAACTGCCACAACAGCCATCCCGATTCGCCGAAGCGCGACTGGAAGGTGGGCGATGTGCGCGGAGCAATGGCGGTGACGATTCCCATTGGCGGCATCGAGCGGCAGATCGCGAGCAGTTTTCTGAATGTGGCCGGCGTGCTGCTCGTCTGCATCGTCGTCGGGGCAGCGATGTTCGCGATGATCGTGCGCAGTCTGCGCCGCCCGCTCGATGCCGTCGTGGCGGCGGCGGAATACGCCGCCGTGAACGACGATTTCACGCGCGATGCGCCGCTTGCGGGCACGCGGGAAACCGTTCAGGCCGGACAATCCCTCAACCGGTTGATGCAGAAATTCCGCGATGTCATCGCCGATGTCAAGCGCTCCAGCGATGCCATCGCCGAAGCCTCGCGCGCCATGTCCGACGTCAGCGAGCAGGTGACGAAGGGTTCGGCGGCGCAGGCCGAGGCCTCGACCTCGGTGGCGGCGGCGGTCGAAGAGGCTTCCGTCAGCGTGAGCGAGACGGCGACCGATGCGCGCAGCGCCAACGGCGTGGTCGACACTGCGCGCGCCGGCGTGGATCGGGCGCTCGTCGCCATGGCCGAGACGGTGACGAACGTGAATGCCATCGCCGGGCTGATCCGCGCCTCGGGCGACAGCGTCGAAGCGCTCGACAAGAGCTCGCAGAAGATTGGCGGCATCGTCCAGGTGATCAAGGAGATCGCCGACCAGACCAATCTGCTGGCGCTGAACGCCGCGATCGAGGCGGCGCGCGCCGGCGAGACGGGGCGTGGTTTCGCCGTGGTGGCCGACGAGGTGAGAAAGCTCGCCGAGCGCACCGCCCGCGCCACCGAGGAGATCGCCGGCCTCATCCGCGACATCCAGGGGCAGATCGGCGGTACGGTGACGGGCATGCGCAAAGCTGACCAGCAGGCCGCCGGCAGCCTGCAGCTGGTCGGGGATACCGAGGCCGCCCTGCGCGAAGTTGGCGCCGATTCCGGGGAAGTCGCGCAGTACGTGCAGAGCATCGCAGATGCGATCCGGGAACAGGACGCGGCCGTGCAGCAGGTGGCGTCGAACATTGAGCGCATCGCCCACATGACGGAGGAAAACAGCGCGGCGGCGGCCGGCGCGGCCGAAACGGCGCGCCGGCTCGACGGGCTGGCAGGGCGCCTGCGGGAATCGGTGTCACGCTATCGGGCCTGATCGGCGTCGCCATCCTCAATGTCCAGCAGCCCGAAGCGGCCGGCATCTTCGACTCCGTTCGCGCCGAACTGCCTGACGCGGCCCGGCACGGGCATGCGCCGATGCCTTCGATACCGAGCAAGAGCATGCGCAAACTCCGTGTGACCGGATAGGAAAGGGGTTCCAGCCTCGCATTAATCACGGCGAAGCGTTTTCCAGCACGGCGCTGAGTCGGCGCGAGGAGGCAAACCTTGCCGGCAAAACGGTTGAAGGCGCTGCGCTCATCCATTTCCTGTGGCTGGATGTCTGGCATGGGGCCGTCCTCGCGCGCGCGACATCTGCCGAATTGGCGGGAGAAACCTGCCTTATTTCGGCCGCTGGCCCTTGCAAGAACCGGCAATAATCGCCGCCATGGAGCAGTGAACCATGGCGGAAGAATCCGATCTCGAAAAAACAGAACCTGCGTCGCCACGACGACTGGAACAGGCGCGCGAAGAAGGCCAGGTGCCGCAATCGCGCGAACTGTCGTCCTTTCTCGTCCTGATGGCCGGCACGGGCGCGCTGTGGGTGATCGCCTCCTGGCTGGCCGGGCGCATCAGCGGCGCCGTCTCGCGGGGGCTGAGCTTTGGCCGCGCGGCGGCTTTCGACGACTCGGCGCTGACAGGCCTGCTCGGTGGCCAGGCCTTGGAGGCGCTGCTGTCAATGGGGCCGCTGTTCCTGATTCTGGTGCTGGCGGCACTGGCCGGCCCCTTCATGCTCGGCGGGCTGAATTTCTCGACCAAGGCGCTGGCGCCGGACCTGACGCGCCTTGATCCGCTGAAGGGCCTGCGCCGCATGTTTTCCATGCACAGCGTCGGCGAGCTGGTGAAGGGCATACTGAAGGCGGCCCTGGTCGGCGCGGTCGTCGCCTGGGTCGTCCTGCGCGAGCAGGAGCAGGTGTTCGCCCTGATCGCGCAGCCGATCGACACCGGCCTGCCCGCGGTGGGGCGGCTGATCCTCTTCAGCGCGCTGGTGATCGTCGCCTCGATGGCCCTGATCGCCGCCGTCGACGTGCCCTTCCAGCTGTGGCAATACCACAAGCGCCTGCGCATGAGCAAGGAGGAAGTGCGCAAGGAAATGAAGGAAATGGAGGGCGACCCGCAACTGAAGGCGCGCATCCGCAGCCAGCAGCGCGAGATCGCCCGCCGCCGCATGATGGCCGCCGTGCCGACGGCGCAGGTGGTGGTGACCAACCCGACCCACTTCGCCGTGGCGCTGGCCTATGACGAGAGGATGCCGGCGCCGCGCGTGGTGGCCAAGGGCCGCGGCGTCGTCGCCGAAAAGATCCGCGAGGTCGCCCGCGCGCACGGCGTGCCGCTGCTCGAGGCGCCGCCGCTGGCGCGCGCGCTCTATGCCCACACCGAGCTCGAGCAGACCATTCCGCCGGCGCTGTTCCGCGCCGTGGC
>CAUJIV010000002.1 GCA_963205435.1 Pseudomonadota bacterium
ATGCGATCCACGGCACCTATCATGCGATACGCGAGAAACATCTGCCGCGCTATCTGGCCGAATACAGCTATCGCTTCAACCGACGTTTCGATCTGGCGAGCATGCTTGCTCGGCTGGCTACCGCCGCCGCGAACACGCCGCTTATGCCGTACCGGCTCGTAAAGTTGGCTGAGGTTCATTGGTAATCAGGTAAAACAAATTATCACGGTGAAAGTCCGGCAGGGCCGTCGCGGCGTTTGCCGGGCGGCACGGGGTCGATGATTCCAAGGAAGTTGCAAGTCAGCGGAAACCGATCGAGGCAGGTTGACTGCAACGGCGCCTTCCGGCGCGCGATTTTTCGATGAAGGAGATGGAGCGAATGAAGAGCCTGACCGTTGCGCAGCGTCTTTCCCTCGGCTTTGGGGCGATGCTGGTCCTGCTGATGATCGTTGCCGGAATCGGCGTCCTTCGCATGGGGCATCTGCATGCCTCGATCGAGGACATGACGCAGGACAAGTACAAAAAAGTGCTGCTGCTCGATGCCGGGCTGGCCGGAGTGAACGAGATCGGCTTTGCCGCGCGCGACATGGTCCTGGCCGGCTCGAAGGATGGGCAACAGCGGGCCAAGGAACGCATGCTGGCAGGGCGCGCCAGCATCGGCAAAACCTGGGATTCACTGAAATCCATGATCCGCCTGCCCAAGGGCCGGGAGCTGTTCGAGGAGATCATGACAGCCCGCGAACGCTACATCGAGGCGCAGAACAGGGTGGTCGAGCTGGTCGAGGCGGGGCGCCAGGATGAGGCCCGTGCCTTTCTCGCGGGAGGATATCGTCCGGCCGCCGACAGTTACCGCCAGAAAGTGAAGGCGCTGGCCGATTTCCAGGGCGAGCTGATGGAGCAGAGCGCGCGCGAGGCCCAGGGCAGCTACGAGCAGACGCGGACAGTGATGTTCGGCGCGGTGGCGCTGGCGCTGATCTTCGCCACGCTGATCGCCTGGGCGATCATCCGCTCGGTGACGCGACCGCTGGGCGGCGAACCCGACACGGTGAAATCGGTGGCGGAGCGAATTGCCGGCGGCGATCTGACGGTCGAGGTGCCGGTGAAGACGGGCGACGCGCACAGCCTGATGGCGGCCATGCGGCGGATGCAGGAGAGCCTGCGCAAGATGATCGCCGAGCTGAAAGCCAATGCCGAGGGCGTCGCCAGCGCAGCCGCGCAGCTCGCTTCTTCCTCCTCGCAGGTGGCTGCCGCCACGGCGCACCAGTCCGAGGCCGCCAGTTCGATGGCGGCAGCCGTCGAGGAGATGACCGTGTCGATCAACCATGTTTCCGACAGTGCCCGTGAGGCACACAGCGTCACTTCCGCGACGGGCGAGCAGTCACACGCCGGCAGCCAGGTCATCGAGAATACCGTGGCCGAGATGCGGCGCATCTCGACGACCGTGGGCGATGCCGCACAGACGATCGAGGCGATGGGCGAGAGCTCGCAGAAGATTTCCGGCATCGTGCAGGTGATCAAGGATGTCGCCGACCAGACCAATCTGCTGGCGCTGAATGCCGCCATCGAGGCGGCGCGCGCCGGCGAGCAGGGCCGCGGCTTCGCCGTGGTGGCCGATGAAGTGCGCAAGCTGGCCGAGCGCACCACCCAGGCGACGGGGGAGATCGGCGCCATGATCGAGGAGGTGCAGTCCAGCGCCCGCGCCGCGGTGGATACCATGCAGCAGGCGGTGGCCCGTGTCGACGAGGGCGTCGGCCTGGCGCAGCAGGCGAACGACTCGATGGGCGGCATCAGCCAGGGCGCGCAGCGGGTGGTGCAGGCGGTCAACGACATTTCCAATGCGCTCAAGGAGCAGAGCGCGGCAAGCAACGAGATTGCCGCGAATGTCGAAAAGATCGCCCAGATGTCCGAGGAAAACAGCGCCGCGACCAAGGAGTCGGCCGATACCGCGCATCAGCTCGAGATGCTGGCCATGAATACACGGCAGGCAGTCGCCGCATTCAAGGTCTGAGGCATTCAAGTTCATGTCGCTGCGACCGTTATTTCAAGCAGCGGCCGTTGGCTGCCTGCCTGGCCAACAAGCATCTGGAGTGGCAAATGTCTGATTTGATGAAGAATATCGATGCAAGAACAAGGCTGGCCGGAACCAACAAGCTGGAGCTGCTGCTTTTCTCCCTTGGCATCGACAAGCGCACCGGCAGGCGAGAGACCTTCGGCATCAACGTCTTCAAGGTGCGGGAAGTGATGCGCACGCCGACGATCACGGCAGCCCCGGAGATGCCGGATGCCGTCGAGGGCATGGTCAGCCTGCGCGGTACCCTGGTGCCGGTCGTCGATCTCGGCAAGTACGCCCATATCGCCGCCGAACAGCCGCGCGAGATCATGATCGTCACGGAATACAACGGCCGCACCCAGGGCTTCCTGGTCGAGGCGGTGGACACCATCCTGCGGCTCGACTGGGCGCAGATGAAAGTGCCGCCGGAGATGATGACGGCGCGCATGGGCGGGCTGGTCACCGCCATCACCGAGCTGGCTGACGGCCGCCTGGTGATGCTGCTGGATGTCGAAAAAGTCCTTTCGGACACCACCCATTTCGACGACGAACTGCTCTACCGCGGCATCGAGGCGATCGACCGTCGCGATGCGCTGGTTGTCTTCGCCGACGATTCCTCCGTGGCGCGCAAGCAGGTGCAGTCGACGCTGGAGCGGATGGGGATTCGCTATGTGGCGTCGATCAATGGCAAGCAGGCCTGGGAGGAATTGCAGAAGCTGGCGAGTTATGCCGAAACCGCCGGGCAAGCGATCCGTGAAGTCGTCAGCCTGGTGCTGACCGATATCGAGATGCCGGAAATGGACGGCTACATGCTGACCAAGAAGATCAAGGGCGATGCGCGCTTTGCCGGCATCCCGGTTCTCATGCATTCCTCGCTGTCCGGCCTCTCCAACCGGCAGCTGGGCAAGTCGGTGGGTGTCGACGAGTATGTCTCGAAGTTCGAGCCGTCTCAGCTGGCCGCCAGCATCACCTGCTTGCTGCAGCAGACGCCGGTTCGCGCTGCCGCCTGAACCGGCGAAAAGCGTCATGGACAGCGCCGACAACACCCTGCTCGAGAACGTCGATGCCCGCACCCGGCTGGCGGGCTCGAATCGCATGGAAATCCTGCTGTTCTCGCTGGGCACCGGCGAGACCTTCGGCATCAATGTATTCAAGGTGCGGGAAGTCACGCGCACGCCGATGATCACCCGCTCGCCCAACATGCCGGCCGGAGTCGAAGGCCTGATATCGCTGCGCGGCAACGTGATTCCGGTGATTTCGCTGAGCCGTGTCCTGAGCCTGCCCGGAGCGGCGCAGGAGCTGGGCGGAACCATGATGGTGACCGAATACAACAAGCGCACGCTCGGCTTCCTGGTCGATGGCATCGACCGCATCATTCGCGTCGAGTGGGACAAGGTGCGCGCTCCGGAAGGGCTGCTGGCCGCCGACAAGAACTTCATTACCGCGATTACCGAACTGCCGACCGCCGGCGGCGCAAGCCAGCCCGGTCGCCTGGTTTCGATCCTCGATGTCGAGCAGATCATGGCCGCGACCTTCGGCGAGCCGCCCGTGGCGAATGTCGCGCCGATGCAGGGCGGCCGGGAATACAACATCTTCTTCGTGGACGACTCGGCGGTGGCGCGCAAGAAGATCACCGAGGTGCTCGAGCAAATGGGCGTCCGGCACAAACATGCCGTCAACGGACTGGAAGCGTGGCATCGGCTGAGCGGAATCGCCGCCCATGCCCAGCAAAGCGGCGGCAGGCTGGGAGAAGAGCTGGACCTGATCCTGGTCGATGCCGAAATGCCGGAAATGGACGGTTACGTACTGACGCGCAACATCAAGAGCGATCCGCGCTTCGGCGGCATTCCGGTGGTGATGCATTCCTCGCTGTCCTCTGAAGCCAACCGCGCCATGGGCCAGGCCGTCGGTGTCGATGCCTATGTTGCCAAATTCGATGCCGAAGTCCTGTCGGACACGCTGCGCCCCCTGCTGGGCAAGGCGCGCTCGCCCAGGATGACCGAGGAGCCAAGCCATGCCTGACAAGAACCTGAAGTTCCTGGTGGTTGACGATTTCTCCACCATGCGGCGGATCGTGCGCAACCTGCTCAAGGAGCTGGAGTTCAACAATGTCGAGGAGGCCGAGGACGGCGCCCTTGCCTATGCCAGGCTGACCAGCGAGCGCTTCGATTTCGTCGTCACCGACTGGAACATGCCGAACATGGACGGGCTGACGCTGCTCCAGCAGATCCGCGCCAATCCGCAGCTGCAACATCTGCCGGTATTGATGATCACCGCCGAGGCAAAGAAGGAGAACATCATCGCCGCCGCCCAGGCTGGCGCCAGCGGCTACATCGTCAAGCCCTTCACCGCCGCCACGCTGAGCGAAAAGTTGGCCAAGATTTTCGAAAAACTCGGACGCGAAGCGGCGGCCTGATGAAAGGCCCGGCGCAAGCCGCAAAGGAGAAGAACAATGCCCCGACGCATCAGAATTGACAAAGACGGCGATTCCGCCGAGTTGCAGGCCCTGTTCGACAGCTTCGCCGCTGCCGCTCCGGGAAAACCGCAGTCCGCCGTGAAGGAAACCCGCGTCGAGGTGGTCGGCGGCACGGCAGCATCGGCAGATACGCCAGAACTGGAAGCGCTCTTCGACAGCATCGTGGCCCAGTCCGGCTGGACGGTCGAGCCGCAGCAAGCCGCGCGGCCTTCGTGTGATGGCGACCATGTCTTCCAGCGCATCGGCCAGATGACACGGCAGCTGCACGACACCTTGCGCGAGCTCGGCTACGACCGCGCCCTCGAGGCGGCGGCCAAGGCGATGCCCGACGCGCGGCAGCGCCTCTCCTATATTTCCCAGCTGACCGAGCAGGCGGCCAGCCGCGTGCTGAATGCCACTGACGTGGCGAAGCCGATTGTGGAGGGTCTGCAAACACGGGCCGAGGCCCTTGGCGGGCGCTGGGAAAAACTTTATGCCGGCGGGCTCTCGGTAAATGAATTCAAGGTTCTCGCCGGCGACACGCGCGAATACCTGGCCGAAGCGCCTCGGCGCGCCCGGGAAACCAGCCAGCAATTGATGGAGATCATGCTGGCACAGGACTTCCAGGACCTGACCGGACAGGTGATCAAGAAGGTCGTCGAACTGGCGCAGAAAATGGAAACGGAACTGCTGCAGGTGCTGATCGAGACGATGCCCGAAGCAATCAAGGCCGAGACGCCGGCCGGCCTGATCAACGGGCCGGCGATGAACGCAGAGGGACGCAGCGACGTGGTGACCTGCCAGGAGCAGGTGGACGACCTGCTCGAGAGTCTCGGCTTTTGATTCCCCCGGCGAAAATCCGGATCTCCGAAGAAAACATGGGGGCCAGAGACTGTCATGGATTCACCATTCGGCGGCGTGATGCAGGCCTGGCGCGAAACGCTTCGACAGGAGGCATGAGGTGAGCGATTTTTCTGGAATGGAGGAGCTGCTGCAGGATTTCCTCGTCGAAGCGACGGATCTGCTCTCGGAGGTGGACAACAAGCTGGTCGAGCTGGAGAAGAGCCCGCAGGACCGCGCACTCCTCAATGACATTTTCCGCGGCTTCCACACCATCAAGGGCGGCGCCGGCTTCCTCAATGCGACGGAACTGGTGACGTTGTGCCATCTGACCGAGAACCTGTTCGACCGGCTGCGCAACGGCGAGCTGAGCATCAGCGCCGAGAGGATGGACGTCATCATGGCGGCCACCGCGGCGGTGCGCGTGATGTTTCAGGCCCTCGAGCAAGGCGTACAGCCCGAGCCGGCCGAGCCGAGCCTCATCGATGGCCTGAAGCAGGCCATCGCTGGCGAGGATGCCGCCGCGGCCGCGCCGGCCGAGGCGCCGGCGAAGAGGATTGCCGATGGCGAAGTGCTCGACTGGAATGCCTACTACGAGGCGATTACCGGCAGGGCGCCAGAGGTGCCGGACGAAGCGGGCAAGGGCATTGCGCTGCCGCCGCGACCGAGCGAGGAGATCATCCAGGCAGCGATTGGCCGGCGCGCTTCCGACAAGCCCGGCTACAACGGCCCGATCGGACGGCGCGAGGGCGAGAAGGCGCGCGACAGCTCGATCCGCGTCGACACCGCGCGCCTCGACCAGGTGCTCAACCTGTCCGGCGAGATCGGCCTGGCCAAGAACCGCCTGAACAGCCTGCGCAGCGACATCCTCGCCGGCAACAGCGGTGCGGAGACACTGCAAGCGCTGGACGAGGCCGTCGGCCAGCTCGACCTGCTGGTCTCGGACCTGCAGAACGCCGTCATGAAGACGCGCATGCAGCCGATCGGTCGCCTGTTCCAGAAATATCCGCGCATCGCCCGCGACCTGGCGCGCAACCTTGGCAAGCATGTCGAACTGCTGCTTGCCGGCGAGGAGACCGAGATCGACAAGACCATGATCGAGGACCTCTCCGACCCGATCATCCATCTCGTCCGCAATGCCGTCGACCATGGCATCGAGTCGTCGCTGGAGCGACGCGCAGCCGGCAAGCCGGAAAAGTCGGAGGTGCGGCTGGAGGCGCGCCAGGAGGGCGATCATATCGTCATCGAGATATCCGACGATGGCCGCGGCATGAACGCCGAAAAGTTGCGCGCCAAGGCCCTCGAGAAGGGCTTGATCAGCAACGAGGAAGCCAACACCATGGACGAACGCCAGAGCTTCAACCTGGTGTTCCTGCCGGGATTCTCCACCGCCGCCAAGGTCTCGGATGTCTCCGGCCGCGGCGTCGGCCTCGATGTGGTGCGCACCAACATCCTGAAGCTCAACGGCAGCATCGAGATCAGGTCGGGACTTGGCAAGGGCACGACCTTCATCATCGCGCTGCCGCTGACACTGGCCATCCTGCCGGTGCTGATCGTCAATCTGGGCAAGCAACCCTTCGCCGTGCCGCTGACACTGGTGCGCGAGATCCTGCCGATCGTGCCTGGCGAGCTGCAGGAAGTCGGCGGCAACGCCACGATGGTCGTGCGCGGCGAGGTGCTGCCGGTCTACCCCCTCAGCCACCTGATCGGCTGGCAACAAGAGGGCATGCCCGCCTATGGCGTGCTGATGCAGACGGCGGAGACCAGCTTCATCCTCGCCATCGACAGCTTCAGGGGCCGCGACGACGCCGTCATCAAGTCGATCGAGGGCTTTCGTCCGAAAGGCGTCGCCGGCGTCACCACGCTGGCGAACGGCCAGATCGTGCTGATTCTCGACGTCAAGGAACTGCTTGGCGCGCTCAGGGGCAACTGCGGCGTGGCGCGCTCTGCGCTGTTGTCCGACAAGTTGCTGGCCGCCTGAGAAACAGGAGCGCTCATGGAAAATTCGCTTGCCATGCAAGAGCCCGGCAGCGGCGCTGCAAGCGCCCTTCACGAGCAGATGCTGCAGCAGGCCATCGAGGAGGCGCGGCGACTCGTCGCCCGCTCCCGGCTGCTGGCCCTGAACCTGGCCTTCGAATGCGCATCCGATCAGGGCGCAACGGATACGGCCTGCCCTGCTGAAGAGCAGCTTGCCGGCGTCGAGCGGATCGTCAGCGATGTCGAAAGCGTGCTGCGGCAAATCCAGCATGTCCGAGCCGCAGCCTGATCCGGCAGACATGGCCCGCAGAACGATGCGATCGGCGCGCTGATCTTGTCCGCCTTCGACTTCGATGCCTGGCGCGAACTGGCGGCGCGCGACCCGGGCGAGTACTTTCGCCGGCGTCAACGCATCCTCGACGATTTCATGTGCGCCCGGCCGGAGAGCGCCGAGATGCTGCGCGAATACCAGCGCCAGATCGACCAGGTGCGCGCCCTTGCCGGCAGCCCGGCACAGGCGGCACGCGAGCTGTCTGGCATGCTGGAAGAGCATTTCGAGGCGCTCAGCCAGTGCCTGCAGCAACTCGGCTGCCAAGCCGAATCGCTGCAGCTGGCGGCGCAGCGCTTGCGGCAGGTCCGCAGCTGATGCAGGCGGGGTGCCGCCGTCATTTCACTTGGGGTAGACGAATATGAGAATCAACCTTCCAGTCAACGACGTCGAATCCATTCTTCCCGATGGCGAGTTCATCTATTCGCGAACGAACCTGAAGGGCGTCATGGTCGAGGTCAATCAGGCTTTCGCGGACATCAGCGGCTTTGCTCCGGAAGAA
>CAUJIV010000003.1 GCA_963205435.1 Pseudomonadota bacterium
CAGCAGCTCGTCCGGGTAGAGCGCGCCGGTCGGGTTGTTCGGGTTGATCAGCACGAGGGCGCGCGTCTGCGGCCCGATCTTGCCGCGCAGGTCGTCGAGGTCGGGCAGCCAGCCGGCGCCCTCGTCGCACAGGTAATGCCGCGGCGTGCCGCCGGAGAGGCTCACCGCCGCCGTCCACAGCGGATAGTCGGGCGCCGGCACCAGCACCTCGTCGCCGTTGCCGAGCAGCGCCTGCATGGCCATGACGATCAGCTCGGAGACGCCGTTGCCGAGATAGATGTCGTCGATGCCGACGCCGGCGACCTTCTTCTCCTGGCAGTAGTGCATGATCGCCTTGCGCGCGGCGAACAGGCCCTTCGAGTCGGAGTAGCCGGAGGCGTCGCGCAGGTTGTGGATGACGTCCACGACGATTTCCTCCGGCGCCTCGAAGCCGAACGGCGCCGGATTGCCGATGTTGAGCTTGATGATGCGATGCCCCTCTTCCTCCATCTGCCGGGCGCGCGCCAGCACCGGCCCGCGGATGTCGTAGCAGACGTTGGCGAGCTTGGACGACTTGAGTACCGGTCGCATGGCGATTCCCCGAATATGGCGGTGCAGCATCAAGGCTATAATGTTACATGACTTCCCGCTAAATCAGCACTCTAGGGCATGTTTCCCTGACCGGATGAAGCTGGACACGCCTGACCCCCTTCCATGAAATTGCACCTGGACAATCCCGGCAGCCGCAATCTGGTCACCGCCTGCGGTCCCGGCCATATCGATATCAACCATCGGCCATACCGCCAGGGCCTGATCCTGCTGCCCGACCGCATCGTCGCGCCCTGGGGCGCCGAAGGCTTCGAGCGGCTGAAGGAGGAGGACTTCGCCCTGATCCCGCCGCTGGCGCCCGAAGTCCTGCTGCTCGGCACCGGGGCGCGCCAGCGCTTTCCCGCGGCCGCCCTGCTGCGCCCCCTGATCGAGGCGCGCATCGGCTTCGAGGTGATGGACCTGGCCGCCGCCTGCCGCACCTACAACATCCTCATGACCGAAGGCCGCCGCGTCGCCGCCGCGCTGCTGATCGAAGCGCCAACCCCGTGAAACTCGCCCTGAAGATCGACGCCGCCAGCTATCGCGGCTGCCTCGTCGGCGTGCCGCGCCTGGTCGAGGCCCTGCGGCAGGCCGGGGCGCGGGCGAGCTTCTGCTTCAACCTCGGACCGGACCGCGGCGGCCGCCGCCTGCCCGCCCTGCTGGCGTCTTCGCACAGGGGAGCCTCGGCCCTCGGCCGCCACGGCCTGACTGGTCTGTTCCACGGCACGCTGCTGCCGGCGCCGGACATCGGCCGGCGCTGCGCCGGGCTGTTGCGCGGCGTGCGCGATGCCGGCCACGAGTGCGGCGTGCTCGGCTGGGATGCCGCCGCCTGGCAGCGGCGCGTTCGAAAGGCGGCGCCCGCCTGGTGCGAGCGCCAGATGCGTCAGGCCTTCGAGCGCCACGAGAGCCTGTTCGGCGCGCCGCCGCGGCTGCACGCCGCGCCCGGCTGGCAGATGAGCCCGAATGCGCTGCGCCTGACCCAGCGCCTCGGCTACGGTTACGCATCCGACAGCCGCGGCAGCCATCCCTTCATCCCGGTCTGGCATGCGGAAATCGTGCTCTGCCCGCAGTTGCCGACCACCCTGCCAACCTTCGACGAGCTGCTCGGCCGCGACGGCTGCAACGCCGCCAACGTGCATGAGCGGCTGCTGGCGCTGACCGAAATGCCGCCGCCGAGCGGCCATGTATTCACCGCGCCGGCGGAACTGGCCGGCCAGGCCCTGCTGCCGGCCTTCGTCCGCCTTCTCGAGGGCTGGCAACGCCAGGGCTACCGGCTGGTGTCCCTCGGCGAGCTTTTCGACTCGCTCGACGCCAGCCGGCTGCCGCGCCACGAGCTTGATTGCGGCCCGCTGGCCGGCCATCGCAGCCACCTGCTGCAGCAGGGCGCGGAGTTCCTCGCCTGAGGCCGGCCGCTTGCCGAGGGCCGGGATTTCATCAACAATGCCCGCAGCAATGCAGATCGACCAGCCCGTGCCCGACTTCTCCCTGCCGGCGACCGGCGGGCGCACCTTCAGCCTGTCACAATCGCTCGGCCAGACGCTGGTCCTCTATTTCTATCCCAGGGACAACACCGCCGGCTGCAGCACCGAAGCCGCCGAGTTCCGCGACCTGCATCCTGCCTTCCGCCGCGCCGGAGCCCATGTCTTCGGCATCTCTCGCGACGGCCTCGCCTCGCACGAGAAGTTCAAGGCGCGGCTGCGGCTGCCCTTCGACCTGCTCGCCGACACGGAAGAAGCCGCCTGCGCGCTGTTCGGCGTCATCCGCGATAAAAAACTCTACGGCAGGCCGCTGCGCGGCATCGAGCGCAGCACCTTCGTCATCGACGCCGGCGGCCTGCTACGGCACGAATGGCGCGGCGTCAGGGCGGCCGGCCATGCCGCCGAGGTGCTCGAATCGATCCGCTCGATGAAGAAGGCCCGATGAACGCCAGGAAACAAGCCGCCCGCAAGCTGTTCGTGCTCGACACCAACGTCCTCATGCACGACCCGACCAGCCTGTTCCGCTTCGAGGAGCACGACCTGTTCGTGCCGATGATGACGCTCGAGGAGCTCGACAACAACAAGAAGGGCATGTCCGAGGTGGCGCGCAACGCGCGCCAGGCCAGCCGCATGCTCGACGCCATCCTCGCCTGCTGCGAGGCGCGCATCGACCAGGGCATCCCACTCGACGGCCCCTCCTCGGGGCTGGCCAGCGGCCGCCTGTTCCTGCAGACCGAGCCGATCAACGGCGTGCTGCCGGCCTCGCTGCCTACCGCCAAGGCCGACAACCAGATCATCGGCGTCATGCTGCACCTGGTCGACCGGCAGCCGAAGCGCCCGGTGATCCTCGTCTCCAAGGACATCAACATGCGCATCAAGGCGCGCGCCCTTGGCATCGACGCTCAGGACTACTTCAACGACAAGGTGCTCGAGGACACCGACCTGCTCTACAGCGGCACGCGCGAGCTGGAGGCCGGCTTCTGGGAGGCCAACGGCAAGGACATGGAATCGTGGAAGCAGGACGGCCGCACGCGCTACCGCATCCGCGGGCCGGTCGCCGCCGAGCTGCTGGTCAACGAGTTCCTCTGGCAGGACGGCGAGCCGCCCTTCCAGGCCGCAGTGCGCGAGAAGGACGGCCGCGCCGTCGTGCTGGAGACGCTGAAGGACTACGCCCACCAGAAGAACGCCGTCTGGGGCATCATGGCGCGCAACCGCGAGCAGAACTTCGCCCTCAACCTGCTGATGGATCCGCAGATCGACTTCATCACCCTGCTCGGCCAGGCCGGCACCGGCAAGACCCTGCTGACGCTGGCCGCCGGCCTGGCGCAGACGCTGGAGGAGAAGCGCTACAGCGAGATCATCATCACCCGCGTCACCGTGCCGGTCGGCGAGGACATCGGCTTCCTGCCCGGCACCGAGGAGGAGAAGATGACGCCCTGGATGGGCGCCCTCGAGGACAACCTCGACGTGCTCAACCAGCCGGGCGCCGAGGGCGGCGAGTGGGGCCGCGCCGCCACGCGCGACCTGATCCGCTCGCGCATCAAGGTGAAGTCGCTCAACTTCATGCGCGGCCGCACCTTCATCAACAAGTACCTGATCATCGACGAGGCGCAGAACCTGACGCCGAAGCAGATGAAGACCCTGGTCACCCGCGCCGGGCCCGGCACCAAGGTGGTCTGCCTCGGCAACATCGCGCAGATCGACACGCCCTACCTGACCGAGGGCAGCTCGGGCCTGACCTATGTCGTCGACCGCTTCAAGGGCTGGCCGCACAGCGGCCACGTCACCCTGCTGCGCGGCGAGCGCTCGCGCCTGGCCGACCACGCCGCCGAGGTGCTCTGATCTGCCTGGGAACCGAGGCTCACCACCGACTGGACGGGGGACGGCAACGGCCAGCCTGCTACTCAAGCGGACTCAATACGAGCCGGCGTTTGCGAAGTTCTCGAAACGGGTGTATTCGCCGAGGAAGGTGGCGCGCACGCTGCCGATGGGGCCGTTCCTCTGCTTGAGGATGTTGATCTCGGCCGTGCCCTTGTCGGGCGAGTCCTGGTTGTAGACTTCGTCGCGGTAGATGGCGATGATGACGTCGGCGTCCTGCTCGATGGCACCGGACTCGCGCAAGTCGGACATCACCGGGCGCTTGTTCGGCCGCGACTCGACGTTGCGCGACAGCTGCGACAGCGCCAGCACCGGCACGTGCAGCTCCTTGGCCAGCGCCTTCACCGAGCGCGAGATCTCCGACAGCTCGGTGGCGCGGTTCTCGCCCTCGCGCACCGAGGACATCAGCTGCAGGTAGTCGATGACGATCAGGCCGAGCTTGCCGCACTGGCGGTAGAGGCGGCGGGCACGGGCGCGCAGCTCGGTCGAGTTGAGCGCCGGCGTCTCGTCGATGTGGATCGGCGCGTCGTGCAGGCGGCCGAGGGCGAAGGTCATGCGCTGCCACTCGTCGTCGTTCAGCCGCCCGGTGCGCACGCGGCTCTGGTCGAGGCGGCCGACCGAGGAGAGGAAGCGCATCACCAGCTGGGTGCCGGGCATCTCCATCGAGAAGATCGCCACCGGCAGCTTCGATTCCAGCGCCACATGCTCGGCGATGTTGAGGGCGAAGGCGGTCTTGCCCATCGACGGCCGCCCGGCGACGATGATCATGTCGCCCGGCTGCAGCCCCGAAGTCTTCATGTCGAGGTCGTGGAAGCCGGTCGGCAGGCCGGTGATGTCCGAGGGGTGCTCACGGTCGTAGAGTTCCTGGACGCGGTCCACCACCTGGCCGAGCAGCGGCTGGATGACGGTGAAGCCCTCGGTCTTGCGCGAGCCGGCGTCCTTGATCTCGAACACCTTCGCCTCGGCCTCGTCGAGCAGCATCTTCGCCTCGCGACCGGCCGGGTTCAGCGCGCTGGCGGCGATCTCGTCGCCGACGGCGACCAGCTTGCGCAGGATGGCGCGCTCGCGCACGATCTCGGCATAGCGCCGGATGTTGGCCGCCGAGGGCGTGTTGTTGGCGATCTCGCCGAGATAGGCGAGGCCGCCGGCCTGTTCCGCCTCGCCGGCCTTGTCGAGCGACTCGTACACCGTCACCACGTCGGCCGGACGGCCAAGGTCGATCAGCCCGGCGATGTGGCGGAAGATGCGGCGGTGGTCGTCACGGTAGAAATCGGCCTCGGCGACGAGGTCGGCGATGCGGTCCCAGGCCGTGTTGTCGAGAAGCAGGCCGCCGAGCAGCGACTGTTCGGCCTCGATGGAATGGGGCGGCAGCTTGAGCGTCGCCAGCTGCGGGTCGCCTCCCAGGGTATGAGTGATAGCGCGCGCTTGAGCCATGGATGCGCAAGTTTACCCGCAGCCTCGCCATCTGGCGAGTGGATAATCCCTGTATAAGCCTGTGCGATTCCTGTGGACGGATTGTGGGAAGATGCGCCGCTCCCTGCGCTATCATCCCGCCGTCCCCGAACCCGGAGAAACCCGATGCGCGGCACTTTCTGGCCGGTGATCCTGATCCTCGCCGGCAGCCTGCTCCTGCTGGCCAATCTCGGCATCCTGCCGTTTGGCGAACTCAAGGCCCTGGCGGCCATCTGGTGGCCGCTGATCCTGATTCTCGCGGGTGTTCTGGCCCTGCTCGGTCGCCGGCGCTGAAGCCCGCCAGCTCGCCATCCCCGGCGAGAGGCAAGCCATCGCGATCCGGCGCGAAGCGCGCTACCAGTAATTCTCCAGGGCCATCTGACCGAGGACGCCGCGGCGGGTCGTCTTCAGGCCGCGCGCCGCCAGCGCCTGGCGCAACTCCTGCGCCATTTGCGGATTGCCGCAAATCATGACGCGCGCGTCTTCCCGGGTCAGCGCGGCGCCGGCTGCCGCTTCCAGCCGCCCATCGGCAAGCAGCTGCTGCAGCCGGGCAGAAAGCGCCGTCGCGCCCGGCTCGCGCGTGACCACCGGCAGATAGGCGAGTTTCGCCCGCGCGCCCTCGAAAAGCTCGCCCGAAGGCAGGGCGAGGATGTCCTCGCGATAGGCCAGCTCGTCCGCCCGGCGCACGCTGTGCGCCACGATCAGGCACTCGAAATCCTGCCACACCTGCGGCTCGCGCAGGATGGACAGGAAGGGGCCGAGCCCACTGCCGCTCGCCAGCAGCCACAGGTCGCGGCCGGGCGCGAGTTGATCCAGCGTCAGATAGCCCATGCTGGCCTTTTCCACCAGCATTTCATCGCCGGGCCGAAGCATGGCCAGGCGCTCGGAAAAAGCGCCGCCCGGCACCAGGACGGCGATGAACTCGAGGTGCTCGTCGTAGCTGGCTGAAACCACCGAGAAAGGCCGCCAGACGATCTCCCCCCCATTCGTCCGCGAGTCCGAGCCGCACATACTGGCCGGAGGTGAAGCGAAAGCCGCGGTAGCGCGTCAGGCGGAACGACAGCAGGCTGCCGGTCCAATGGCGAATCGACAGGATGCGCTCTGCCGTCCATTTCTCGTCGCGCGGCGACTGGAACGGCAGCAGCCCTTGCCTTTCCGCCTCAATGATGGCGCCCATGGCCGTTTCTCACCGCGCGCAGCTGCAGGGCGTGATGACCCGCAATTCGTCCTCGCCCAGCTTGCCGAGGCGGATGCGCCACAGCCGCGGCCCGTTTTCCAGACGGTCCCAGGTGAACTGGCCGCGAGACTCGGCCTGGAAGCGGTCGAACAGCGGCTTCGGGTCATGGTCGTCGACCAGCAGCAGCGCCTCGCCCGGCGAGAGCTCGTCGAAGGCGGCGAAGACCCGCGGCGCGGTCTCGGGAACCGGCACGGTGCGGATGTCGATGGTGGTCTTGCAATTTGCTGTGTTCTGCATGTCGGTCGCTCGTTCATGAAGCCGTCAAACCCGGACTTGCCTGCAATATAGCAATGCCACTCCAATAAAGCAATATTACCGATACATCTTATAAGGCAAAAAAACGGCCGCCCTGCGGCGGCCATTCGTGCGGCCTAGCCGCGATCCAGCTTGTCGTGCTTGCCCTTGACCTTGCCCCATTCCTCCGCATCCGGCAGGGGATCCTTCTTCTCGACGATCGCCGGCCACAGCGCCGCCAGTTCGGCATTCAGGGCGATATAGCTCTTCAGGTCGTCCGGCACGTCCTCTTCGGCATAGATCGCATCGACCGGGCACTCGGGCACGCACAGCGTGCAGTCGATGCATTCGTTCGGGTCGATGGTGAGGAAGTTGGGACCTTCGCGAAACGCATCGACCGGGCAGACGTCGACGCAATCGGTGTGCTTGCAGTTGATGCAGGCTTCGGTTACCACATAAGCCATCTCTGTTTTCTCCTTAGGCTACGGCGCCGGCCGGCTGCGCGGCCGGCTTCTCGGCAGCCGCCTTGTCCTTGGAAAACGCCTTGCCGGGGTGCTTGATCTCCACGGTGAAGGCGGACCAGCGCCGGCGTGTCGTCGTCTCGCCGGCGGCCTTTTCTTCGCCGCCGAGATTGGCCGCCGTCGGTGGAATCGGCTTGCCTTCGGCGAGCAGTTTCTCGGCGCGACGCAGGCCGAGCAGGGCGGCGCCCATGGCGCCGTTCAGCTGGCCGAGGCCGTCGGGCGCGATGTTGAACTTGGCCTTGAGGTTCCCCTCCAGCGCCTGGATCATCGCCGCGTTGTGCACCATGCCGCCGGTCAGCATGAATTCCGGCTCGAGGCCGACACGGCGCATCAGCTGGATGGCGCGCGAGCCGAGGGAGATCATGGCGCCCATCATGATGTCTTCGGCGGCGATGCTCTGCGCCAGATGGCTGATCACCTCGGACTCGGCGAAGACGGCGCAAACGCTGCTGATCTCGACCGGTTTCTGCGACTTCAGGGCAAGCGGCCCCATGTCGTCGCGGCTGATGCCGAGGTAGCGCGCCGTCTTCTCGAGGAAGGCGCCGGTGCCGGCCGCGCACTTGTCGTTCAGGCGGAAGGCCTTGACGCGGCCCTCGCCATCGACGCGGACGGCCTTGATGTCCTGGCCGCCGATGTCGAGCAGGGTGCGCGTCTTCGGGAACAGGTGCACCGCCGCATGGGCATGCGCCGTCAGCTCCGTCACCTGCGTGTGGCGGAACATCACCGTGTGGCGGCCATAGCCGGTCGCCGCGACATAAGTGACTTCCTCGGGCTTGAGCTTGCAGTTCTCCAGCAGCTCCTGGAAGACGCCCTCGGAGGCCTGGTTCAGCTTGAAGCCGGTGCGCCTGACCGCCTTGCCGACGACCTGCCGCTTGTCGTCGATCATGATGGCCTTGGAATAGGTCGAACCGATATCGATGCCTGCGACGTACATGGTCATGCCTCCTCAGCAACGGCCTGGGCTTCCTTCGCCCCGGCGCCAAACATGCGGTCCCAGGAATACAGCGCCGCGCCCAGCGCGCCGCAGAAGTGGGCTTCCGGGCTGACATTGATGGGCATGCCGATTTCCTCCTCGAGCAGCTTGACCATCGCCTGGTTGCGGCTGACGCCGCCGGTGAAGGTGATTTCCGGCTCGATGCCGACGCGCCGGGCGAGCGAGACGCAGCGCTTGGTGATGGCCTGATGCACCCCCATCAGGACGTCCTGCGGCAGGATGCCCTTGGCCAGGTGGCTGATGATCTCGGATTCGGCGAAGACGGTGCAGGTGGTGGTGATGCGCACCGGGTTCTTCGAGGTCAGGGCCAGCGGGCCGAGCTCGGAGAGCGGCATCTCGAGGGCGAACGAGGCGGCGCCGAGGAAGCGCCCGGTGCCGGCCGCGCACTTGTCGTTCATGGTGAAGTCTTCCACCTTGCCGTCGGGCCCGACGCGGATCGCCTTGGTGTCCTGGCCGCCGATGTCGATCACCGTGCGCGTGTTCGGGAACAGCTTGACGGCGCCGCGGGCGTGGCAGCTGATCTCGGTGACCTGCTCCTTGCCGAAGGTGATCTTGTAGCGGCCGTAACCGGTGCCGGCGACCCAGACGACGTCGGCCTCGTCGGCGCCGGCATCGGCCAGCGCCGCGCGGAAGGCGTCCTCGGCCACGGTCACCATGCTCTGCTCCATGTCCATCAGCGCGCGGCCGACGATATTCTGGTTCTCATCGACGATGATCGCCTTGGTCTGCGTCGATCCGACGTCCACTCCAGCAACATATTTCATGGTCTTCTCCTTCTCAGGCGCTGACGGTCTTGTTCTCGGAAGCGGGTGCGCCGCCGACGCGCTGCTGCAGCGCTTCGAAGAAGGCATCCACGCGGTTCTTGATCTGCGCATCCGACCAGTAGCGCGGATCGATCAGGTCCGACTCGATGTAGAGCGTCGGCACGTCGAGATTGCGGTTGAGGTACTCGCGCGTGTCGGCCATGCCGGACGAGACGAAACGGCAGCTCTTGATGCCGTGGAAGACGATGCCGTCGACGCCGTAGTCCTTGATCTGCTCGGCGAGGCGCTCGTGGGCGAAGAACTGGTTCGACAGCCCGCGGTGCGCCGCCATGGCGGTCACCTCGGCCAGGCTCTCCAGCGGGCGCGAGGTGTCGTAGCGCATCTCGGCCGCGTCCATGCCGCCGGCGGCGAAGGTCAGATAGTCGGAATAGGCGAAGACGCCGCCCCAGGTCTCGAACAACTCGACCAGCCGGCGCATCGAGACATAGCAGGGCGTGCCGGAGAAGAGCAGGCGGAAGCGCTCATCGGCGACGCGGCCCTCGCCACGGGCGACCTTGTCGCGCAGGTGCGCCTCGAGCTTGCGCATGAAATCAACGCCCTCCTGGGTGCCGCGATAGACGTTCATGATGCCGATGTAGGTCAGCCCGTCGAGCATGGCGTTGTAGGGCGCCGGCACGTTCTGGTTGAGCTCCATCACGGCCTGCCAGTGGTCGACCTGCTTGTTCACCAGCTCCTCGACCTCGGCCAGTCGGTCCATGTCGAAGCGCTTGCCGGTGACCCGCTC
>CAUJIV010000004.1 GCA_963205435.1 Pseudomonadota bacterium
TCCGGCGGGGTGGTGAAGGCATCGCTGATGCGGTAATCGATCAGCGCGGCATCCATCGTGGCCGGCAGGCCGAGATAGGAAACGCGCAGCGGGGCCGGGCGCCGCGCCAGCACGCCGGGACGCGAGAAATCGAAGTGGCCAGCCAGATCGACCAGGATGTCGATGCCGTCGCGCGCGATCAGCGCCGCGATTTCCTCATCGCCCAAGTCGGAGGCTTCCCTGAACACGTCGCAGGAATCGACGATTTTCTGCCGCAGCGGGCCTTCGCTGAAGTGCAGGGAATAGGCGAACACTTCAAAGCGCGCGCGGTCGCGCAGGGCCAGCTGGCGCCATTGCAGTTGCGCCGATGGGTGCTCGCGGAAATTGGGCGAGAGGAAGCCGAGGCGAATTTTCCGGTTGCCTGCAGGACGCGCTGGCGCAGGAGTATGAGAGCCGCCGGCCTGGGCCTCGATTCCCATGGCCAGTCCCCGCGCCAGCTCCTGCTGCTCACGCGCCGTCAGCGGCAGGGACAGCGCGGTGTGGTACAGCCCCATCTCCTCCAGCGGCGCCGGCGCGCGCCGCAGATCGGCCGCCAGCTGGCGCATGTCGTCGACGAGGCGGGCGCGCTCGGCCCAGTCGCATTGCTTTTGCCGCTCCAGCAGGCGCGCCAGGCGGATCTGGCGCGGATCCAAAGTCAGTCGCTGCGGCACGGCGACGCCGGCGGCGGACGCCGCCGCCGCGCGGTAATTTCCGGCGGCGGCGGCATCGCTGCGTTGCGCCTGCGCAAAAGCTGCACGCGCCTCTTCGTCGCGCCCCAGCATGGCCAGCGCGAGGCCGCGCAGCATGAGGGTTTCCGCTTTCTCCGGCGCCAGGCGCAGGGCGCGCTCAGCGGCGGCCAGGGCATCGGCGTAACGGTCGGCCCGCAGCAAGACATCGGCCAGGTTGTAGTGCGCCGCCGCGCTGCCGACATGGCTGCGCGCCAGCGCCTGGCAATCGCGCAGGGCCTCCTCCAGCCGGCCGAGGCGGGCGAGCAGGGCGCCGCGATTCAGCCGCGCGCGGAAGTCGCCCGGCGCGCGCCGCAGCGCTTCGTCGTAGCGCGCCAGCGCCGCCTGCGGTTCGCCGAGTTCTTCAAGGATGAAGCCGGCGTCGACCAGAAAGTCAGTCTCCGCGGGACGGCGCCGAACCAGTTCCTCGATCCGCGCCAGCGCCTCGCGCGGCCGCTGCGCTTCGAGCAGGAGGGTGGCGCAGGCGCGGCGCGCCGCGTCGAGGTCCGGATCGAGATGAAGGGCGCGTTCCAGGGCCGGCAGGGCTGCGGCGTGCTTTCCCTGGGCATGGCGTGCCGCGCCTGCCAAAAACCAGGCAGGGGCACAGTCAGGGTCTTTCTCGACGATGCCGAGCGCGACCGTTTCTGCGCCGGCAAATTCGCCCCGGCGCAGCAGCGCCGCCGCCTCGTCCAGCAGTGGCTGCGGCGCGAAGCCTAGAGAATCCATACGGAAGGAAATTCCGGCCGTTGGCGCGGTTCACTTGGGCGACTCTCGATCCGCTTGCTCAATCCGAACGCCTGCCCGCCTGCTCAGTCAGGATGCCACGGCGGGCGCAAGTGCATCAAATGCCCCCGCCCCCACCCCCGCCGCCGCCACTGCCGGACTTGCTGAAAACCGCGGCGCCGTGGATGTCACCGTAAACTGTTCCAGAGATCTCATACCCCAGCCCGGCACGCGCAGCGTTGGCGCCGGCGAAAAAACCCGCTACGGACGCACCGCAGGCGCAGCCGCAATCGCTGCCCGTGCTGGAGACACTGCCGTATCCCCCGAAGCTTGCCCCAGCAATAATCGAACCGCTCCAACTTGTTGAATAGGTATTGACCCCCATCGGCACGCTCAAGCTGCCGTCCACCGTGCCGGCGCCGAAATTCGCCGTCAGGCTGCCGCTGATCGGCTGGGTGCCGAAGGTAAAGGTGCTGGTATAGCTGTCCCAGGCCGTCGGGTAGGTGTAGCCGCTGAGGGTGTAGCTGGCCGTGACGTTGCCGAGTTGCAGTGCATTCATGTCCGACAGCGGCGTAGGCCTGCCGACGACGTAATGGACATGCTGCATCGAGGTGCCGCCTTCGAGTCCGTCGACATACGTGCCGTCGATCCAGCGTCCCCAGCCGAGAATTCCATCGGTCAGCATCCCCACGGCGGTACCTTGGACATATTCATAAATCTCCGTGTCGGTGGCCGTAAACTTCGTGAGGCTGTTGCCGCTGAAAGTGGCATACGTCGACAAAAAATTCCCATCATAAAGATCCAGCTCCGACGAGCCGTCGATCACGCCGACCCCAGCGATGGAAAAACCCGGCCCGGAAACCAGTCCAGGCGAGAGCCCGGCCGGCGTGCCATCGCTTGTGGTGTTGTTGCCGGCGACGAAGCCCGGCAGCTGCCCTTCCTGCACCGGCGGCGGCGGGATTTCGGCCTTCTTGTCGCTCATCACCGGGCGGGTGTTGGCGTCGGGCACATAGGCGGTCTCGCCGCTGTTCAGGATCAGGCAGCCGGCGGCATTGCACACCTCGTTGCTGCCTTCGCCCGTCGTGAC
>CAUJIV010000005.1 GCA_963205435.1 Pseudomonadota bacterium
CCGACGATGGCGCCGACGACGAATCCCGAGAGTGTGTAGGCCAGATCCATGGTGAGGCGCATGGTATCGGCGGCCTATAGAATTGAAAAATACTTTGATGTTAGTATTAAATAACCATTGGCTATATAAGGCTCCGAACCATGAACCTGCAGCAACTGCGCTATATCTTTGAAGTCGCCCGCAGCGGCCTCAACGTCTCCGAGGCCGCCGCCGCGCTGCACACCTCGCAGCCGGGCGTGTCGAAGCAGATCCGTCTATTGGAGGAAGAGCTCGGCGTCGATGTCTTCGTGCGTCAGGGCAAGCGCCTCACCGCCGTCACCGATCCCGGGCGCGAGGTGCTGAAGATTGCCGAGCGCCTGCTGCGCGACCTCGACAATCTGCGCAGCGTCGGCCAGGAGTTCGGCGCCGGGGAGTCGGGCACGCTGACCCTCGCCACCACCCATACCCAGGCGCGCTACGTCCTGCCGCCGATCATCGGCGAATTCATGAAGCGCCACCCGAACGTGCGCGTCAGCCTGCGCCAAGGCAGCCCGACGCAGGTGTGCGAGTATGTGCTGGCCGGCGAGGCCGACATCGCCATCGCCACCGAGGCCATCGGCGAGCAAAACGAGCTGGTGATGCTGCCCTGCTACCAGTGGAACCGCTGCGTCATCGCCCGGCCGGATCACCCCATCCTCAAGGCGCAGCCGCTCACCCTGGAGGTGATCGCGAAATACCCGATCGTCACCTACGATTTCGCCTTCACCGGCCGCAGCCAGATCAACAAGGCCTTTGCCGCGCGCGGGCTGACGCCCAACGTGGCGCTGACGGCCATCGACGCCGACATCATCAAGACCTACGTCGCGCTGGGGCTGGGCATCGGCATCGTCGCCTACATGGCCTTCGATCCGGCGGCGGACAAGGGATTGCGCGCGGTGGATGCCGCGCATCTCTTCGAGTCGGCCACCACGCGCCTCGGCATCCGCAGGAACGCCTGGTTGCGCGGCTACGCCTACACCTTCATCGAACTCTTCGCGCCGCACCTGACGCGCAAAATGGTGCAGTCGGCGCTGGCGGGGGAGGAGGGGAGCGATCCGGGGTTGTGAGCGCGCTTGAGCCCACCGGTTTGTTCCCCTATAATGTTCCTACATTCAGGAGGACATATGAAATCGGTCAGCGTGCGCGAACTCAAGGACAACCCCTCCACCGCGCTCAAGATGGCGCAGGAGGACGTGGTGGTGGTGACCAGCCGCCACCGCCCCGAAGCCGTACTGGTGCACCTCGACGACGAGAAGCTGCTTGACCAGCCCGGCGTGCGCACCGCGCTGGCGGTATCGCTCTTCAAGGACGACAGCCTGTCCCTCGGCCACGCCGCGCGCCTCGCCGACATGGCGCTGGCCGACTTCATTCGGCATGTCTCGCGCCTAGGCATCCCCGCCATCAAGGGCAACGCCGCCTCGCTGCGCGAAGACATGAAGGACCTTGACGCCTGGCTCGCCCGCTCGGCGTGAAACGCTACTCCGCGCCGATCGTCCTCGCCGACGCCAGCCCGCTCATCGCGCTCGGCGTTGTCGGTGGACTGGCTTGGGTGCATGCCCTGTTCGGCAGGATTTCGCTGACCGCCGACGTGCAGGGCGAAATCGTGCCGGGCAGCGACCGGCCAGGAGAGCGCGACATTGCCGCCGCCATCCGGCGTGGTTGGCTCAAGGTGATTCAGGAGGAGTGGACGGAGCCGGCCTTTGCGGAACTCGACAAGGGCGAAGCCAGCACGCTGCGCGCGGCCGTCAATCTGCGCCGACCCTGCCTCATCCTCATGGATGAAAAAGCCGGCCGTGCCGTGGCGCGAGAACTCGGGTTCGCCGTCACCGGCACTGCGGGGATCATTCTCGCGGCGAAGCGGCGCGGTCTGATTCCGGCGATACGGCCGGTGTTCGAGCAGTTGCTGGAAAACGACTTCAGGCTTTCGGCGGAACTGATCCGGGCGGTGCTGGACGAAGCGGGCGAGAAATAATCTCTGGCTGCGCGGCTACACCTACACCTTCATCGAACTCTTCGCGCCGCACCTGACGCGGAAGATGGTCATGACGGCGCTGGCGGGAGAGGAGGGAAGCGATCCGGGGCTGTAATTGTGCTACTATGGATATACGTGGATATACATAAGGGGTGCATCATGAACGAGCGATTGCGGGTGGCGAAATGGGGCAATAGCCTGGCGGTACGGCTGCCCAGCGAATGCGTCCGCAAGGCGGGGCTGCGCGAAGGGGACAGCGTCGAGGCGGAAGTGGCGCCGAGCGGCGAGATCACCCTGGTGCCGACCCGGCCATTCGACAAGGCCGCATTTCTGGCCAAGACGCGTAAATTGCGCGATGCGATGCCGGAAACCGAACCGGTGGTCGAGAAGATGCGCAAGGAGGCGCGCTACTGATGATCTATTTCGACACGAGCGCCGCCGTTCCGCTGTTCGTGCGGGAGCCGGCCAGTGCGGCCGTGGATGCGTGGTTCGAGGCCTGCACCGATCCGTTGTTGTCATCCGATTGGATCGTCACCGAGTTCGCCAGCGCGCTTTCGCTCAAGGAGCGGTCGGGGGCGCTTTCGACAAAGGACGCGCGCGCTGCGTGGCGCGGCTTCGAGGCGTTCTGCGATTCGGGCCTGCGGCTGGTTGCGGTGAGCCGGGACGCCTTCAGGGAGGGGGCGAGGCTGGCGCGGCAGCAGGCGCATGGATTGCGCGCCGGTGATGCCCTGCACCTCGCCGTCGCGTTGGAAACCGGAGCCAAGACCGTCGCTACACTCGATGCGGCGCTTGCCGCCAACGCGCGGCGGCTGAAGTTTCGAACCGTCAGGTTCCCCGCATAGCCGTAGCAGCGCATGGGCCTGCTCGCAGGTCCCCAAAAAGCTTCGCAAACGATGACGGATCAGCTGCTCGCGCCGATTCTGACCCCCCACGGCCATTTGCTGCTGGCGCCGGAGTTGGATGCGCCGGTGCTGACGGACGCCCTGCGTGCCAGGCTGGAGCAGGCATTTGCGCAGGGCGCCGGCCACGGCCTGCTGCAGCTTGGTGCGGGTGAAGTTGGGACGGCGCTGCCGCCGGTATTTGCCTGGTGGCGCGACTTTGCTGCGCGCTATGTTACGGCGCTGTGCGCTGCGGCCGAACCGGCCGCGGACGATCGCAGCCGGACTGTTCCGCCGCCTCAGGATATTGAGGCGCTGGCGGCGGACGCGCCGCCGATGACTGGCGCCGAGTACCTGACGACCGCGGTGCTTGCCGCGCTGTGGGCTGAACTCGACGCGGCCTTGTACGTCGAGCTGAAGCAAACGGGACAAACGCTGCAGGATTTCCTCAAGGCGCGCCACCCCGCCTGGAACCTGGTCGGCCGGGTGCATTTCAATCTTGCCGAGAACCGCAAGGACTCCGAAGCGCCATTTGCCTTTCTCGCCACCTACACCACGCGCCTGTCGGCGCATGCGAAGGCGCAGCACCTGCCGCTGGCCCAGGCGCTGCAGGAATACGCCGACAAAAAGAACCGCGCCGGTCTGCTCTCGCTGCTGCTGCCGGTGCAGCGCGCGGCGGAGCAGTGTCCCTGGCTGCGCGCCATGCTCGATGACGGCGAGCTCTATCATCCGCTGCGCTGGACGCCGGCCGAGGCTTTCCGGTTTCTGACTGACGTGCCGCGGCTCGAAGCCGCTGGCATCGTCGTGCGCACGCCGGGCATCTGGCAAGCGGGGCGACCGGCCAGACCGCAGGTTCAGGCGAGCGTCGGCGGCAAGGCGCCGACGCTGCTCGGGCGGGATGCACTGCTCGATTTCGACATGCAGGTCACGCTGGACGGCGAGCGCCTCGACGCGGCGGAAATCAAGCGGCTGCTCGCCGGTTCTGCCGGTCTGCAGCTCATTCGCGGCCGCTGGGTCGAAGTCGACCCGAAGAGGCTCGGCCGCATGCTGGAGCGCTTTCGCGCCATCGAGGAAGCGGCTGCCGGCGGCCTGGATTTCTCCGCAGCGATGCGCCTGGTCGCTGGCGCCGACGTCGAGGCGGACGGTGCCACCGATTCAGCCTGGGTGCGCGTCGTCGCCGGTCCCTGGCTGGCGGAAACATTGAAGAGCCTGCGCGATCCGCAGGGACTGGCGCGCGTGACGCCGGGCCCCGAACTCAAGACGACCCTGCGGCCCTACCAGGAGGCGGGGGTGCGCTGGCTGTATCTGCTCCATCGGCTGGGCCTCGGCGCCTGCCTGGCCGACGACATGGGCCTAGGCAAGACGATCCAGGTGCTGGCCTTGCTGCTGGTGCTGAAGCGCGAGCGACGGCCGGACGATGCGACCCGCCCCAGCCTTCTGGTCGCGCCGGCCTCTCTGCTGGCGAACTGGGCGGCGGAGATCGCCCGCTTCGCGCCCAGCCTGGAAACCTTCATCGCCCACCCCTCGGCGACGCCTTCCGCCGAACTGCGTGTCATCGATCGGGAGCGGCTAGCCGCGGCGGACCTGGTCATCACCAGCTACGGTTCGCTGTTGCGGCTGCCCATTCTGCAAACCCAGTCCTGGCGCCTGGCGGTGCTGGATGAAGCACAGGCCATCAAGAACCCGGGGGCCAAGCAGACGCGCCTGGCGAAGAAGCTCGAAGCCCGTTCGCGCATCGCGCTGACCGGCACGCCGGTGGAGAATCGCCTTTCCGACCTGTGGTCGATTTTCGATTTCACCCATCCCGGCCTGCTCGGTTCGGGCAAGGTGTTCACGGCTTTCGCGAAGCGGCTGGCGCAAACGCAACACTTCGGCCCGCTGCGCGAACTGGTGCGGCCCTACATCCTGCGCCGCCTGAAGACCGACAAATCGGTGATCGCCGACCTGCCGGACAAGACCGAGCTGAAGGCGTATTGCAACCTCAGTCCGGCGCAGGCGGCGTTGTACCAGCGCACGGTAAAGGAACTCGCCGCGCAGCTCGCCGAAGCCGAGGGCATCGGGCGCAAGGGCGTGGTGCTGTCGTTCCTGATGCGCTTCAAGCAGATCTGCAACCATCCCTCGCAATGGATGGGCGATGCCGCCTGGGCCGAGCAGGACAGCGGCAAGTTCGCGCGCCTGCGCGAGATCGCCGAGGTGGTTGCCGCCAAGCAGGAGAAGATGCTGGTGTTCACCCAGTTCCGCGAAACCACCGAGCCGCTGGCCGCTTTTCTCGGCGCCGTGTTCGGGCGCGAAGGCCTGGTGCTGCACGGCGGCACGGCGGTCGGCAAGCGCAAGGAACTGGTGCGGCGCTTTCAGGAAGACGAGCTGACGCCCTTCTTCGTGCTTTCACTCAAGGCGGGCGGCGCCGGCCTCAACCTGACCGCCGCCGCCCATGTGGTGCATTTCGACCGCTGGTGGAATCCGGCGGTGGAAAACCAGGCCACCGACCGCGCCTTTCGCATCGGCCAGAGGAAGAACGTGCTGGTGCACAAGTTCGTCTGCCGGGGCACGGTCGAAGATAAAATCGACCGGCTGATCGAATCGAAACAACAGCTCGTCGCCGATGTGCTGGAGGGTGGGGCGGAACTGCAGCTGACGGAAATGAGCGACAGAGAGCTGCTGAACCTGGTGACGCTCGACATCCATGCCGCACAGATTGAGTAGGGAGGGAACGCATGTATTACGGATGGAAACCCTATGTCTCCGTTGCCGAGCGCCGCAAGAAGGCCGAGCGCGCCGCCGCCAAGGCCAAGAAAAGCGGCCAGGCGCTCTCGCCGGTGGCGGCCGGGCGCGGCGCCATCGCCCGGACGTTCTGGGGCAAGGCCTGGTGCGACAACCTGGAGCGCTACAGCGATTTCGAGAACCGCCTGCCGCGCGGGCGCACCTACGTCCGCAACGGCTCGGTGATCGACCTCAGGATCGCCGCCGGCAAGGTGTCGGCGCAGGTGATGGGTTCCAGCCTCTACAAGGTCACCGTCAACATCACGGCGTTGCCGAGGAAACAGTGGCAGGCGCTCGGCGCCGAGTGCGCGGATTCCATCGAGTCGCTGGTCGAGCTGCTGCAGGGACGCCTGTCACAAGGCGTCATGGCGCGCATCTGCCATCCGCAGAAAGGGCTGTTTCCGTCGCCGAAGGAAATCGCCTTCGATTGCAGCTGCCCCGATTGGGCGGCGATGTGCAAGCATGTCGCGGCGGTGTTCTACGGCATCGGCGCGCGTTTGGACGAGCAGCCCGAGCTGTTGTTCACGCTGCGCCGGGTCGACGCCAAGGACCTCGTCGCCCGGGCAGGCACCGGCTTGCCGTTGAAGAAGAAAGGGCCGGCGGCAGGCCGGGTGCTCGACGAAGCAAGTCTTACAGACATGTTCGGCATCGAGATGGCGCTGCCGTTCGCGCCCGCAAAGCGCGCGAAGGCTGCCGGCGCGGTCAAGAACCCGGCCGCCGTCAAGAAAGCAACTGCGCCCAGGAAAGCCTCCGTGGCCAGAAAGCCGACCGTTGGCGGCAAGCAGGCCGCGACCGGAAAGAAGAAGGCACGAGCGAGCGTTGGCAAGACGGCGACTCGCAAAAAGACCTGAAACGCAGCAATTCTTGAATCTTCCCCGAGATCGATGTTATATTCTGTCCAGTCTAGCCAGAATAAGGATTTGTCATGGGAAAGACCTGGGCGCTGCAGGATGCCAAGAACCGTTTCAGCGAGGTGGTCGATCGGGCGATGGAAGACGGGCCGCAACTCGTGACGCGGCACGGCCGCGAGGTGGTAGTTGTCGTTTCTGCCGCCGAATACAGGAAGATGACCCAGCCGGCCGAGTCCTTGCTCGAGTTCATGCAGCGCTCGCCGCTCTATGGCGCCGAGGATATCGAGTTCGTGCGCGACAAGAGCCTGACGCGGGAGCAGCCGCTTTGAGCTATCTGGTCGACACCAACATTCTTTCCGAGTTGCGCCGCCGCGAACCGAATCCGGGCGTCTCCACATGGATTACCGGGCGACCCTCCGCCGGGCTCTACATCAGCGTGCTGAGCCTCGGCGAGATCCGCCGAGGAATCGAGAGCCTGCCCGATGGCGACCGAAGGTCGAGACTCGCCGACTGGCTGGAAGTGGAACTGCCGGCGTTTTTCGGCGAGCGCGTGCTGCCTGTGGATGAGCGCGTCGCCGACCGGTGGGGAAGATTGGTTTCGCAGATCGGCCGTCCTGTGCCGGCAATCGACAGCCTGCTGGCGGCCACCGCGCTCCACCACGATTTGACGCTCGTCACGCGCAATGTGCGCGATTTTTCATACTCCGGGCTGGAGATCGTCAATCCTTGGGTATAGCGAGAAAGAACCGTCCCTGCGGGAAAAGTCAGTCCCTGCGACACGGCGCGATTCCCGCCATGTCGCCCCACGCCCTTGATGCTGCATCCATGGAGGCCCTCGAGAGAACCGATATTGCAGCCTACGATTACGATGAGGTCGCCGGTTACGCCTATGACGAGTTCGCCGACTGCACCTGCGACGAAAACTTGATTGGTTTCGGCCGGGAAACCTATCTCCATAGCATCGTATAAGTGCGTGACGCGGGCGTTCAGCCTATGCGCACGATGTAGTTGCCGGATTTTTCGTCGCGTTGCAGGTCGATCAAGCCCCTCGACTTGGCTTCCTCCAGCAGCTGGCTGAAGGTCTTGAAGCCGTAGTAGGACTCGCTAAAACCAGGCTTGCGGCGTTTGATGGCCGGCTTGATCATGGATCCCCATATCGGCTCTCCCGCACGTTCTGCAGCGAGAGCCTCGATGGTTTCCAAGACTAGATCGATTGCTTCCTGCTTGCGATCATCCTCATCTGCCGATTCTCCCTCTTCTTTCTTCGGCGCAGCTTTCGGCTTAGCTGGCGATTTCTTCGTGGTGCGCTTCTTGGCCTCCTCCTCGCGCACCAG
>CAUJIV010000006.1 GCA_963205435.1 Pseudomonadota bacterium
AGCGCGCGCATGCGTTGCCAATGCGAGCCTTCCCAATAGATGCGGCCGCAGGCCTCGCAGGTGGTGAAGCGTTGGTAGCGCTCGCGCACCATCGGCGGCAGCCGGTCGAGCACCTGCGCCTTGTCGACATCGCGCAGCGGCTGGTTGCATTCCAGGCAGAGCGTGAAGGGGCGCAGGCTGCCGACGAGGTCGAGGCGATTCAGGATCTCCTTGAACTGCTGCGAGGGCTTGAGGGCGTGGACGTAGCAGCCGTGGGTCAGCTCGCGCAGTTTCAGCAGCTCGCGGTCGCGCGTCAGCACGATGCGGCCGTCGGCGACGGCGAGCGCGACGATCTCGCGGTCGTCGAAATCGTTGCGGTAGAGGGTGTCGAAGCCGGCCATGCGCAGCAGGTGCGCCAGCCCGCCGAGGTGGGAGTCGGCAACGAAGCGCGTCTCGCGCAGCGGCTGTTCGCGCAGGCGCAGCAGCGGCGTCACGTCGAGGGCTTCGAACTTCGGGTAGACGGCGACGCGGTCGCCGTCGGCGAGCAGGCGATCGAAGCCGACCGACTCGCCATTGACCAGGATCAGCTCGACCTCGGTGTGCGGCACGCCGAGCGCCTCGATCATGTGCTTGACGGTGGCGGCGCGCGCGCAGGGCGCGGAGAACGCCTGCTTGCGCCGCTCCGGCGCCAGGAAGTCGTTCAGTTCCTCGTAGAAGCGGAAGGTCGCCGTGACCACGCCATCGTCCTGAAAGTATGTTTCGTGCAGCCGCCATTATCGCGCCCGGCACCGAACTTCGACGCATGGGTGCCTGAAAGCGGATGGAGTCGCTCAGCGGCGGGGCGGGACAGGTTCCGCCGCCTGCCGCGAGAACGCGCGGATGCCCGGGAATCCGGTGGCCAGCGCGGTGCCGGTCAGCACGATGGCCGCTCCCGCGAAAGTGTGCCAGCCGACCGCCTCGTCGAGGAAGGCATACCCCCACAGGACGCCGAAAACCGGGATCAGGAAGGTGACGGTCAAGGCCGACGTCGCGCCGATGTCGGCGATCAGGCGGAAATAGAGCAGATAGGCGACGCCGCTGCACAACACCCCCAGGGCGACCACCGCCGCGGCGACGTGGGCTGCGGGAAAGTCCGGGGGCACCGGGGAAAAGCAGAGCGCAGGCGCGATCAGCAGCACCGACGCCCACATGCTTCCATGGGCGTTGGCGAACGGCTCCACCGATGCCGCCGACCTGGCGTAGGTCGTCGCGATGCCGTAGGAACCCGCTGCAGACAGGGCGGCAAGGATCGCCGCGCCTCCCCCGGCCGGCAGCGAGAGCGATTCCACTCCGGCGAGCAGCGCGACACCGGCAATGCCGAGCAGCAGCCCGATCATCTGCCTTGGCGCCAATGAAGCCCGGGTCCAGACGGCCCCGATCGCCGCCCCCCAGATCGGCGCGGTGGCGTTGAGGATAGACAGCAGCGACGCCGAAACCATTGTCGCCGCATACGCGAACAGCAGGAACGGCAGTGCCGAATTGAAGAAACCCAGCACCAGGAAATGGCGCCAGTGCTTCCTTGCGCCGAGCGCCTTCTTCAGATAGGCACCGACCACGGCGAGGAACATGGCCGCGAGAACCACGCGCAGGAAAATGAGCGGCGTCGGGCCCAGGACAGGCGCGCCGACCCTCAGGAAAAGAAATGAAGCGCCCCAGATGGCCGACAGGGCGATCAGGCGTGCCGCGCTCGCAGTATTCACGGGGGAAAGCCGGGCGCCGCCGATCAGCCCTCTTCCAGCACGCTCAGCAGGTAGCGCCCGTAGCCGCTGTTGTGCAGCGGCTCGGCGAGGCGGCGCAGCTGGGCGGCGTCGATGTAGCCCATGCGCCAGGCGATCTCCTCGGGGGCGGCGATCTTCAGGCCCTGGCGCTTCTCGATGGTCTGCACGAAGTGCGAGGCCTCGATGAGCGATTCGTGGGTGCCGGTGTCGAGCCAGGCGTGGCCGCGGCCCATCATCACGACGTTGAGCTCGCCCAGCTCGAGGTAGCGGCGGTTCACGTCGGTGAGCTCCAGTTCGCCGCGCGGCGAGGGCTTGAGATTCTCGGCGATGTCGCAGACCTGCTCGTCGTAGAAGTAGAGGCCGGTGACGGCGTAGCGCGAGCGCGGCTTCGCCGGCTTCTCCTCGATGCTGACGGCGCGGCCGTCGGCGCCGAATTCCACCACGCCGTAGCGCTGCGGGTCGGTCACCGGGTAGGCGAAGACCGAGGCGCCGTGGGCGCGCGCCGCGGCGGCCTGCAGGTCCTTCTGCAGGTCGTGGCCGTGGAAGATGTTGTCGCCGAGCACCAGCGCGCTGGGCGCGCCGTCGACGAAGTCGCGGCCGATGAGGAAGGCCTGGGCGAGGCCCTCGGGCTTCGGCTGCACGGCGTAGGAGAGCGAGATGCCCCAGCTCTTGCCGTCGCCGAGCAGCTGCTCGAAGCGCGGCAGGTCCTGCGGCGTCGAGATGACCAGGATGTCGCGGATGCCGGAGAGCATCAGGGTCGACAGCGGATAGTAGATCATCGGCTTGTCGTAGATCGGCAGCATCTGCTTCGACACCGCCAGCGTCACCGGATAGAGCCGGGTGCCCGAGCCGCCGGCGAGGATGATGCCTTTTCTGTTCGAACTCATGGTGTCAATCCGAATAATGTTGCGCGACCCAGTCGCGATAGGCGCCGCTGGCGACGCGGCTCGTCCA
>CAUJIV010000007.1 GCA_963205435.1 Pseudomonadota bacterium
GCGCGGCGGATGATGCGGCGGAGCACGTAGCCGCGGCCGTCCGGGCCGGGGATGACGCCGTCGACGACGAGGAAGGCGCAGGCGCGGATGTGGTCGGCGATGACGCGCAGGCTCGGGCTGGCGAGATCCTGCGCGCCGGTCACGCGGGCGGCCGCGCGGATCAGGTCCTGGAAGAGGTCGATGTCATAGTTGGAATGCACGTGCTGCAGCACGGCGGCGAGGCGCTCGAGGCCCATGCCGGTATCGACGCTGGGCCTGGGCAGCGGATGCAGCACGCCGGACTCGTCCCGGTTGAACTGCATGAACACCAGGTTCCAGATCTCGATGTAGCGATCGCCGTCGGCGTCGGCCGATCCGGGCGGGCCGCCGGCGACACCCGCGCCGTGGTCGTAGAAGATCTCGCTGCACGGCCCGCAGGGGCCGGTGTCGGCCATCTGCCAGAAATTGTCCGAGGTGAATTTCGCCGCGCCCGGCTTGTCGCCGATGCGGATGCAGCGCCCGGCCGGCACGCCGATCTCGCGCGTCCAGATGTCGTAGGCCTCGTCGTCCTCGTGGTAGACGGTGGTCCACAACTTCTCCGCCGGGATGCCATAGACGCCGGTGATCAGCTCCCAGGCATAGCCGATGGCCTCGCGCTTGAAATAGTCGCCGAAGCTGAAGTTGCCGAGCATTTCGAAGAAGGTGTGGTGGCGCGCCGTGTAGCCGACGTTTTCCAGGTCGTTGTGCTTGCCGCCGGCGCGCACGCAGCGCTGCGCGCTGGCGGCGCGCGCGTAGGGCCGCCTGTCCTGGCCGAGGAAGACGTCCTTGAATTGCACCATGCCGGCGTTGGTGAACAGCAGCGTCGGATCGTTGCCCGGCACCAGCGGGCTGGAGGCGACGACGGCATGCCCCCTCACGGCGAAATAGTCGAGGAATTTCTGGCGGATTTCGGCGCTCTTCATCATGGCAGGGCGGGCGGCAGGCGGGCGAGTCGCAAGCGGAGAATTCTAGCATCGAAGCCGGCAGCCGCCGTCCCGCTGCTGCCAGCGGCAGCCAGAGGGCATACCATAGGCGCTTCGCCCGCGGAGCCAGCGCCCATGACGGCCAGCCTCATCCTCGCCCTCGACCAGGGCACGACCAGCTCGCGCGCCATCGTCTTCGACGGCGCCGGCCGCCCGCTCGCCAGCGCGCAGAAGGAGCTGCGCCAGATCTACCCGCGGCCGGGCTGGGTCGAGCACGATGCGCTGGAGATCTGGCGCGACCAGCTCGAGGCGGCGCGCCTGGCGCTGCGGCGCTGCGGCTGCGAGGCGCGCGACATCGCCGCCGTCGGCATCGCCAACCAGCGCGAGACCGTCGTGCTATGGGAGCGCGCCACGGGCCGGCCGCTCGCCAACGCCATCGTCTGGCAGGACCGGCGCACCACGCCCGACTGCGAGCGGCTGAAGGCGGCCGGCGCCGAGGGACTGGTCCGCTCGCGCACCGGGCTGCTGCTCGACCCCTATTTTTCCGCCACCAAGCTGGCCTGGCTGCTCGACCATGTCACCGGCGCGCGCAGCCGCGCCGTGCGCGGCGAGCTGGCCTTCGGCACCATCGACAGCTGGCTGGCCTGGCAGCTGACCGACGGCCGGCTGCACGCCACCGACCCCACGAACGCCTCGCGCACCGCGCTGTTCGACATCCATCGCGGCGACTGGGACGAGGAACTGCTGGCGCTGTTCGACATCCCGCGCGCGCTGCTGCCGCGCCTGGTGCGCTCGAGCGAGCTGTGCGGCGAGGTCGCCGCCGAGCATTTCGGCGCCGCCATTCCGCTCGGCGGCATGGCCGGCGACCAGCAGGCGGCGCTGTTCGGCCAGGCCTGCCACGGCCCGGGCCTGGCGAAGAACACCTACGGCACCGGCTGCTTCCTGCTGATGCACACCGGCGGCGAGGCGGCGGCGTCGCGCAACGGCCTCCTCGCCACCCGCGCCGCGCAGACCGGCGCGACAGCCGAATACGCCCTCGAAGGCAGCGTCTTCATCGGCGGCGCGGTCGTGCAATGGCTGCGCGACGGGCTCGGCCTGATCCGCTCCTCCGCCGAGATCGAGGCGCTTGCCGCCAGCGTGCCGGATGCCGGCGGCGCGGTTTTCGTGCCGGCCTTCGCCGGGCTCGGGGCGCCGCACTGGAACCCGCACGCGCGCGGCACGCTGGCCGGGCTGACGCGCGGCACCACCGCCGCCCACATCGCCCGCGCCGCGCTCGAGGCGATCGCCTTCCAGTCGGCCGAGCTGGCACGCGCCATGGAAGCCGATTGCGGCCGGCCGCTCGCCGAGCTGCGCGTCGATGGCGGCGCCGCGGCCAACGGCCTGCTGATGCAATTCCAGGCGGATCTCCTCGGCGTGCCGGTGGTGCGCCCGCGCATTCTCGAGACGACGGCGCTCGGCGCGGCCTGCCTAGCCGGCCTCGCCGCCGGCATCTGGAAAAGCCGCGAGGAGATCGCCGCGCACTGGGAGCGCGAGCGGGTCTTCGAGCCGGCCATGCCGCGCGAGGCGGCCGCCGCGCGGCTGGCGGAATGGCAGCGCGCCGTGCGCTGCGCGCTGGCCTGGGCCGGCTGAGGCCTTCAGCCGGTCAATCTTCCGGCGCGAGCAGGTCGAGGCGGTCGGTGAACACGGCGGCAACCCCCTGGCGCAGCAGATCGCGGGCATCGTCCGGGTCATTGACGGTGTAGATCAGCAGAGGCACGCCCGCCGCCTGCGCCTCGGCCAGCAGCGGCATGCCGAAATGGCGCCGGCTGCAATGCAGGGAGACGCACTGCAACTCGCGGCACAGCGCCGGCCAGCCGGCCGGCGGCGCCACGCACAGCAGGCCGCGCGGCAGCTCGGGCGCCGCCTCGCGCGCCGCCGCCAGGGCAGCCTGGGAGAACGAGCTGAGCAGCGGCGGCGCCTCGCCGGCCCACAGCCGGCGCGCCGCCAGCGCCACGGCGCGCCCCGTTTTTGCCTCGCGCCCGGCCGAGGGCTTGATCTCGACGTTGACCCACAGGCCGAGCTCGATGCACAGCCGCGCCGCATCGGCGAAGAACGGCAGCGGCTCGCCAGCGAATCGCGGCGCGAACCAGCAGCCGGCGTCGAGCCGCGACAACTCGGCGTCGCCGGTCTCGGCGACACGCCCGCGGCCGCTGGTGGTGCGCTCGAGCGTCTCGTCGTGGATCAGCAGCGGCGTGCCCTCGGCCGAGAGCATGACGTCGAATTCGACGCCGCGATAGCCGCAGGCGGCGGCCTGGCGCAGGCCGGCGAGGGTATTCTCCGGCGCCAGCGTGCCGCCGCAGCGGTGGGCGATCAGCCGGGTCGGCGGCCAGCTCAACGCGTCACCGTGCCGTCCGTCGGCTGCGGGCGCAGCTCGCGATTGCCGCGCTGCACCGCCTCGTCGAGCGCCTCCTTGGCCGGCTTGCGGTTGGCCCAGACGGCCTCCAGCTCCTCGCTGAGGATGGCGCGCACGCGGCCCATGCCGAAGACGGCCTTCGGCCTGGCCGCCGAAGCGAAGCGCTTGTCGGACAGGCGCGCCAGCGCCCGCCGCAGCATCTCCGGCGGCGCGCCCTCGGCCGCCAGCGCGTCGAGCGCCGCCGGCGTCATCGGCAGATAGCCGGTGCCGGCCACCCACTGCCTTTGCGCCTCGTCCTGCATGAGGAAGGCGATGAAGCGGGCGGCAAGGTCGTATTCCGGCTTTTTCTTGCCGGCGAGGACCCACAGCGAGGCGCCGTCGGGCAACAGCCGCTCCGGCGCCGCGCCATACACGTCGTCGTAATGCGGCAGCGCGGCGACGCCGAAATCGAAGGGCTTGCGCCGCAGCAGGCGCAGGTAGAGCGAGGAGTCGCTGGCCAGCATGGCGCACTCGCCCGAGAGGAATTTCTCGTCCGCCTCGCGACCCGGCCCGAAATAGCGGAAATACTGGCTCTTGTGCCAGCTCGACAGCAGGGCCACGTGCTTGACTTCGACCAGGCTGTTCAGCGCCAGCGTGGTCTTGCCGCGCTCGACGTTGGCGATCGGCTCGCCGTGCTGGGTGGCGACGTTTTCCATCAGCACCCAGGCCGAATTGGAGGCCGTGAACGGGCAGCGGCGATCGACGTCGAAGATCTTGCCGGCGGCCGCCTGCACCTGCCACCAGGTGGCGGGCGGCGGCTGCGAGTCGAGCTTCGCCTTGAGGAAGGTGGCCTTGTTGAAATACAGCACGGGCAGGGACAGCGCCAGCGGCAGGGCCTGGATGCGCCCGCGGTTGTCGTCGACGACGTCCGAGAGGACGGGGAACAGCGCGGCGGCGGCGAACTTCACCCGGGCGTTCGCCATCACCCGATAGAGCGGCAGCATGCGCGGATGGCCGTCGAAGAATTTCTGCTGCTCGTCGTCGGCGAGCAGGGCGAGATGCGGCAGCTGATGGAGATCTTCCGCCATGGCGAGATGCTGCAGGACGACCTTGCCCGTGCCGCTGCCGGCGTTGAAGCGGTCGACCAGCTCGACCAGCGCGGCGGCGTTCTCGCCGGCCTGGTCGTGGCGCAGCACGATGGAGACGGGCGGCGGCGGGGCCGCCCAGGCGAGCGGGCAGAGCAGGAGAAGCAGAGGGAAAAAGCGTCTGGGAAGCATGCGAGATCCGGACTTGCAGGCGGGGTTGGTATATTACTATGACCGCACCCGATCGATTCGACCCTTCCGATGCCCGGCGCCCTCTCCCACCATCGCATCCTCGACCTGTCACGCGTCCTCGCCGGCCCGTGGTGCACGCAGACCCTGGCCGACCTCGGCGCCGAGGTGATCAAGGTCGAGAAGCCCGGCAGCGGCGACGACACTCGCGCCTGGGGTCCGCCCTGGCTGAAGGACGCCGAGGGGCGGGACAGCGGCGAGTCGGCCTACTTCCTCTCCTGCAACCGCGGCAAGAAGTCGGTGGCCATCGACATCGCCCACGCCGAGGGCCAGCGCCTGGTGCGCGAGCTGGCGCGCCGCTGCGACATCGTCGTGGAAAATTTCAAGGTCGGCGGCCTGGCCCGCTACGGACTCGACTGGGACAGCCTGCGCGCGCTCAATCCGCGCCTCGTCTACTGCTCGATCACCGGCTTCGGCCAGGACGGCCCCTATGCCGCGCGCGCCGGCTACGACTTCATCATCCAGGGCATGGGCGGCCTGATGAGCGTCACCGGCGAGCGCGACGGCGTCCCCGGCGGCGGCCCGCAGAAGGTCGGCGTGGCGGTGGCCGACCTGTTCACCGGACTCTACGCCGCCGTCGCCATCCTGGCGGCGCTGTCGCAGCGCGAGCGCAGCGGCGAGGGCCAGCGCATCGATCTCTCCCTGCTCGACGCGCAGGTGGCGATGCTGGCCAACCAGAACATGAATTACCTCCTCAGCGGCGAGCCGCCGGCGCGCCTCGGCAACGCCCATCCCAACATCGTGCCCTACCAGGTGTTCGCCACCGCCGACGGCCACCTCATCCTCGCCGTCGGCAACGACGCCCAGTTCGCCCGCTTCTGCCAGCTGGCCGGCTGCGACGGGCTGGCCGCGGATCCGCGCTTCGCCACCAACCGCGGCCGCGTCGCCCATCGCGACGAGCTGGTCGCCCTGCTCGAGCCGCTGCTGCGCGGCCGCGGCACGCGAGCCTGGGTCGAGGCGCTCGAGACGGCCGGCGTGCCCTGCGGCCCGATCAACCGTCTCGACGAAGTCTTCGCCGATCCGCAAGTCAGGCATCGCGGGATGCTGCAGGAAATGGATCATCCGGCGGCCGGGCGCGTGCCGCTGGTGGCCAGCCCGATCCGCCTCTCGGCGACGCCGCTCGAGGCAGGACTGCCGCCGCCCCTGCTCGGTGAGCATACGCGGCTGGTGCTGCGGGACTGGCTCGGCCTCGCCGACGCTGAACTGGAGCGCCTGCATGCGAGCGGCGCCATCGGAGCGCCCACGTGAAATATTGCCTTGGCGCCGCATCCGGCGTTCAATTACCATCCGCGGGAATCGCGCAGCCCCGATCGGCCTGGTTTGCGATCGGCCGGCGCGCACGGTGGCGAGGCCTGTCAGACGCATGAACAAATTCCAGAGAGTGGTCGCCATCGTCGCCGCGGTCAACATCGCCCTGATGTTGTTGTTCCCGCCCTGCCTCGACAGCCCCCTGCGCCGCGGCGTGCTGCCGAGCTTCGAGGGCTTCTATCCCTTCTATCTCGCCTATGGCGTCCGCCGCATCCACAACGAGTTGCTCACCCTGCAGGTCCTCTTCGTCCTCATCAATGCCCTGACCGCCTGGCTGCTGCTCGACCGCCGCGACGCGCGCGGCATGGCGCCCGAATTCCGCCACACTCGCGCCATCGCCCTGTTCATGGCGGCCAACCTGGCGCTACTGCTGGCCTTCCCGCCGTTCGAGTCCTACGCCTCGCTGGTGAAGTTCGAGCCGGCCAGCTTCGACGGTTTCTATTTCGTCTTCGGCGACAAGCATCGGCGCAATTTCTTCGTCCCGCTGCTCTATCTGGAATTCCTGCTGGTGGTCATCAACGGCCTGACGCTCTGGCTGCTGTTCAACACGGTGGCGCGCGCCGAACTGGAAGCCGGCAGGAGGATCCTCGATCTGGCGCAATCGCTGCCGCCGCGGCAGCGCGCCGAAATCGCGCAGGCGCTCGGCGGCGACAGCGACCCGGCGCCTGCCAGCCGCGGGCCGCGGCTGGGCAGCGGAGCCGACCGGCGCAGGTTCAAGGACCCCAATTACCGCGGGCCGGAGCGGCGCAAGGGCGGCGACCGCCGGCGCAAACCTCGCCTGGCCTGAACCTCCCTGCCGTCGCGACCGCGCCGGGATGGCGGCGCAGCACCCGCCCCGCCTCACTCCATCGATTCGTCCCCTGACGCCTGCTTGACCTGGCTCAAGCAAGAAAAGAAGAGAAACGTCTAATATCAAACCCTAAATATTATTGCCAATGAATTCCGTGGTGCGGCTGAATGCCCGGACTTGCCTTGAACGACCATAAATATTTAAACTTGAAACATCGTTTGCCAGCCACCGGCTCCAAGGTAGCCCGTTTATGAGAATCGCATGCATCGGCGGCGGACCGGCGGGGCTCTACTTCGCCCTGCTCATGAAGAAGGCCGATCCGGCCCACGACGTGACCGTCTTCGAGCGCAACCGCCCGGACGACACCTTCGGCTGGGGGGTCGTCTTCTCGGACGCCACGCTGGGCAACTTCCAGCTGGCCGACCCCGAAAGCTACGCCGAGATCACGCGCAACTTCCACCACTGGGACGACTGCGACGTCTTCTTCAAGGGCCGCCGCATCACCTCGGGCGGCCACGGCTACTGCGGCATCGGCCGCAAGAAACTGCTCAACATTCTGCAGGCGCGCGCGGCCGAGCTCGGCGTGCGCCAGCTCTTCGAAACGGAGATCGAGGACGGCGGCCAGATCGAGGGCTACGACCTGATCGTCGCCGCCGACGGCGTGAACAGCAAGGTGCGCAGCCGGCACGCCGCGCACTTCCAGCCCGACATCGAGGTGCGCAAGTGCCGCTACATCTGGCTCGGCAGCCATCTCAGGCTGAACGCCTTCACCTTCATCACCGAGCCGAGCGAGTGGGGCTGGTTCCAGGTGCACGCCTACCAGTTCGACCGCGACACCAGCACCTTCATCGTCGAGTGCCGCGAGGAGACCTGGCGCGCCGCCGGCCTCGACCGGCTCGATCAGGAAGGCTCGATCGCCTTCTGCGAGAAGCTGTTCGAAAAGCACCTCGCCGGCAACCGCCTGATGAGCAACGCCCGCCACCTGCGCGGCTCGGCCTGGCTCAACTTCAACCGCGTGCTGTGCAGGACCTGGCACCACCGCAATATCGTGCTGATCGGCGACGCCGCCCACACCGCGCACTTCTCCATCGGCTCGGGCACCAAGCTGGCGATGGAGGACGCCATCGCCCTGGTGAAGACGCTCAACGCCAACCCGGGCGACGTCGAGCGCGCGCTGGCCCTCTACCAGGAGGAGCGCGAGGTCGAGGCGCTGCGCCTGCAGAGCTCGGCGCGCAACCGCTTGGTGTGGTTCGAGAACGTGGCGCGCTACGCCCGCCTCGAGCCCGAGCAGTTCGCCTACACCCTGCTCACCGGCAGCCAGCGCATCAGCCACGAGAACCTGCGCCTGCGCGACAAGGAATACGTCGATGGCATGGAGAGTTGGTTCGCGCAGCACAGCGGCCTGGCGAAGGCGCCGCTGCCGCCGATGTTCACCCCCTTCCGCCTGCGCGACCTGACGCTGAAGAACCGTGTCGTCGTCTCGCCGATGGCCATGTATTCCAGCCGCGACGGCCAGCCGGCCGACTTCCTGCTGGTGCACCTGGGCAGCCGCGCCCTCGGCGGCGCCGGCCTGGTCATGACCGAGATGACCTGCGTCGCGCCCGACGCGCGCATCACGCCAGGCTGCGCCGGCCTGTGGAACGACGCCCAGCTGGAAGGCTGGCGGCGCATCGTCGGCTTCGTGCACGACAACAGCGACGCCGCCATCGGCCTGCAGCTCGGCCATGCCGGGCCGAAGGGCTCGACCCGCGTCGGCTGGGAGGGCACCGACGAACCGCTGGCCGAGGGCAACTGGCCGCTCGTCGCTCCCTCGGCCGTCGCCTACGGCCCGCAGAACCAGGTGCCGCGGGCGATGACGCGCGAGGACATGGACGCCGTGCGCGAGCAGTTCGTCGCCGCGGCGCGGCGCGGCGCCCAGGCCGGCTTCGACCTGCTCGAGCTGCACTGCGCCCACGGCTACCTGCTGTCGGCCTTCCTCTGCCCGCTGACCAACCAGCGCAGCGACGACTACGGCGGCAGCCTGGAGAACCGCCTGCGCTACCCGCTCGAGGTGTTCCGCGCCCTGCGCGCCGCCTGGCCGCAGGAGCGGCCGATGACGGTGCGCATCTCGGCCCACGACTGGGCGCCCGGCGGCAACACGCCGGAGGACGCGGTGGAAATGGCGCGCGCCTTCAAGGCCGCCGGCGCCGACATGATCGACGTCTCCTCGGGCCAGACCACGCGCCAGGCGCAGCCGGTCTACGGGCGCATGTACCAGACGCCGTTCTCCGACCAGATCCGCAACGAGATCGGCATCGCCACCATCGCCGTCGGCAACATCTTCGAGCCCGACCACGTCAATTCGATCATCGCCGCCGGCCGCGCCGATCTCTGCGCCCTCGCCCGGCCGCACCTCGCCGACCCGGCGTGGACGCTGCACGCGGCGGCGCAGCTCGGCTATGGCGGCGGCGCCTGGCCGAAGCAGTATCTCACCGGCAAGGTGCAACTCGAGCGCAACCTGGCGCGCGCCGCGCAAATGGCGATCCGCGCATGAGGCACCAGCCATCCTTTCGCCAACCCGATGCCGCGAGGCAGGAGAGCGTGCAATGAGCAAGCCCGGCAAGCCGCCGCCGCAGCGGTCCGACCATGAAACCCGCGTCACCGACCACGACCACGCCTCGCTGCGTCTGTGGTTGCGCATGCTGGCCTGCACCAACCTGATCGAGGCGCACATCCGCAGCCAGCTGAGGACGCGCTTCCAGACCACCCTGCCACGCTTCGACCTCATGTCGCAGCTCGAGCGCAACCCGGACGGCCTCAAGATGGGCGAGCTGTCGCGCCGCATGATGGTCACCGGCGGCAACGTCACCGGCATCACCGACCAGCTCGTCGCCGAGGGCCTGGTGGTGCGCGAGGACAACCCGCAGGACCGCCGTGCCTACATCGTCAAGCTGACCAAGGAGGGCCGCCGCGTCTTCCGCCAGTGGGCCGACGAGCACGAGGACTGGATCGTGCGCCTGTTCGAGGGCCTCGGCGAGAAGGACAGGGGCCAGCTCTACGCGCTGCTGGCGCAGCTCAAGCAGCATGTCGTCGACCTCGACGGCCAGGGCTGAGGCGCGCCGGCGCCCGCCCGCGCAAGGCCGGCCATGAGCCAAAACTGGCGCACCTTTGGCGACTCCTTTTACAGCGACATGCTGGTGCGCTTCTCGCACTGCGACCCGGCCGGCATCGTCTTCTACCCGCAGTACTTCATCATGTTCAACGGCCTGGTGGAGGACTGGTTCAACCAGTGCCTCGGCCTCGACTACGCGGCGACCATCACCGAGCGCCGCCTCGGCTTCCCCATCGTCAGGCTCGAGTGCGATTTCGTCGCGCCCTCGAAGATCGGCGAGATCATCACCTTCGGCCTCAGGCTGGAGCGGCTCGGCCGCAGCTCGATGGCGTTCGCGGTGGATTGCCGCCACGAGCAGAAAACCCGCCTGAGCGCCCGCTTCGTGCTGGTGGCGATGGACCTGGAGCGGCAGCGGGCGCAGCCGGTGCCCGACGACCTGCGCCGGCTGATGGCGGCCTTCCAGGAGGGCCGCTTCGATTTCAACAACCACAACAGGAGGGACTCGTGATGCAGGCGTTCAATCCGGACGGCTGGAAGCGGCCGAAGGGCTATTCCAACGCGGTGGCGGCCAGCGGCCGCATGGTCTTCGTCGCCGGCCAGGTCGGCTGGAACGGCCAGGAAGTCTTCGAGACGGAGGATCTCGTCGGCCAGATCCGCCAGGCGCTCGCCAACATCGTCGCCATCCTCGGCGCGGCCGGGGCGAAGCCCGAGCACATCGTGCGCATGAACTGGTACCTCGCCGACAAGGAGGAATACAACGCCCGCCTTGGCGAGATCGGCGATGCCTACCGCGAACTGATCGGCCGCCACTTTCCCGCCATGACCGCGCTGCAGGTGGCCGGCTTCGTCGAGACCGGCGCCAAGGTGGAGATCGAAGTCACCGCCATGCTGCCGCTCTGAGGGGTATAATGGCCGCGGCTTGCCGTTTCGCCGGTTAGCGCCTGCAAGCCGCGAAGGTCGATCCCGGCCCCACATCCCTTGAACCCCTCGTGTCCTGAACCGGTACGCTGGCAAGCGCAGGCCGAATCAGGAACTGTCATGAAATTCGAAGACCTCGGGCTGCTGCCCGAACTGCTCAAGGCGGTGCACGACGCCGGCTACAGCGAACCCACGCCCATCCAGGCCCAGGCCATCCCGGTGGTGCTGGCCGGCAAGGACGTCATGGGCGGCGCCCAGACCGGCACCGGCAAGACCGCCGGCTTCACCCTGCCGCTGCTGCAGCGCCTCGCCCGCCATGCCAGCAGCAGCCCCTCGCCGGCGCGCCATCCGGTGCGCGCGCTGATCCTGACGCCGACGCGCGAGCTGGCGATGCAGGTGCACGAGAGCGTGCAGACCTACGGCAAGTACCTCCCCTTGCGCAACCTGGTGGTCTACGGCGGCGTGGACATCAAGCCGCAAACCGAGGCTTTGCGCCGCGGCGTCGAGATCGTCGTCGCCACGCCGGGGCGCCTGCTCGATCATGTCGAGCAGAAGAGCGTCCATTTCAACCAGGTCGAGGTGCTGGTGCTGGACGAGGCCGACCGCATGCTCGACATGGGCTTCATCCCCGACATCCGGCGCATCCTCGCCCTGCTGCCGAAGGCGCGCCAGAGCCTGCTCTTCTCCGCCACCTTCTCCGAGGAAATCCGCAAGCTGGCCGACAGCATGCTGCGCGAGCCGGTGCTGATCGAGGTGGCGCGCCGCAACGCCCTCACCGACACCGTCACCCACCGCATCCATCCGGTGGCGCAGGAAGACAAGCGCGCGCTGCTCGCCCACCTGCTCAAGCGCGGCAGCCTCGCCCAGGTGCTGGTCTTCGTCGGCACCAAGTTCGGCGCCAGCCGCCTTGCCCATTATCTCCAGCGCCAGGGCATCGACGCCACCGCCATCCACGGCGACAAGAGCCAGCAGCAGCGCACCGAGGCGCTGGAAGCCTTCAAGAGCGGCGCCGTGCGCGTGCTGGTCGCCACCGACGTCGCCGCGCGCGGCCTCGACATCGACGACCTGCCGCATGTCATCAACTACGAGTTGCCGCACGTGCCGGAAGACTATGTGCACCGCATCGGCCGCACCGGCCGCGCCGGCAAGGAGGGCGAGGCCATCTCCCTCGTCTGCGCCGAGGAGCGCGGCAAGCTGGCCGAGATCGAAAAGCTGATCAAGCGCCCGATTGAGCAGGTGCCGGTCGAGGGCTTCGCGCCCGAGCCGGAATTCCACGGCGCGCCCGAGAAGGGTCGCCGCCGCGGTGGCAAGGAAGCGCGCAGGGAGCCGGAAACCGCGCGGCGCGAGCCGCGCGAGAAGCGCGAGCGGCCAGAACGCCGCGAACCGCGACGCGTCGAACCGGCGCAGCCGAAGCTGCCCAAGCTCGATTTCGACCCGAGCAAGCCCTACGAGCCGAAAGCCGGTTCCGGCGAGACGGCGGCAGCCGAGCCGAAACGCTCGCCGCACCGTCCGAAGCGGCCGCTGCCGGCGCTGCTCGGCGGCCTGGCCAAGCCCGCGCCGGAAAAATAGGCCGGTCATCGAACCCGGCGTCGGCCACGGAGCGAGCGGAGAACGCATGGCGCAGTGGATCGAAGGTCGCGTCGTCGAGCGCATCGACTGGACCGATCGCCTGCACAGCCTGCGCGTCGAGGCGCCGATCGCGCCGTTTCGCGCCGGCCAGTTCGCCAAGCTCGGCCTGCCCGTCGGCGAGGAGATCGTCGGCCGCGCCTACTCCCTCGTCAACCCGCCTGGCGACCCATTGCTGGAGTTCTATTTTTCCGAGGTCGAGGAAGGCCCGCTGTCGCCACGGCTGGCGAAGCTCGAGGCCGGCGCCGGCGTGCTGGTGGCGTCGCAGCCGAACGGCTTCCTCGTCCTCGATGAAGTGCCGCCGGCGATCCACCTGTGGCTGCTGTCCACCGGCACCGGCATCGGCCCCTTCCTGTCGATCCTGCGTACCGAGGAGGCCTGGCGGCGCTTCCAGCGCGTCGTGCTGGTGCATGCCGCGCGCGCGGCCGCGGAGCTGACCTACCGCCGCCTCATCGCCGGCGTCGCCGAGGCGCAGCCAAAGCGCTTCGCCTACATCCCCTTCCTCAGCCGCGAGGCGGCCGACTACGCCCTTGCCGGCCGCATTCCGGCGGCCATCGGCGACGGCCGCCTCGAGGCGCGCGCCGGCCTGGCGCTCGATCCGGCGAAATCCCAGATCATGATCTGCGGCAATCCGGCCATGGTCGAGGACGCCCTGGCGGCGCTGGCGGCGCGCGGCTTGAGGAAACACCGGCGCAAGGAGCCCGGGCAGATCACCACCGAATCCTATTGGTAGCGCCGGAGGCCGCACAGGCCGGCGCGGACATCGAGGCGGAGGCGAGATGAAACTGGTGCGCTATGGCAGCAGCGGTCGCGAGAAGCCCGGCCTCATCGACGGCGAAGGGCGGCTGCGCGATCTTTCGGTCGCCATCGAGGACATCGGCCCGGCGACGCTCTCGCCGCAGGGGCTGAACAGCCTGCGCAGCATCGCGCCGGAATCGCTGCCGCGCGTCAAGGGCCGGCCGCGCCTCGGCCCGCCCGTCGCCGGCATCTCCAAGATCGTCGGCGTCGGCCTCAACTACCGCGACCATGCGAAGGAAGCCGGCCTGGCGCTGCCGCAGGAGCCGATCCTGTTCATGAAGGCCACCACCAGCCTCGGCGGGCCGGACGATCCGATCCTCCTGCCGTCCGGCTCGGCCAAGACCGACTGGGAGGTGGAACTCGCCCTCGTCATCGGCACGACGGCGCGCCGGGTTCCCGTCGCGCGCGCCCTCGAGCATGTCGCCGGCTACTGCATTGCCAACGATGTCTCCGAGCGCGAATGGCAGCTCGAGCGTGGCTCGCAGTGGGACAAGGGCAAGGGCTGCGACAGCTTCGGTCCGCTCGGGCCGTGGCTGGTCACCGCCGACGAGGTGGCCGACCCGCAGGCCCTGCGCCTGTGGCTGGAGCTGAACGGCGAGCGCATGCAGGACGGCAGCACCGCCGACATGGTGTTCGGCTGCGCCGAGCTGGTCAGCGTCACCAGCGCCTACATGACGCTGCTGCCGGGTGACGTCATCATCACTGGCACGCCGGCCGGTGTCGGCCTCGGCCGGCGGCCGCAGCGCTTCCTGCGGCCGGGCGACCGGCTGCGTCTCGGCATCGACGGCCTCGGCGTGCAGGAACAGCAGGTGACGGCCGGCTGATCCGCACCCCGGCCGGCGCTCACAAGGTCCATTCGCAGCCGCATTTGCGGCAGCGCCCCCTGAGCCAGACCTCGCGCGGATCGCCATCGCCGGCGGCCGCCTCGTCGAGGGCGCGCCCGCCATCGACGATCTCGAACCTGGCGTAGGCATCGCAGCGCGGGCAGTGGGCATGATCGCCGAGGCGCTCGGCCACCTGCAGGATGCGGCTGTAGCGCTGCCAGCAGAACAGGCAGACCCAGACGCCGCCGAGGCCGACCGCGATCGCCAGCACCGCCTCGCCGGCGCTCCTGCGCGCGCCGAACAGCTCGATGGCGGAGAGCACGGCGATGAGGCCGAGCAGGCAGGTGACGAGATAGAGATGGCTTTCGAGCAGCTGCCGCTCGTACCACTTCCTGAAACCCAGCCGGCGCAGCCTGACGAGGGCGTCCATGGCCCCATTGTGATCCGCCGCGGCGAGAAACGCCAAGGCCGGGCGGCGCCCGGCCTTGGCGTTTGCCGGAAACGGGCGGCTCAGGCCATCAGGGCCACCAGCACCTCGTCGAGCATCTTCTTGGCGTCGCCGAAGAGCATGCGGTTGTTGTCCTTGTAGAAGAGCGGGTTGTCGACGCCGGCGTAGCCGGAGGCCATCGAGCGCTTCATGACGATCGAGGTCTTCGCCTTCCACACTTCCAGCACCGGCATGCCGGCGATCGGGCTCGACGGATCGTCCTGCGCCGCCGGATTCACGATGTCGTTGGCGCCGATCACCATGGCGACGTCGGTGTCGGGGAAGTCCTCGTTGATCTCGTCCATCTCCAGCACGATGTCGTAGGGCACCTTGGCCTCGGCCAGCAGCACGTTCATGTGGCCGGGCATGCGGCCGGCCACCGGGTGGATGCCGAAGCGCACGTTGACGCCCTTCTCGCGCAAATGTTTGGTGATCTCGAACACCGTGTGCTGCGCCTGCGCCACCGCCATGCCGTAGCCCGGCACGATGATGACGCTCTTCGCCTCGCGCAGCAGCTCGGCCGTCTCCGCCGCGCTGATGGGGCTGACTTCCCCGGCCGGCTGCTCGCCGGCCTTGGCCGCCGGCGCGCCGCCGCCGGTGCCGAAGCCGCCGGCGATGACGCTGATGAAGTTGCGGTTCATGGCGCGGCACATGATGTAGGAGAGGATGGCGCCGCTCGAGCCGACCAGCGCGCCGGTGACGATGAGCAGGTCGTTCGACAGCATGAAGCCGGTCGCCGCCGCCGCCCAGCCCGAGTAGCTGTTGAGCATCGACACCACCACCGGCATGTCGGCGCCGCCGATGGCCATCACCAGGTGGATGCCGAACAGCAGCGCGATCGCCGTCATGACCAGCAGCGGCAGCAGGCCGGCCTCGATGGTCGGCGCCGCGAGGAATTGCCGGCCGAACCAGAGCGTCGCCAGCAGGCCGGCGAGGTTGAGCCAGTGGCGCGCCGGCAGCAGCAGCGGCCTGCCGCCGATGCGGCCGGAGAGCTTGCCGAAGGCGATCACCGAGCCGGAGAAAGTCACCGCGCCGATGAAAATGCCGACATAGATCTCCACCTCGTGGATGGTCTTCTCGGCGCCGCTGAAGGCGATCGAGGTGTCGACGTAGCTGGCGAAGCCGACCAGGCAGGCGGCGAGGCCGACCAGGCTGTGCATGATGGCGACCAGCTCGGGCATCTGCGTCATCTTCACGGCGCGCGCGGCCCACAGGCCGATGGCGGCGCCGGCCACCATGCCGCCGACGATCCAGGAGATGCCGGCGGCGGCCACGCGCGGGCCGAGCACGGTGGCGAGCACCGCGATCGTCATGCCGATGACGCCGGAGAGGTTGCCGCGGCGCGCCGTCTCCGGGTTGGACAGCCCGCCCAGGCTGAGGATGACGAGGATGGTCGCGCCGAGGTAGGCGACCGTCATGAGGCTCGAGGTCATGATTGTGGCTCTCCGAAGATCGGCCGCGGGCGCAAGTGGCTGCGAGTCAGGGCAGGCACGCTCATTTCCTGAACATCGCCAGCATGCGGCGGGTGACGGCGAAGCCGCCGAACATGTTGATGGCGGTGAGCGCAATGCCGGCCAGCGCCAGCCAGCGGATCAGCGTCTCCGGCCGCCCGGCGACCTCGGCGCCGAGCGGCGGCGCGATCTGCACCAGCGCGCCGATGCAGATGATGCTGGAGATGGCGTTGGTGACGCTCATCAGCGGCGTGTGCAGCGCCGGCGTGACGTTCCAGATCACCATGTAGCCGATGAAGCAGGCCAGCACGAACACCGTGAAGTGGCCGAGGAAGGAGGCCGGCGCATGGGCGCCGATCAGCCAGAACAGGCCGGCGGCGACGGCGAAGAGGATGGCCAGGGTGCGGCCGGAGGCCGGCGCGCCGGCGCCCTCGCCGTGGCCCTTGGCGGCGGCTGCCGCGGCCGGCCTGGCGGCAGCCGGCGGCGGCGCCGGCAGCTTGAGCGGCGGCGCCGGCCAGGTGATGGCGCCGTCCTTGATCACCGTCAGGCCGCGGATGGCGTCGTCTTCCATGTTCACGTCGAAGCGGCCGTCCTTGGCCTTGCACAGCTCCTCGGCCAGGCGGAACAGGTTGTTGGCGTAGAGGGTCGAGGACTGGCGCGCCAGCCGCGAGGCGAGGTCGGTGTAGCCGACGATTGTCACGCCGTGGCGCACCACCGCCTGGCCCGGCTCGGTCAGCTCGCAGTTGCCGCCCTGCTCGGCGGCCATGTCGACGATGACGCTGCCCGGCTTCATGCTCTCGACCATCGCTGCGGTGATCAGCTTCGGCGCCGGCTTGCCGGGGATCAGCGCGGTGGTGATGATGATGTCGGCGTCCTTCGCCTGCTCGGCGTACATGGCGCGCTGCGCCGCCTGGAAGCCCTCGCTCATCACCCTGGCGTAGCCGCCGCCGCCCGAGCCCTCTTCCTCGTAATCGACCTTGACGAACTCGCCGCCGAGCGACACCACCTGGTCGGCGACCTCGGCGCGGGTGTCGTTGGCGCGGACGATGGCGCCCATGCTGGCCGCGGTGCCGATCGCCGCCAGGCCGGCGACGCCGGCGCCGGCGATGAACACCCTGGCCGGGGGAATCTTGCCGGCGGCGGTGACCTGGCCGTTGAACAGCCGGCCGAAGGCGTTGGCCGCTTCGATGACGGCGCGATAGCCGCTGACGCCGGCCATCGAGGTCAGCGCGTCCATCTTCTGCACCCGCGACAGCTGCCGCGGCAGCGCGTCGATCGCCAGCACCGTCGCCTGCTTCGCCGCCAGCTGCTGCATCAGCCCGGGATTCTGCGCCGGCCAGATGAAGGAGATCAGCGTGGCGCCCTCGCGCAGCCGCCCGACCTCCTCGCTGTCGGGCGCGCGCACCTTGAAGACGATGTCGGCCCCGGCCCACAGCGCGGCGGCATCGCCGAGTACCTCGGCGCCGGCGGCGCGGTAGGCCTCGTCGCTGAAACTGGCGGCCTCGCCGGCGCCCGACTGAACCGCCACGGCAAAGCCCAGCTTGACCAGCTTCTCGACGACCTCGGGCACGGTGGCGACGCGCTTTTCGCCCGGCGCCGTTTCCTTCGGCACGCCTATGACCAGAGGCATGTTGCTTCCCCCCATTTTCATTGCAGGTTTATGGAATCCGCCCGAACGCCGGCACGCGCCGGCCTTGACGATAGCCGGCAATAATACTTAAATCGGCCGGCCAAGGATAGCGCGGCGAGGCCGCGCAACCGGCTGGAAAGGACATCATGAGCAGGAAAACCCGCAAGCGGCGCTCGCAGAAGCTCGGCCTCGCCCCCGGCACGCTGGTGCATGTCGGCGAGCGGCGCACGGCGCGGCCCGAGATCACGCTGCTCGAATACGACGCCGGCGGCCTCAAGGAAAGCCGCCTCGCCGCCGCCACCGCCGGCGGGCTGGCGCGCGGCGCCGGCACGCTCTGGCTCAATGTCCATGGCCTGCACGAGACCGCGCTGATGGCCGACATCGGCCGCCGCTTCGGACTGCATCCGCTGGTGCTGGAAGACATCCTCAACACCGACCAGCGGCCAAAGGTCGATGACTACGGCGACTACCTGTTCATCGTCGTGCGCTTCTTCGCCCTCGACGCGGCGGCCGGCAGCATCGGCTCGGACCAGGTGAGCATGGTGCTGGGCGCCGACTTCGTCCTGACCTTCCAGGAGCGGCCGACCGGCACACTCGAGCCGCTGCGCGAGCGGCTGCGCGGCGACAAGGGGCAGATCCGCAAGCTGGGCGCCGACTATCTCGCCTACGCCATTCTCGACCTGCTGGTGGACAGCTACTTCAGCGTGCTCGAGCAGCTGACCGAGCGCACCGAGGCGCTCGAGGACAGCCTTCTGCAGCAGGCGACGCCGGCCCTGCTCAGGGAGATCCACGAGATCAAGCGCGAGGCGACGGCGATGCGCCGCGCCGTCTGGCCGCTGCGCGAGGTGATCAACAGCCTCACGCGCACCGAGCAGCGCTTCTTCCGCCAGGAAACCCAGCCCTACCTGCGCGACATCTACGACCATGCGGTGCATGTCATCGAATCGCTCGACAGCATCCGCGACCTGATCGCCGGCATGCTCGACATCTATCTGTCGAGCGTCTCCAACCGGGTCAACCTGGAGGTGCGCATCCTCACCGTCATCGCCACCCTGTTCATGCCGGCCGCGCTGATCGCCGGCATCTTCGGCATGAACTTCCACAACATGCCGCTGATCGGCGACAACGAGGGCTTTCTCGTCGCGCTCGGCATGATGGGCGCCATCGCCCTGGTCATGGTGACGATCTTCTGGCGCCGCCGCTGGCTGCACTGAGGCGGCGTCGTGCCCGCCCTCAGGCTTTCACCGGGCGGGCGCCTGCCGGCCCGCCTGTCCTGGCTTCATCTCGGCCTTCTTCTCGACCAGCTTGACGATGACCAGCGAGCAGTTGTCGCCGCCGCCCTCGGCGCGCTCGCGGGCATGGGCGATGAGGATTTCCGCCGCCCGCCGCGGCGGGTGGGCGGCGAGCACCTCGCCCAGTTCGGCGTCGGAGAAATAGGCCCAGAGGCCGTCCGAGCAGAGCAGGAAGATGTCGTCGGCCTGCGGCGGCGCCGCCTCGGCGAAATCGATGATCGGTTCGCGCGGCGAGCCGAGGCAGCCGAGCAGGACGTTCTTCTGCGGATGCTGCTCGGCCTGCTCCGGCGTCAGGTAGCCCTGCTTGAGCATCTCGTTCACATAGGAGTGGTCCGAACTGCGGCTGAGCAGCCGGGCGCCGCGAAAGTGGTAGATGCGCGAGTCGCCGCAGTGGGCCCAGTCCACCCGTCCGGGCTGGAACAGCAGCAGGCAGGCGGTGGTGTGCGGATCCTGCTCGCTGGTGAAGCGCGTCAGCTTGACGACGACATGGGCCTCGTCGATGATCGAGCGCAGCAGCTCGCGCGGCGCCTCGTCGGCCGGCCCCCAGCTCTCGAAGTTCTGCTGCGCCTTCAACACCACCTGCTCGGCCGCCATGGCGCCGCCGCTGTGCCCGCCCATGCCGTCGGCGAGGACGGCCATGAGCATGCCGGGGCGCTTGGGGTTGCGCAGAAGCCCGACGCGGTCCTGCTGCTCCTGGCGGTCGCCCATGTGCTGGGCGGCGCAGGTCTCGATGCTGAAGGCCATTGGGATGCCGGATGCTTGCGATCCGCGCGACTTTAGCACGCCGCCGCGGGCTCAGCCGCGGGCAGCGCGGAATTTTTCCTCCTCGCGAAGGCGCAGCAGCCGCCGCTGCACCTTGCCGGTGGTGGTCATCGGCAGGCTGTCGACAAACTCGATGGCCTTCGGGTACTCGTAGGGCGCCAGGTACTGGCGCACATGATCCTGCAGCGCGGCCTCCAGTTCGGCCGAGGGCCGCTCGCCCGGCTGCAGCACGATGAAGGCCTTGACGACGGTGCCGCGCGTCTCGTCGGGGGCGCCGACCACGGCCGCGTTGGCCACCGCCGGATGCTTGACCAGGCAGTTCTCGATCTCGGAGGGGCCGATGCGGTAGCCGGCGCTCTTGAAGACGTCGTCGCTGCGGCCCTGGTACCAGAGGTAGCCGTCCTCGTCCGCCTTCGCCAGGTCGCCGGTGCGGCCCCAGGCGAGCGCCCCCTCGCCGATGAACTTCTCCGCCGTCGCCCGCGGGTTCTTCCAGTACTCGAGCATGAACACCGGATCGGCCTCGCCGTTGCAGGAGCGCTGCACGCAGACCTCGCCCGTCTCGCCCGGCGGCAGCTCGTTGCCGGCCTCGTCCACCACCGCCACGCGGTGGCCCGGATAGGGCCGCCCCATGGACCCCGGCCGCGCCGGGTAGACGGCGGCGCAGCCGCCGACGACGTAGTTGATCTCGGTCTGGCCGAAGATCTCGTTGATGCTGACGCCGAGCCGCTCCTGCGCCCAGCGGAACACCGTCTCGCCGACCGCCTCGCCGCCGCTCATGATGGTACGGAGGTTGACTTCATGGCGCGCCTTCGGCTCGGGCACCGCCTTCATCATCATCTTCAGCGCGGTGGGGAACAGGAAGGCGTTCCTGACGCCGTACTTCTCGATCAGCCAGAAGGCTTTCTCCGGATCGAAGCGGCCGCGGTAGCCGAGGATCGGCATGCCGTAGTGCCAGGCCGGCAGCAGCGCGTCGAAGAGGCCGCCGGTCCACGCCCAGTCGGCCGGCGACCAGAACATGTCGCCCGGCTGCGGAAAGAAGTCGTGCGAGCAGGCGAAGCCGGAGAGGTTGCCGATCAGCGTCCGCTGCGCCATCAGCGCGCCCTTCGGGCTGCCCGTGGTGCCGCTGGTGTAGATGATCACCGCCGGATCGTCGGCGGCGGTGTCGACGCACTGGTAGCGGCGCGAGGCGCGCGCCAGCAGTTCGTCCCAGTCGCGCACGCCGGCTTCCCTGGCGCCGCCGACGCCGATGACGTGGCGCAGCTCCGGCAGCCGCTCCCTCACCGCCCACAGCCCCGGCAGCGTCGCCTCGTCGACGATGGCGACGCAGGCGCCGGAGTTCTCCAGGCGGTACTCCAGCGCGTCGGGGCCGAACAGATGCGACAGCGGCAGCGCGATGGCGCCCATCTGGTAGCAGGCGACGTGGGCGATCGCCGTCTGCGGCCGCTGCGGCAGGATGATGGCGACGCGGTCGCGCCGCATGACGCCGAGCGCGTGCAGCACGTTGGACAGGCGGTTGGCCGCCATCTGGATGTCCCAGAAGCTCCAGGCTTCCGCGTGGCCGGCCTCGTCCTCGTAGTAGAGGGCGAAGCGCGAGCGGTCCTCGGCCCAGCGGCCGCAGCAGGCGCGCGCCATGTTGTAGCGCGCCGGCACGTTCCAGCGGAAGCCGTCGCGCAGCGCGCGGTAGTCCCTCGCCTTTGCGTCGAGTTCCACGTCAGTCTCCGAGGCGCTCGTCGAGCAGCTCGATCCAGTGCGCCACCGGCGTGCGCGTGCCGGCCTGCAGGTGCGCGATGCAGCCGATGTTGGCGCTGGCGATGGCCGCCGGCGCGCCGGCCTCGAGATTGGCCAGCTTGTCGCCGCGCAGCCGCAGGGCCAGTTCGGGCTGCAGAAGCGAATAGGTGCCGGCCGAGCCGCAGCACAGGTGGGCGTCCGCTATCGGCGCCAGCTCGAAGCCGGCCGCCTGCAGCACGGCCTCGGCCGCGCCGCGCACCCGCATGCCGTGCTGCAGGCTGCAGGGCGAGTGGAAGGCGATGCGCCGCGCCGCCGGCCTCTGCGAGAGCAGCGCCGCCAGGCCGGCCTGCTCGGCGGCGAGCACCTCGGCGACGTCCTTCGCCAGCAGCGTCACGCGCGCCGCCTTCTTCGCATAGGCGGGGTCGTCGGCGAGCAGGTGGGCGTAGTCGCGCACCTGGGCGCCGCAGCCCGAGGCGGTGATGACGATCGCCTCGGCGCCCGCCGCGAGGTGCGGCCACCAGGCGTCGATGTTGCGCCGCGCGTCGCGACGCGCGCCTTCGCGGTCGTCAAGGTGCAGGCGCACGGCGCCGCAGCAGCCGGCGCCGGCGGCCTCGCTGGCGTCGATGCCGAGGCGGCCGAGCACGCGCGCCGTCGCCGCGTTGATGTTCGGCGACATGGCCGGCTGCACGCAGCCGGCGAGCAGCAGCATGCGGCGCGCGTGGCCGCCCCGCGCCGCTGCCAGCGGCCGCTTGCGCGGCAGCACCTTGTCCTTGAGGGCCGGCGGCAGCAGCGGCCGGAAGAGCTGGCCGAGGCGGTAGGCCGGGCCGAACAGCCAGCGCCGCGTCAGCCCTTCGCGCAGGGCGAAGCGCAGCAGGCGCTGGCCGAGGGGCCGGCGCACGCGCTCGGCGACGACGACCCGGCCGACATCGAGCAGGCGGTGGTACTCGACGCCCGAGGGGCAGGTCGTCTCGCAGGAGCGGCAGGTCAGGCAGCGGTCGAGGTGGCCCTGGGTCTTCTCCGTCACCTCGGCGCCCTCGAGCACCTGCTTCATCAGATAGATGCGCCCGCGCGGCCCGTCGAGCTCGTCGCCGAGCAGCTGGTAGGTCGGGCAGGTGGCGGTGCAGAAGCCGCAATGCACGCACTTGCGCAGCTCGGCTTCGGCGACATCGCCGTCCGCCGTGCCACGAATGAAATCGGCGAGATGCGTCTCCATTTACAGGTCCGGATGCAGCCGGCCAGGGTTGAACAGGCCCTGCGGGTCGAAGCCCTGCTTGAGCCGCCGCTGGATCTCCATCAGCGGCGCCGCCAAAGGCTGGAAGGCGCCGCCGGCGCGGCGCTTCTCGTCTTCGCCGGCGCGGAACAGCGTGGCATGGCCGCCGGCTTGCGCCGCCGCCTCGCGCAGCTGCGCGGCGGGCAGCTCGCCCCTCAGCCAGCGCTGCGCCCCGCCCCACTCGATGAGCGGCGCCCCCGGCAGCCCGAGCGGCGGCGTCTTCGACGGCAGCGACAGCCGCCACAGCGGCGCATCGCCGCGGAAGAAATCCGCCTGCTGCTCGCGCAACCCTTGCCAGAAGCCGTCGGCGTCGGCGAGCGCCTCGCCGCCGAGCCGCTCGCGGGCCGCCGCCACGGCGGCGCGCGCGCCCGACAGGCGCACGCTGAGCAGGTTGTCGCACCAGCAGCTGGCCGACAGCGGCAGCGGCTGGCCGCTCCAGCGGTTGAGCGCCTCGAGCGCCTTGTCCTGCGGCAGCTCGAAGCGCAGCGTCGCCTCGGCGGCCGGCTTCGGCAGCACTTTCAGCGAGACCTCCAGCAGCAGGCCGAGGGTGCCGAGGGCGCCGGCCATCAGGCGCGAGACGTCGTAGCCGGCGACGTTCTTCATGACCTGGCCGCCGAAGCGCAGGACTTCGCCGCGGCCGTCGATCAGCCGCACGCCGAGGACGAAGTCGCGCGCGGCGCCGGCCGTGGCGCGGCGCGGCCCCGACAGCCCGGCGGCGATGGCGCCGCCGACCGTCGCACCAAGCTCCCCTCTCCCGCTTGCGGGAGAGGGGTTGGGGGAGAGGGCCGGGCCGCCCGCTTCCCCTCTTCCCCTGCCCCTCTCCCCGGCGGGGAGAGGGGAGAAGCGCGGCGGCTCGAAGGCCAGCATCTGGCCCTTCTCCTCGAGCGCCGCCTCGAGCTCCGCCAGCGGCGTGCCGCAGCGCGCCGTGACGACCAGCTCGGTCGGCTCGTAGGCGACGATGCCGCGGTGCCCGCCGGTCTCGAGCGGCTCGCCGGAAGGCGGATTGCCGTAGAAGTCCTTGCTGCCGCCACCGCGGATGCGCAGCGGCGCGCGCGCCGTCGCCGCGGCGAGCACCCGCTCGCGAAGCTGCTCGGTCAGATCATTCATCGCGACAGGCAACCTCTTTCAACGCGAAGGGCGCCAAGGCGCAAGGGACGCGAAGCAAGCGGGGGCGAAACCTGTTTCATCTTTGCGCCCTTTGCGTCCTTGCGGTCTCTGCGTTGCATGCGGTTAGCCTTGCCTGGCGCTGCCCGTCAGCCGGTATTCCGAGCAGCGCCGCGGCGTCGGCACCGCCTTGCCCGGATTGAGCAGGCCGGGCGGGTCGAAGGCCGCCTTGACGGCGCGAAAGGCGGCCAGCTCCTCCGGCGAGAACTGCGCGCACATCTGCACGATCTTCTCGATGCCGACGCCGTGCTCGCCGGTGATGGTGCCGCCGACCTCGACCGACAGCTCGAGGATGCGGCCGCCGTATTCGGTGGCGCGCTCGATCTCGCCCGGCCGGTTGGCATCGAACATGATGAGCGGATGCAGATTGCCGTCGCCGGCATGGAAGACGTTGGCGCAGCGCAAGCCGTATTCGCGCGACAGCTCGGCGATGCGCGTCAGCACATGGGCGAGGTGCTTGCGCGGGATGGTGCCGTCCATGCACAGGTAGTCCGGCGTGATGCGGCCGACGGCCGGAAAGGCGGCCTTGCGGCCGGCCCAGAACAGCAGGCGCTCGGCCTCGTCGCGCGAGACACGGATGCTGCTGGCGCCGCTCTTCTCCAGCACGGCGCAGATGGCGGCCATCTCCTCGGCCACCTCTTCGGGCGTGCCGTCGGCTTCGGCCAGCAGGATCGCCTCGGCCTCGAGGTCGTAGCCGGCGTGGACAAAATCCTCGACGGCGCGCGTCGCCGGCTTGTCCATCATCTCCAGCCCGGCCGGGATGATGCCGGCGGCGATGATCTCGGCGACAGCGTTGCCGGCCTTGACGACGTCGTCGAAGGAGGCCATCGCCACCCGGGCGAGCTGCGGCTTCGGCGTCAGCCTCACCGTCGCCTCGAGCACCACGCCGAGCATGCCCTCGGAGCCGATCATCAGGGCGAGCAGGTCGTAGCCGGGCGAGTCCGGCGCCGTCCCGCCGATCTCCACCACCGTGCCGTCGACCAGCGCCACGCGCAGGCCGAGCACGTTGTGCACCGTCAGGCCGTACTTCAGGCAATGGACGCCGCCCGAGTTCTCGGCGACGTTGCCGCCGAGGGTGCAGGCGATCTGGCTGGAGGGGTCGGGCGCGTAGTAGAAGCCGTAGGGCGCGACCGCCTCGGAGATGGCGAGGTTCCTCACCCCCGGCTGCACGCGCGCCGTGCGCGCCAGCGGGTCGATGTCGAGGATGCGCATGAATTTCGCCAGCGACAGGACGATGCCCTGCGCCACCGGCATGGCGCCGCCGGAAAGCCCGGTGCCGGCGCCGCGCGCCACCACCGGCACGCCCAGTCCGTGGCACAGGCGCAGGATCTCCACCACCTGCTCCTCGCGCGCCGGCAGCGCCACGGCGAGCGGCTGCTGGCGATAGGCGGTGAGGCCGTCGCATTCGTAGGGCGTCACTTCCTCGCGCCCGAGCAGCAGCTCGTCGGCCGCCAGGATGCGGCGCAGGCCGGCGACGAGGCGTTCGACTTCGGCCTCGCCCAGCTGTATCTGTTCCCCGGATGCGCCCATGCTTCCTCCGCCCGCCATGTTACCGCGCCGCGCTCCGCCCGGCGCGCGCACCGGCCGTCGCCGCAAGTCCGGCCTAAAGAATCAATATTGCACGAAAGTCATTGACGTTGGTGCGCGTCGGCCCGGTGACGACGAGATCGCCGAGGGCGGCGAAGAAGCCGTAGCCGTCGTTGTCGGCGAGGCGCGCGGCGGCGTCCAGCCCGATGGCGCGGGCGCGCGCCAGGGTGTCGTCGCCGAGCAGCGCGCCGGCATTGTCCTCCGTGCCGTCGATGCCGTCCGTGTCGCAGGCGATGGCATGGATGCCCGGCGCGCCGTCGAGGGCCAGCGCCAGCGCCAGCAGGAACTCGGCGTTGCGCCCGCCGCGCCCGCCGCCGCGCACCGTCACCGTGGTCTCGCCGCCGGAGAGCAGCACGCAGGGCGGCCGCGCCGGCGCGCCGTGGCGGGCGCAGGACTTGGCCATGCCGGCCAGCGCCTTCGCCACCTCGCGCGCCTCGCCCTCGATGGCGTCGCCGAGGATGAGCGGCCTCACGCCGGCGGCGCGCGCCGCCCGCGCCGCGGCGCGCAGCGCGCCGTGCGCCGTGGCGACGACGCGCGCCTCGCTGCGCGCCAGGCGGGGATCGCCCGGCTTGGGCGTCTCGCCCTCGCCCGATTCGAGCAGGCGGCGCACGGCGGGCGGCGCCTCGATGCGGTATTTGTCGAGGATCGCCAGCGCGTCGCCGCAGCTTGTCGGATCGGCCACGGTCGGGCCTGAGGCGACCACCGCCGGATCGTCGCCCGGCACGTCCGAGATGATCAGGGCCAGCACGCGGGCCGGCCAGGCGGCTGCCGCCAGCCGCCCACCCTTGACGGCGGAGAGGTGCTTGCGCACGCAGTTCATCTCGGCGATGCCGGCGCCGCTCTTCAGCAGCGCACGGTTCACGGCCTGCTTGTCCTCCAGCGTGATGCCGGGCAAGGGCAGGGCCAGCAGGGCCGAGCCGCCGCCGGAGATCAGGACGAGGGCAAGGTCGCCCTCGCCCAGCCGCTCGACCTCGGAAAGGATGCGCCCGGCGGCGGCGCGGCCGGCCGCGTCGGGCACCGGGTGCGCCGCCTCGACCACCTCGATGCGCCGGCACGGCAATCCGTGGCCGTAGCGGGTCACCACAAGGCCGGAGAGCTCGCCCGGCCAGCGCTCCTCGAGGGCGCTCGCCATGGCGGCGGCGGCCTTGCCGGCGCCGACCACCAGCGTCCGTCCGGCGGGCCGCGGCAGCCGGCGCGGCAGGCAGTCGGCCGCCGCCGCCGCGCCCACCGCGGCCTCGAACAGCCGCCGCAAGAACTTCCCTGGCTCTTCCCTCACCGTGCTTCGTCCCCCATGGCGGTCGCGGCCGAGTGGGCAAGGATACTCCCTGGGCCTGCCGCCCGGCGCGCCGCCTTGTAGGAAAAACCCCTACAAAGGATTCATCCTTCGTCCTATTCCCTCTTGCGCGGCCCTGCCGTTAAATCGGGCAACAGGCAGCAAAAGGGGGAATGGAACCATGGAGCACGCAGAACGCCGCAAGAACCACAGGCTGCGGGCCCTGTTCGACGAGGCGTACCAGCGCATCGAGCAATGCTTCGCGGTCGACCGCGGCGAAGGCCTGCCGGTCGAATGGCTGGTCTTCCGCTCGACGCGGGCCGCCTATCCCCAGCTCACGCCCCTCGACCTGTTCCAGTTCGTCATGGCCTCGCGGCGCGTCTATCGCAGCCGCAGCGCCTGCGTCGCGGGCCGCTTCGCCTACTGATTACTCCTCGCCGCCCTCCCTCCCTCTTGGGGCGGTTAAAGCCGGCGCTAGACGCCGGCTTGTTTTTTTCTCCGCCGGCGCGGCATCATGGCATCCAATCATGCGCACCGCCCTGCTTGCCGACATCCACAGCAACCTCGAGGCCCTGCAGGCCTGCCTCGCCCACGCGCGCAACGAAGGCGTCGACCGTTTCGCCTTTCTCGGCGACCTGCTCGGCTATGGCGCCGATCCGCTGGCCTGCCTCGACATCGCCGCCGGCCTGGTCGCCGACGGCGCCCTCGCCGTGCTCGGCAACCACGACGAAGCCTGCCTCGGCGGCTCCCTCTGCGACATGCACCTTGCCGCCCGCCATGCCATCGAGTGGACGCGCGAGCGGCTCGGCGCGCGCGAGCGGGACTTCCTCGCCGGCCTGCCGCTCGCCGTCGGCGAGGCAGACCGCCTCTACGTCCATGCCAGCCCCGAGGACCCGCTGGACTGGCTCTACATCCTCGGCGAGGAGGACGCGGAGGCGGCCTTCGCCGCCACCGGGGCGCGCATCGTGCTGTGCGGCCACGTGCACCACCCGCGCATCTACTTCGCCGCGCCCGGCGGCGCCATCGGCGCCATCGACGCCGGCGGGGCGGCAACCTCGGCGCCGTTGCCGCTCTCGGATTTCCGCCGCTGGCTGGTCATCACCGGCTCGGTCGGCCAGCCGCGCGACGGCATCGCCGCCGCCTGCTACGCCATCCATGACGACGCGGCCGGCACACTGACGCATTACCGGATTCCTTATGACGTCGAGCGGGCGGCGGCCAAGATCCTCGACGCCGGCCTGCCGGAACGCCTGGCCTGGCGCCTTTTCGAGGGCGAGTGAGAGCGCCGCGGCCGCCGCTCAGCGGCCGATGGCGGCGAGGATGCCGGCGAGCAGCTGGCGCGGCGTCGGCGGGCAGCCGGGGATGCGCGCGTCGACCGGAATGACGCGCTCGACGGCGCCGCAGCTGGCATAGCTCTCGCCGAAGATGCCGCCGCTGCAGGCGCAATCGCCGGCCGCCACCACCAGCTTGGGATCGGGCATGCACTCCCAGGCCGTCTTCAGCGCGTGCTCCATGTTCTTCGTCACCGGACCGGTGATCAGCAGCATGTCGGCATGGCGCGGACTGGCGACGAACCTGATGCCGTAGCCCTCGAGGTTGACATAAGGGTTGTTGAGGGCGTGGATCTCCAGCTCGCAGCCGTTGCAGGAGCCGGCATCGACCTGGCGGATGGCGAGGGCGCGGCCGAGGATGCGGCGGATCTCGCCTTGCAGGCGGTCCAGCTCGACGGCCTCGGCCGGCTCGGGCCGCGGCTCGCTGACGATGCCGGCGCGCAGGATGCGGCGGATGACGGGAATCACAGGTCGGCTCCGCTGTAGGACAGGTTGAAGGATTTGTTGATGAGCGGAAAGTCGGGAATGATGTCGTTCAGCACCGCCCGCTCGAGCGCCGGCCAGGCCTGCCAGGAGGGGTCGTGCGGATGGACGCGGGCCAGCCGGCCTTCCGCGTCCAGCGCCACGCCGACGATCACCTCGCCGCGCCAGCCCTCGACGACGCCGAGCCCGGCGCCCGCCGCCGCCGGCGCCAGCCCGGCGCGCACGTCGCCGGCGGGCAGGCCGACGGCCAGCTCGCGCAGCAGGCGCAGCGACTCGGCCACCTCGGCGAAGCGCACGGCGGCGCGGGCGGCGACGTCGCCGCGCTCGTCGCTGGCCGGGCGCACCCCCAGCGTCGCCCACGGCGGCGGCGGCGTGTAGCCCTGGCGGTGGGCGCGGCCGTCGAGGATCAGGCCGCTGGCGCGCGCCGCCAGCCCGCTGAGCGACAGCTCGCGCGCCAGCGCCATGTCCAGCACGCCAGTGGTGAGAAAGCGGTCCTGCAGGCCGGCATGCTCGTCGTAGATGCGCCGCAGCGCGCGCACCTCGCGGCCGACCGCCTCGCACTGCTCGACGATGAGGGACAGCGCCGACGCATCGAGGTCGAGCGCCGCGCCGCCGGGCACGATGCAATCCATCAGCAGGCGGTGGCCGAACAGCCGCGCGTTGAGGCGCAGCCAGTCCTCGCGCAGGCGCGAGAACTGCGCCAGGCCGAAGGCCAGGCTGGCGTCGTTGCCCCTGGCGCCAAGGTCGCCAAGGTGGTTGGCGACGCGCTCGCGCTCCAGCATCAGGGCGCGCAGGCCGAGGGCGCGCGGCGGCGGGCTGGCGCCGCAGGCCGCCTCGACGGCGTCGGCATAGGCCCAGGCATAGGCGCAGGTGGAATCGCCGCAGACGCGGCCGGCCAGCCGTGCGCCCTCGGCCGGCGCGCGGCCGGCAAACAGCCGCTCGATGCCCTTGTGCGCGTAGCCGAAGCGCTGCTCGAGGCGCAGCACGCGCTCGCCGACCACCGAGAAGCGGAAATGACCCGGCTCGATGGTGCCGGCGTGGATCGGCCCGACCGGCACTTCGTGGGCGCCCTCGCCGCCGACGCGAACGAAGTCATAATCGGTGACCTGGTTGGCGAAGCCGGCCGGTTCGCCGATGTCGTGGCGCAGGGGATGCCAGTCGGCCGGCCAGCCGCCATGGCGCAGCCAGGGCCGGCGGTCGGCGCCCTCGAAGTCGATGCCGACGAGGTCGCGCGCCGCGCGCTGCATGCGGTTGGCGGCGGGGAAGATGCCCGACAGGTCGGGGCAGAAAAGGTCGGGCGGCAGGTCGAGCGCCAGCCAGGCATGGCCGGCCTCGATGCCGAACACGGCGTGCAGGCGGAAGCAGCCGGCGGTCGGCCGCTCGTCGCTGCCCCACAGCGCGGCCAGCCGCCCGCCGGCGGCGCGCACGGCGGCGGCGAAGGCCTGCAGCGCCGCGCCGCCGCCGGCGCGGCCGCGCCATACCGGCGCGCCGATGCCGGGCTGTTTCTCGAACTCGACGGGCTCGTCGAAGAATTTCATGACGCGCGCCGCGGTCTTCGGCCGCATGCCGCGGCATCGCAGCGGCGAAGTGTTCCGCTCCGGACGAGGCGGAACCGCGGCGAACCATTCCCTTCGCGAAGGTCCGCGTGAGGCTGCGGCATGCCGTTCATCCGAGCATCCTCGCCGCCTCCTCGAACCAGCGCACGAGATAGGGCGGCATCCACAGGCCGAGCATCAGCACCAGGGCGAGGTGCACGAACACCGGCGTGATCGCCGGCGCGTGCGGCAGGCGCCTGGCATGCGTGTCGCCGAAGACCATCGGCTGCACCTTGCCAAAGATGGCGGCGAAGGCGACGCCGAGCGCCAGCAGCAGCACCGGCGTCGCCCACGGATGGTGCTTCATGGCGTGGGTGAGGATCATGAACTCGCTGGCGAAGACGCCGAAGGGCGGCAGGCCGAGGATGGCCAGCGTGCCGAGCATCAGGCCCCAGCCGATCACCGGGTTGATGCGCATCAGGCCGCGGATGTCCTCCATCGCCTGCGTGCCGCATTTCTGCGCGGCATGGCCGACGGCGAAGAAGATGGCCGACTTGGTCAGCGAGTGCATGCTCATGTGCAGCAGGCCGGCGAAGTTGGCCACCGGGCCGCCCATGCCGAAGGCGAAGGTGATCAGGCCCATGTGCTCGATCGAGGAATAGGCGAACAGGCGCTTGATGTCCTTCTGCCGCGACAGGAAGAAGGCGGCCAGCAGCAGCGTCAGCAGGCCGAAGCCCATCATCAGGTCGCCGGCGAAGCCGGGTGCCGTGGCGCCGTCGGCCAGCACCTTGACGCGCAGGATGGCGTAGAGCGCGACGTTGAGCAGCAGGCCGGAGAGCACGGCCGAGACCGGCGTCGGCCCCTCGGCATGGGCGTCGGGCAGCCAGTTGTGCAGCGGCGCCAGGCCGACCTTGGTGCCGTAGCCGACCAGCAGGAAGATGAAGGACAGCGCCATGACGACGGGCTCGAGCTGGCCGCGCACCGAGACGAGGTGGGTCCACAGCAGGGCGTTGCCGGTCTCGCCGAGCACGCGCTCGGCGGCGAAGTAGAGCAGGATGGTGCCGAACAGCGCCTGGGCGATGCCGACGCCGCAGAGGATGAAGTACTTCCACGCCGCCTCGAGGCTGGCCGGCGTGCGATAGAGCGAGACCAGCAGCACGGTGGTCAGCGTCGCCGCCTCCATCGCCACCCAGAGAATGCCCAGATTGTTGGTGGTGAGCGCCGCCAGCATGGTGAACATGAACAGCTGGAACATGCTCTTGTAGAGGCGCAGGCGCGCCGCCGTGAGCCGGCCGTGGCTGCGCTCGTTTCGCATGTAGGGGCCGGAGAAGATGCTGGTGGTCAGCCCGACGAAGGCGGTCAGGGCGACGAAGAAGACGTTCATCGAGTCGATGAAGAAGGCCTCGCCGAAGGCAAAGCGCGGCCCCCCGGCGACCACCTCGACGGTGAGCAGCGCCGCGGCGAGGAAGGTGCCGAGGCTGGCGGCGAGATTGAGCCGCGGCGCCCAGCCGCGCTCGCCAAACAGCGCCAGCAGCAGGCCGCTGGCGAGCGGGATGGCGAGGGTGAGGACGAGGGCATCCATCGCGGCTCAGCGCTCCTTCAGCTTTTCCAGGTGGCGGATATCGAGGCTGTCGAACTGGTCGCGGATCTGGAAGAAGAACACGCCGAGGATGATGACGCCGACCAGCACGTCGAGGGCGATGCCCAGCTCCACCACCATCGGCATGCCGTAGGTGGCGCTGGTGGCGGCGAGAAACAGGCCGTTCTCCATGGCGAGGAAACCGATCACCTGCGGGATCGCCTTGGTGCGGATGATCATCATGAGGAAGGCCAGCATGACGCTGGCCAGGGCGATGCCGAGCGTGCCGCGGCCGATGGTGCTGGCCATCTGCGAGATGGGCAGGGCGACGTTGAAGGCGACGATGACGAGGGCGACGCCGATCAGCATGGTGGCGGGGATGTTGACCAGGCCCTCGACGTCGGCCTTGACCTGCAGCTTGCGCACCAGGCGGTGGAGGATCCACGGCAGCAGGACGACCTTCAGCGCCAGCGTCAGCGCGGCCGAGCCGTAGAGGTGCGCCTGGCCGGAGGTGGCGGCCACCACCAGGGTGGACAGGCACAGGGCGAGGCCCTGCAGGGCGAACAGGTTGACCAGCGCCAGCACGCGCCGCTGCGCCAGCATGGCGAAGGCCAGCAGCAGGATCACCGCGGCGAAGAGGTTGATCAGCTGCAGCGACAGCGGCGCCGCGATCATGCCTGGTTCTCCAGCAGCAGCCGCACCAGCAGGCCGAGCACGGCGAAGAGGAAGGCGCTGCCGAGGAACTCCGGCGCGCGGAAGATGCGCAGCTTGGCGTTGACCGTCTCAACCAGCGCCAGCAGGGCGCCGCCGGCCGCCAGCTTGGCCGCCAGCGCCGGCAGCGCCGGCAGCAGCCCGGCGAGGCTGTCGCTGCCGGCGATGCCCCAGGGGAAGAACAGGGCGAGGCCGAGGCAGGAATAGGCGAACAGCTTGAGGCTGGCCGCCCACTCGATCAGCGCCAGGTGGCGGCCCGAGTACTCCAGCACCATCGCCTCGTGGATCATCGTCAGCTCGAGGTGGGTGGCCGGGTTGTCGACCGGCACCCGCGCGTTCTCGGCCAGCGAGACGAAGGCGAAGGCGACGCCGGCGAAGGCCAGGCTCGGGTAGATGGCGAAGGGGCCGCGCGCCAGCGTGTCGACGATGGTGGCGATCGAGGTCGACTGCGAGATCAGCGCCGTCGTGAAGATCACCATCAGCAGGGCCGGCTCGGCGAGGAAACCGATCAGCATCTCGCGGCGGCCGCCGAGCATGCCGAAGCCGGTGCCGACGTCCATCGCCGCCAGGGCGATGAACAGCCGCGCCAGGCCGAACAGCCCGACCAGGGCGATGGTGTCGGCGGCCGGCGCGAAAGGCAGGTCGGTCGACAGCGTCGGGATGATGGCGCAGGCGAGCAGCATGCAGCCGAACACCACGTAGGGCGCGAACGTGAACAGCGGCGAGGCGCCGCGGGCCAGCACGACATCCTTGTGGAACAGCTTGTGCAGCAGGTAATAGGGCTGCAGCAGCGGCGGCGCCTTGCGGTTCTGCAGCCAGGCGCGGCACATGTTCACCCAGCCGGTGAGCAGCGGCGCCAGCGCCAGCGCCAGCGCGATGGCGAAGAACTGGGCGAGCGCGGCCGATGCGCTCATGGCCGCGCCACCAGCAGCAGGACGATCAGGGTGAGGAAGCTGTAGAGCAGGTAGGCGGCGATGCGCCCGCCCTGCAGCCGCACGGCCAGCCAGGACAGGCCCTCGGCAGCGCGCGCCAGCGGCAGGTAGAGCCAGTGCCAGAAGCGGTCCTCGATCCTGACGCTGTAGCGCGGCTGGGCGTCGCCCGCCGCGGGGAAGTGCCGCTCCATGCGGAACACCGGCGCGAAGATGCGGCGGATCGGCTGGCTGAAGCCCTCGGCCGTGTCCTGCGCCCGCGGCCCCTGGAAGGGGTAGCCGCAGTCCCAGGCGCCGGCGCGGCGCACGCGGCCGTGGTAGAGGCGGTGCACCAGCTGGCGGCCGAGCAGCACGGCGACGGCGATCATGACGAGGAAGAGCAGCGGCGCATAGCTGGCGCGGTCGGGCGAGATCGGCGCCAGCAGCCACCAGCCGTGCTCGCGCACCCGCTCGGCCAGCCCGGTTCCGAGCAGCTGCCGCGTCGCCGGATCGATGAGGGAAATGACGAAGGTCGGCAGCACGCCGAGCGCCAGAGTGAGGCCGGCCAGCCAGGCGAGGCCGGCGCGCTGCCACGGCCCGGCGTCCCGCGCCTCCTTCAGCGCCTCCTCGCGCATCTGGCCGAGGAAGATGATGCCGTAGAACTTGACCATGGCGAAGCCGGCCAGCGCCGCCACCAGGGCGACGATGGCGGCGGCCACCGGCACCACCATGTTGAGCCAGGAATGCGGCAGGCCCGGGGTGAACAGGAAGCCCTGCAGCAGCAGCCACTCGGAGACGAAGCCGGACAGCGGCGGCAGCCCGGCGCTGGCGATGATGCCGACCAGCGCCAGCCAGGCCACCCAGGGCATGCGGTGGATCAGCCCGCCGAGCCGGCCGAGGCTGCGCTCGCGGGTCGCGTGCAACACCGCGCCGGTGCCGAGGAAGAGCAGGCTCTTGAAGCCGGCGTGCGCCAGGCAGTGGTAGAACAGCGCCGTCAGCGCCAGCGCCGCCAGCCCCGACATGCCGTAGGCCTGGAAGATCAGCGCCAGCCCGAGCGCGACGACGATCAGGCCGATGTTCTCGATCGAGGAATAGGCGAGCAGGCGCTTCATGTCGCTTTGCACCGTGCTGTAGAGCACGCCGTGCAGCGCGCTGGCCAGGCCGGCCGCCATCGCCGCCACGCCCCACCACCAGAGCGGCTCGCCGAGCAGGTCGAAGCAGACGCGCAGCAGGCCGTAGATGGCGGTCTTCAGCATCACACCGCTCATCAGCGCCGAGACCGGCGAAGGCGCCGCCGGATGCGCCTCCGGCAGCCAGACATGCAGCGGCAGCAGCCCCGCCTTGGCGCCGAAGCCGGCCAGCGCCAGCAGGAAGGCCGCCGAGGACCAGAACGGCGACAGCACCTGGGCGCGCATGCCGGCGAAGCTCCAGTCGCCGCTCGCCGCGGCCATGACGCCGAAGCAGAGCAGGATGGCGATGGCGCCGACGTGGGCGATCAGCAGGTAGAGATAGCCGGCGCTGCGAATCTCGGCGTGGCGGTGATCGGTGACGACGAGGAAGAACGAGGCCAGCGCCATGCCCTCCCAGGCCACCATGAAGGCATAGGCGTCATCGGCCAGCAGCACCAGCAGCATGGCGGCGAGAAAGCAGTGGTACTGCAGGCCCATGAGTCCTGGCGCCGCGCCCTCGCCGCGGCGGAAATAGCCGGCGGCGAAGACCGAGATGCCGGCGGCGGCGAAGCCGAGCAGGAGGACGAAGACGGCGGCGAGATTGTCCAGCCGCAGGTGGAAGGGCAGCCCCGGCAGGCCGATGGCGAGCACCGCCACCTCCGCCGGCGAGCCGAGAAAGGCCAGCGCCGCCAGCCCCGCCGCCAGGGCCACCGCGGCGCCGAGCGGGAAAAGGATGCGGCCGACGAAATGGACGTTGCGTGGCGTCAGCAGCCCGGCCAGGCCGATCGCCAGCCAGGCGGCGATCGCGGCCAGGAGAAGATCGATTGAGAGCAGGCCGGGCAAGATGGCTGGCGCTCAGGTCTTGCCGCCGCCGGGCTCGACCAGCCACTCGGGCAGGGGGCGGTTGCCGGCATTCTCGACGACGTACTGGCGGATCAGGCGGCGCACGACCTGCGAGGGCGTCAGATCCTGCGCCGCGCAAATCTCCTCGAGCAGCCGCTTCTTCTCGGGATCGATCAGGATCGTCAGCCGCGCCGTGCGGTTTTCCATGCCGGAGATTCCATCACGATTAGTATGGAATTAGACTTTCATTATAATGAGGCATGATCAGATTGCGCAAGGAAAACCGTCGGCTGCCGGACCCGGTGCGGTCAAGCCACGGCGATACCGGGACGTCCCGCCAGCTTTCCCATGACAGGATGGCGGGTCTTCTTCGCGATGCTCGACGGAACGCAGCCCGTTTCGCCGGTGCCCCCATAGAAAAGGCTGAATCCGGGAAAATCCAGCGTTTGCTAATATCCCCGGCAAAATTACGAACACGAGCATGAACCGCAGCCCTTCCCGCAGCCAGTGGCTGCTGCGAGTCTTCCCCTTCTTGCGCTGGCGCGCCATGGTCAATCGCGCCTCGCTGCGCGACGACGCCCTCGCCGGCCTGATCGGCGCCATCATCGTGCTGCCGCAGGGTGTCGCCTTCGCCACGCTGGCCGGCATGCCGCCGGAATACGGCCTCTACGCCGCCATGGTGCCGGCCATCGTCGGCGCGCTGTGGGGTTCGAGCTGGCACCTCGTCTCGGGGCCGACCAACGCCATCTCGCTGGTGGTGTTCGCCAGCATCAGCCCGCTCGCCGAGCCGGGCAGCGCCGACTACATCCGCCTGGTGCTGACGCTGACCTTCATGGTCGGCGTCATGCAGCTGGTGATGGGCGTGGCGCGGCTCGGCACGCTGGTGAACTTCATCTCGCACACCGTGGTGATCGGTTTCACCGCCGGCGCGGCGCTGCTCATCATCGCCAGCCAGGTGAAGAACTTCTTCGGCATCGACGTGCCGCACGGCACGATGTTCTTCCGCATCATCCTGACCTTTTTCGCCAGCCTCGCCGACATCAAGCCCTGGGTGCTGGCCGTCGGCCTGGTCACCCTGCTCTCCGGCATGGCGGTGCGCAAGTGGCTGCCGAAGATCCCCTACATGATCGTCGCCATGCTCGCCGGCAGCCTGGCGGCGACGGCGTTCAACGCCTGGCTCGGCGCCGAGGCGACCGGCATCAAGACGCTCGGCGCCCTGCCGAGCGCCCTGCCGCCGCTGTCCTCGCCGCACTTCTCGCTCGATTCCATGCGCACCCTGGTCGGCCTGGCGCTGGCGCTGACGGCGCTGGCCCTGACCGAGGCGGTGTCGATCGCCCGCTCGATCGCCGTCAAGTCCGGCCAGCGCATCGACGGCAACCAGGAGTTCATCGGCCAGGGCCTGTCCAACCTGGTCGGCGCCTTCTTCTCCGCCTATCCCTCGTCGGGCTCGTTCAACCGCTCCGGCCTCAACTACGAGGCCGGCGCGCGCACGCCGCTGGCCGCCGTCTTCTCCGCCATCCTGCTGGTCATCGTCCTGGTGTTCGTCGCGCCGCTCGCCGCCTACCTGCCGATCGCCTCGATGGCGGCCATCCTGTTCCTCGTCGCCTGGGGTCTGTTCGACTTCCACAGCATCTCGACCATCCTGCGCACCAGCCGCGCCGAGAGCGCGGTGCTGCTGGTGACGTTGATGGCGACGCTGGTGATGCACCTGGAATTCGCCATCTTCTTCGGCATCACGCTCTCGCTGATGCTCTATCTCAACCGCACCTCGCAGCCCGGCGTGCGCGCCCTGGTGCCGAATCCGGACGACCCGCAGCGCAAGTTCCACCCCTCGCCGGGCGAGGAGGCGGAGTGCCCGCAGGCGAAGATCGTCCGCGTCGAGGGCTCGATCTACTTCGGCGCGGTCAACAGCATCGGCGAGTCGCTCGCCGACATCGCCGAGCGCTTCCCTGAGCAGAAGCATCTGCTGGTCATGGCCAAGAGCATCAATTTCGTGGACATCGCCGGCGCCGAGTTTCTGGCGCAGGAGGCGCGCCGCCGGCGCAAGGAGGGCGGGCGGCTCTACTTCTACAGCCTGCGCAGGGCCGCCGAGGAAATGCTGGGCAAGGAACCCTTCATCGGCGAGATCGGGGGCGACGCCATCTTCCACACCAAGCGCGAGGCCATCCGCAAGATCTTCGACCGGCTCGACCGCGACATCTGCGCCACCTGCACGCGACGCATCTTCGAGGAGTGCAAGTCGCTGCCGCCGCCGCGGCCGCCGGCAGGCTGAGGGCTCCGCCGCGCGCCGCCGCGCTTTGCGCTATGCTGGCGCCACTCCATCCTTCGCGCGCGACGCCATGGGCCACCGCCTCTCGAAAATCTACACACGCACCGGCGACGACGGCAGCACCGGGCTGGCCGACGGCTCGCGCGTGGCCAAGGACTCCGCCCGCATCGCCGCGCTCGGCGAGCTCGACGAGCTGAATTCGGCCGTCGGCCTGCTGCTCGCCGAGGAGCTGCCGCAGGAGGTGCGCGAGCTGCTCACCGGCGTCCAGCACGACCTCTTCGACCTCGGCGGCGAGATGGCGATTCCCGGCTCGACCCTGCTCGACGCGCGCAGCGTCGGCGAGCTGGAGCGGGCGATCGACCGCCACAACGCGGAACTCGGCCCGCTCAAGGAATTCATCCTGCCCGGCGGCACGCGCGCCGCGGCTCTGGCCCACCTGGCGCGCAGCGTCTGCCGCCGCGCCGAGCGCCGCCTCGTCGCGCTGGCCGCCGTCGAGGCCGTCGGCGAGACCGGCCGCCAGTATCTCAACCGCCTCTCGGACCTGCTGTTCGTGCTCGGGCGCGGCCTCAACCGCGCCGCCGGCCGCGGCGACGTGCTCTGGCAGAAGCGGCGCGAGCGCGGCTAGACCGATTCGATGGTGGCGTTGCCGTCGACCAGCTTGCCGCTGGCGACGCGCAGGCGCTGCGAGAGCAGCAGGATCAGCTCGATCAGCAGCTTGTTGCCGAAGCGCGGATCCTCGGCGATGATGCGCGACAGCCCGTCGCGGTCGAGCACGGCGAACAGCGTCTCCTCCAGCGCGATGCAGGAGGCGAAGCGCGGCTCGCCGTCGATCATCGACATCTCGCCGAGGGTCCTGCCCGCCCCCGCCACGCCGATGCGCTGCGGCAGTCCCTCGGGGTCGCGCCGCACGATCTCGCACTTGCCGTCGATCAGCAGCAGCATGAAGTCGCCCTGTTCGCCCTCGCGGATCAGCGCGCTGCCGGCCGGCGCCCGGTAGCAGCGCAGGTGCGGCGCCAGCCGCGCGATCTCGTCGCGCTCGAAGTCCTCGAACAGGCGGATGTGCTCGATGCTGCCGAGCAGGCGATCGACGAAGCTGGTCGCGTCGCCGATATGGGTGAGCCCGGCGAACGGCGGCGCGCTCACTCGCTGTCCGGCTGCGCCAGGCGGCGCTGGCGCACCGCCTCGGCCAGCAGCTCGAGCAGGGCGGCGGAATCCTCCCAGCCGAGGCAGGCATCGGTGATGCTGCGGCCGTACTCGAGCGGGCGGCCCGGCGCCAGGTCCTGGCGGCCCTCCTTCAGGTGCGACTCGACCATGACGCCGAAGATGCGGCCATCGCCGGCGGCGATCTGCGCGGCGACGTCGCGCCCCGCCTCGATCTGGCGCCTGAAGTCCTTCCGGCTGTTGCCGTGCGAGAAGTCGATCATGACGCGCGCCGCCAGCCCGGCGGCGGCGAGCTCGCGGCAGGCGCGCTCGACGCTGGCGGCGTCGTAGTTCGGCTCCTTGCCGCCGCGCAGGATCAGGTGGCAGTCCTCGTTGCCGTTGGTCGACACGATGGCCGAGTGGCCGGCCTTGGTCACCGAGAGGAAATGGTGGCGCTGCTGCGAGGTGCGGATGGCGTCGACGGCGATCCTGACGTTGCCGTCGGTGCCGTTCTTGAAGCCGACCGGGCAGGACAGGCCCGAGGCCAGCTCGCGGTGCACCTGCGACTCGGTGGTGCGCGCGCCGATGGCGCCCCAGCTGACCAGGTCGGCGATGTACTGCGGCGTGATCATGTCGAGGAACTCGGTCGCCGCCGGCAGTCCCATCTCGTTGAGCTTCACCAGCAGCCCGCGCGCCAGGCGCAGGCCGTCGTTGATGCTGAAGCTGCCGTCCATGCGCGGATCGTTGATGAGGCCCTTCCAGCCCACCGTGGTGCGCGGCTTCTCGAAATAGACGCGCATCACCACCAGCAGGTCGGCGGCCAGGCGCTCGGCCTCGGCGCGCAGCAGCCGCGCGTACTCGACGGCGGCATCGACGTCGTGCACCGAGCAGGGCCCGATCACCACGACCAGGCGGTCGTCGGCGCCGTGCAGGATGCGGTGGATCTCGTGGCGCGTGCGGAAGGTGGTGTCGATGGCCGCCGGCGACGCCGGGAAGTCGCGCAGCAGGCGGGCCGGCGGCGCCACCTCGCTGATGTCGCGGATGCGCACGTCGTCGGTGACCGAGCGCGGATAGTCGGGCGCGTTCCGGGCGCGGGCGGACGGAACGCTGGCCTGGTGGAGCTTGCCGGGGGCTTTCATGGCTTTCGTGGCGGAATGGGCTGCAACGCGCCATTTTAGCGCATGGCCCGGCCGGTCCGCGCTCAGGCGGTGCCGCCGACCGTCAGGCCGTCGATGCGCAGGGTCGGCTGGCCGACGCCGACCGGCACGCTCTGGCCCTCCTTGCCGCAGGTGCCGACGCCGGGATCCAGCGCCAGGTCGTTGCCGATCATGGAGACGCGGGTCAGCGCGTCGGGGCCGTTGCCGATCAGGGTGGCGCCCTTCACCGGATGGGTGATCTTGCCGTTCTCGATGAGATAGGCCTCGGCGGCGGAAAAGACGAACTTGCCGCTGGTGATGTCGACCTGGCCGCCGCCGAAGTTGGCGGCATACAGGCCCTTCTTCACCGAGGCGATGATCTCCCGCGGGTCGTGCTCGCCGTTCTCCATGCAGGTGTTGGTCATGCGCGGCAGCGGCAGGTGGGCGAAGGACTCGCGGCGGCCGTTGCCGGTCGGCGCCACGCCCATCAGGCGCGCGTTGAGCGCGTCCTGCAGGTAGCCGACGAGGATGCCGTCCTCGATCAGCACGGTGCGCCGGGTCGGGTTGCCCTCATCGTCGATGCTGAGCGAGCCGCGCCGGTTGGCCAGGCTGCCATCGTCGACCACCGTCACGCCGGGCGCCGCCACGCGCTGGCCGATGCGCCCGGCAAAGGCCGAGCTGCCCTTGCGGTTGAAGTCGCCCTCGAGGCCGTGGCCGATCGCCTCGTGCAGCAGGATGCCGGGCCAGCCGTTGCCGAGCACCACCGTCATCTCGCCGGCCGGCGCCGGCCGCGCGGCGAGGTTCACCCGCGCCTGGTGCACCGCCTGGCGCGCGTAGTCGCGCAGCACGGCGTCGCTGAAATAGGCATAGTCGAAGCGTCCGCCGCCGCCGCCCGAGCCCTGCTCGCGGCGGCCCTGCTCCTGCATGATCACCGTGATCGAGACGCGCACCAGCGGCCGCACGTCGGCGGCAAGGCGGCCGTCGGCGCGGGCGACCAGCACCACCTCATGGACGCCGGCGATGTGCGCCATCACCTCGCTGACGCGCGCATCCTCGGCGCGGGCGAAGCCCTCCAGCCGCTCGAGCAGCTTCACCTTCTCCGTGTCCGGCAGCGAGGCGAGCGGATCGGCGGCGCCGTAGAGCGCCGGTGCCGGCCGGCCGGCGATGAGCGCCGCCGGCGCCTGCCCGCCCTGGGCGGCGATGGCGCGGGTCGCCTGCGCCGCCGACTTCAGCGCCGGCAGCGAGATCTCGTCGGAGTAGGCGAAGGCGGTCTTCTCGCCGGCGATGGCGCGCACGCCCACGCCGCTCTCGATGTTGAAGCTGCCCGACTTGACGATGCCCTCCTCCAGGCTCCATGCCTCCGAGCGGCTGTACTGGAAGTAGAGATCGGCATAGTCGAGTCGGTGGCGGCACAACTCGCCGAAGACCGTCTCGAGCTGGCGCGCGGACAGGTCGAAGGGCGCCAGCAGCCTGGATTCGGCGGTGGCAAGGGCATTCACGGGATCATTCATCTGTCGGGGGAAGCATTCGCGGTGCAAGGGCCACCCCATTGCAGATGGGGCCGCAAGCAGGGGATTCAAGGCGGCATCCGGGCGGACGCTCGAGGTGTCGCGGCGACCTGCCTGGATGATGCTCCAGCCTCATCGGATCCTGCGGTGCTCGAGCGCCGGCAGCGCCGCGCGTCGTTCGGCGATGCGCGCCGGGTCGATTTCCGCCAGCACCAGGCCCGGGCCCTGCGGCAGGCGGTCGAGCACGATGCCCCAGGGATCCACCAACATGCTGTCGCCCCAGGTACGCCGGCCGCTCGGATGCAGCCCGCCCTGGGCCGCGGCGAGGACGTAGCAGAGGTTCTCCACCGCCCGCGCGCGCAGCAGCAGCTCCCAGTGCGCCTGTCCCGTCGTGTGGGTGAAGGCGGCCGGCACCAGCAAAAGATCCACGCCGTCCATGGCGCGGTAGAGCTCGGGAAAGCGCAGATCGTAGCAGATCGACAGGCCGGCGCGGCCGACCGGCGAGTCGAAAGTGACCACCGTTTCGCCCGCCTCGATGGCGCGGCTCTCGTCATAGGACTCCTCGCCCTGGGTGAAGCCGAACAGGTGCATCTTGTCGTAGCGCGCCACCCGCCGCCCGGCGTCGTCATACACCAGGCAGCTGTTGCGCACCTTGTCCTCCGCCTCGGCCTCGAGCGGAATCGAGCCGCCGACCAGCCAGACCTTGTGTCGCGCCGCCGTCTCGCTCAGGAAGTCCTGCAGCGGGCCGGCGCCGTCCTTCTCACGCGCGCGGAACTTGTCTTTCTCGTCGGCGGAGATCAGCGGGAAGTATTCCGGCAGCGCCACCAGCGCCGCGCCGCGGCCGGCCGCCTCGGCAACCAGCACCCCGGCATCGCGCAGGTTTTGCGCGATCTCCGGCCCCGACACCATCTGCACCGCGGCAATCACCTTGCTGCTCATGGCCCGCCCTCCTCCTTCTGCGCCGCCTGCTGCTGCAGCTTCTCCACCTTCGGGTCCTCCCAGCTGCCGGTGATGGCGTACTCGAAGGCGAACATCTGGCCGAAGGGGTCCTTCAGCAGCTTCTGCGCCACCCAGGCGGCGGCGCCGACCCCCGGGTTGGCGAGAATGGCGCCGACCGACAACGTCTCGCCGATCGCCGGCTCGACGCCCACGCGCCGGGTTTGCGTCACCGGC
>CAUJIV010000008.1 GCA_963205435.1 Pseudomonadota bacterium
CGCCATGCCGGCGACGGCGTGGTGGCCTACGTGCGCTGGGATCGCTGGACTGCCGACGCGCAGATTGACTACCGCCGGGTGGACAAGCTGCCGGCACAGTGGCACGCGGAATACCGCCCCGGCAATGCTGCCCTGGTCGCCGTGGTCCATGCGAGTGAGGCGGCCCGATGAAAACCTACGACGACAGCCGCATCGACGCTCTGATCTGGCAGGCCATCGCGGCCAGCGACTGCCCGGAGGACTTCCGGCGCTACCTGCGCCACAAGCCGGAGGGCGCCGCCCACCTCGAAGAAGCCATGGAGCGCCTGATCGCACTCGACGATGCCGATGCAGACGGCACGCCCCGCTATCCCGAGGCCGTCGCCGCCATTCGCGCGCTCGCCGAACAGGGCGATGCGACGGCTCAGTTCCACATGGGCAAGCTGCATGACCTGGGCTGGTGCGAGGACGGGCCGCAGGCCATGGAGAAGTGGTATCGCCTGGCCATACTGCAGAACGAGGCGCGCAGCATGATCAACCTCGCCGTTGCCCATGAGCAAGGCGCCGGCGTGGCATTGAAACCGCAAGCCGCCGTCGCGCTGTACCAGGCCGCCGCCGAACTGGGCGAACCGATGGCGCACTGCCGCCTGGCCAGCCTGCATCTGGCGAGCGAGTTCCTCGAAAAGGACGCGGCACAGGCGTACGAGCACCTGCTGCTGGCCTGGGAGGCGGGAGATGCCACGGCAGGCTACTGGCTCGCCATCATGCACGCCCGCGGCGACGCCGTCGCCCGCGACAAGGAACTGGCGGCGGACTGGCTGCGGCGAGCCGCCGAAAGGGGCTGCGATGAAGCTGCACTGCGTCTCGGGCGCAAAGCGGAATTCGGCGGCGAAGACGCGGCCCGCGACCTCGCTGCGGCGGAAGCGTGGTTCCGCCTCGGCGCCGAGCACGGCGACCTCGAATGCCAGACCAGCCTCGGCATGCTGCTCCTGCGCGGCGAAGGCATCCCGAAGAACGGCGCCGAAGCCGTGCGCTGGCTCAAGCGCGCCGCCGTGCTGGAACACCCGCCCGCCCAGCGCGCGCTCGGCATGGCCTATCACTGGGGCGTCGACGTCGTCCGCAACAAGGCCTTCGCCCGCAAGTGGCTGCTCCGGGCCGCCGGGCAGGGCGAGGCGGATGCCTGCCTGCTGCTCGCCGACATGCTCCGCGGCGGCAGCGCGCCGGATCAGGAAGCAGCGGTGCGCCTGTACGAGAAGGCGGCACGGCAGGGCCTCGCCGAAGCGCAGACGCGGCTCGGTCTGGCCTGCTGGAAAGGCGAAGGCATCGCCAGGGACGACCATGCCGCCTTCAAATGGATTCGTCTGGCCGCCCTGCAGAACGAGCCGCGCGGCCTGTTCCTCCTGGGCTGGGCCTACCAGGCCGGCGTCGGCGTCGAGGCGGACATCGCCAAAGCTATAGCTTGGCTTCGCAAGGCGGCGGACAAAGGCAGTGCCGAAGCCCAGCACCGCCTCGGCCGCTGCTACCTCTCCGGCACCGGCGTGGAAAAGGATTTCGCCGAGGCCGCGCTATGGGTTTCCCGCGCCGCCGAGCAGGGGCTGCCGGACGCGGAGCACACCATCGGCGAAATGTTCCTCTTCGGCGACGGCGTGCAAACCGACGCCGGCGAAGCCTCGAAGTGGTTCCTCTCCGCCGCCGAGAAGGGGCTGGCCGACGCCCAGTACGCGCTCGGCGTCCTCTACGACGAAGGCCGCGGCCTGGCGCGCAACCCGGAGGAAGCCGTGAAGTGGATCGGAAAGGCGGCGGAGGGTGGGCATGAGGATGCGCGGCGGTGGCTGGCAGCGCACGGTGCCGACCAAGCGCCACCGCTCTCCCCAGCCGCGCAACCCGCCCCATGAGCGCCGAACCGCGCTTGAACCGTCCGGAAAGGCGGCTATACTATGCGTATTACTGTAATACAAAAGGGTTCCGTCATGCCCCTGTCCATCCGCCTGACCCCGGAAGAAGAAAGGCTCCTGGAGAAAGCCTGCCAGCGCAGCGCCCGCAGCAAGACCGACATCGTCAAGCAGGGCGTGCGGGAAGTGTGCTCGCGCATCGTGCGCGGAGACAAAACCCCCTACGAGCTCGGCGCGGACCTGTTCGGCGCGGGCGACCTGGCCAGGCCACCCTCCGACAAGATGAAGCGCGCCGTCTGGGAGAAGCTGCGTGACAAGCACCGCCGCACTCGTTGACACCGGCTTCCTCGTCGCGCTGTTCGCCAAAAGCGACAAGCACCACCGCTCGGCGCGCGAATTCCTCGCCCAGGCCGGCAACATCCGGCTGCATTCGATCTGGCCGGTCGTCGCCGAAGCCTGCCACTTCCTCGACACGAACGGCAAGGCGGCGCTGCTGAAATGGCTCGAACGCGGCACCGTCGCCATTCACGACATCGTCGTGGCCGACCTGCCCGCCGTCCGCAAGACCCTCGAGAAATACCGCAACCTCGACCCCGACTTCACCGACGCCGCTCTCGTCACCCTGGCGGGGTCGCTTGGCATCACCGGAATCATTACCGTCGATTGCCGGGATTTTTCGGCGTACAGAATAGACAACGGGCAGTCGTTTGAGCGGTTGTGGCTTTAACCTCGATGTGTATTCCTGTCAAACGCGTCTAACACGATGGATTCGGGACAATTTATGAAACCAAGGCTTTCAGTAAAAGAGGGCGATGACGAAGTTCTGAGTTCGATCATCAAAAGTATTTCCGATATTGAATGGGTGGACGATTTATCGGGTCTTACTCAGCCTCAACAGCAGATCGTGATCAAGAAGTTCCAGAAAAAAGTCATGACCAGACTTGCAAATGAAATAAAAAAACCAATTAAATGGCAGACAGAATTCCGCCCAGACCAGACAAACCGTGACTCTGTCGACATCTACGGAATCGGAGATAAATTTGCTGTGGTGATCGAGCTAGACAAGTTTCGGGCTGATCAGGTTTCAAAGAAATTTGTTTCGCGGATGGTCATTCTGAAATCAGACCCAGAACAGATCTACTACGTGTCCCTGTGCTATCCAGGCACAAAAAACATGAACAAACCGGAGTGTGAGAAATATTTCAGATACTGCTCTGAACTGGCAAGGCGAATGGGGAGTCACTACGCCGGTTTGATCATTGAGCCTGCAACGTAACTGGCCGCCTGAATAGCCATGACCCTGACCCTATCATCGCGATGGAAGAGCTAAACGAAAATAGGTAAGCAGCAGCATTTGCAGGATGCCCAGCCCCAAGAATGCTTGACCCCTCCCTCCGCCAACGTCTTCAGCAAACAAAGAACATCACCGTCTTCACCGGCGCCGGCATCTCCGCCGAAAGCGGCATTCCCACTTTCCGCGAGCGCTTTACCGGCCTGTGGGCGAATACCGATCCGCAGGAAGTAGCGACGCCGGAGGCGTTCCGCGCCGATCCGCAGCGCGTGTGGGACTGGCACGTGCATCTGGCCGGGACGGTGCGCAGGGCGGCGCCGAATGCCGGCCATCGGGCCATCGCGCGCCTGCAGGAGGCGGTCGGGCGGGTGACGGTCATCACCCAGAACATCGACGACCTCCACCACGCGGCGGGCAGCCGCGATGTGCTGGAGCTTCACGGCAACCTCTTCCGCCTTGCGCCCTTCGTGGACGAGGAGGCCCTGTTCGCCGGTGAGCGCGGACCGCTGATCTGCCATCTCTGCGGCGGCTATGCCCTGCGCGACGACTGCGATCCCTATGCCGGCCGGGAAGACCTGGCGTGCCTGCGCCTCGAAGCCGGCCCCGTCCCGCGTTGCCCCGCCTGCGGCGCGCTGCTGCGTCCGGACATCGTCTGGTTCGGCGAGCCGCTCGACCCCCACGTGCTGGGCGCGGCCTTCGAGGCGGCCGATGCCTGCGATGCGCTCATCTGCGTCGGCAGTTCGCTGGAAGTGGAGCCGGCGGCGAGCATCCCCTACCGGGCCATCCGGCGCGGCGCCGTCGTGATCGAGATCAATCCCGCACCGACGTCCCTGACGGAACATGCCGATGCCGGCATCCAGGGCAATGCGTCGGCAGTGCTGCCGGAACTGTTTCGGGAAGTGTGGGGATAGATCAGCCGAATCGGGAAAAGTCAGTCACCTCAACACGGCGATAGTGCATCACTGCCGCAAGATCCACGGTACCTGTTTGAACTCCGGACGACCAGCTATACTTGCCACGGTGAAACGTGACCAGGTCATCAAGATTCTTGCCGAGCACAGCGACGAGCTGCGTGCCCGCTATGGCGTCTTCCGCCTGAGCCTTTTCGGCTCGGTAGCGCGGGACGAGGCCGGGCCGGACAGCGACGTCGATCTGCTGGTCGAGTTCAACCGGCCCATCGGACTGCGCTTCTTCGAGTTGCAGGAGTACATCGAGGAACTGCTCCACTGCCGGGTCGACCTCGGTACGCCGCAAAGCCTGAAGCCGCGCATTCGGGAGCGGGTGCTTGGGGAGAGCCTGCGTGTCGCCTAGGCGCTGGCGCGAACGGGTCCAGGACATCCTGGGTGCCATCGCGGAAATCCAGTCGTTCGTGGCAGGCATGGATTTCGACCGGTTCCGCGTCGATGCGAAAACCCTGAAAGCCGTCGGCGCCGACCTGATCATCATCGGCGAGGCGACGAACCATGTCCCCGCCGAAGTGCAATCCACCGCCGCCGACGTGCCATGGCATCTCATGCGCGCCATGCGCAACCGGATCGTCCATGTCTATTTCGAAATGGACCCGGCCATTCTCTGGGATATCGTCCAGCAGGACCTGCCTGCGCTCACCGATCCGCTCAAGGCACTGCTGGACCGGCCGGACTGAAAAGCCGCTTCACCCCACCCGCTCCACCACCGCCGCAAAGAACCCGTCCGTGCCGTGCGTGTGCGGCGCGAGGCGCAGCGTCTCGCCGCATGCGAGCGCGACGCCCTGCTTCTCCAGGATCGCCTGCGCGGAGACCTGCCTGAACTCGGGATGCGCGGCGAGGAAGGCGGCGACGATGGCTTCGTTTTCCTCGGGCAGGATGCTGCAGGTGGCGTAGACCAGCCGCCCGCCCGGCTTCACCAGGCGCGCGGCGCCCTGGAGGATGTCGTGCTGCTTGCGCGCCAGCTCGGCCACGCCCTCGGGCGACT
>CAUJIV010000009.1 GCA_963205435.1 Pseudomonadota bacterium
GCCCAGGGCGTGGTGCGCTTCCAGGGCGGCCACAATGCCGGCCATACCCTGGTCATCGGCAACGAAAAAACCGTCCTGCACCTGGTGCCCTCGGGCATCCTGCGCGAGAAGGTGGTCTGCTACATCGGCAACGGCGTGGTGCTGTCGCCGGAGGCGCTGATGCGCGAGCTGGACGGGCTGGCGGCGGCGGGCGTCGATGCCGAGTCGCGCATCAGGATTTCCGAGGCCTGCCCGCTGATCCTGCCCTACCACCAGGCGCTCGATGTCGCGCGCGAGGCGGCCAAGGGCGCCAACAAGATCGGCACCACCGGTCGCGGCATCGGCCCGGCCTACGAGGACAAGGTGGCGCGGCGCGGCCTGCGCCTGCAGGACCTGCTGCGGCCGAAGCGCTTCGCCGAGAAGCTGGCGGAAATCCTCGACTACCACAACTTCGTCCTGAAGAACTACCTCGGCGCCGAGGCGGTCGACTTCCAGCGCGTGCTCGACGGCGCCCTCGCCGTGGCGCCGCGCCTGACACGCATGATCGCCGACGTGCCGCGCGCCCTCTACGAGGCGCACAATGCCGGCGCCAACCTGCTGTTCGAGGGCGCCCAGGGCACCCTGCTCGACATCGACCACGGCACCTTCCCCTACGTCACTTCGTCGAACTGCGTCGCCGGCGCGGCGGCGGCCGGCGCCGGCGTCGGCCCGGGCATGCTGCACTACGTGCTCGGCATCACCAAGGCCTACACCACTCGCGTCGGCGGCGGGCCGTTCCCGACCGAGCTCTACGACGCCATCGACAAACTCGACCCGGTCGGCAAGCACATGGCGACGCGCGGCCACGAGTTCGGCGCGACGACGGGGCGGGCGCGCCGCTGCGGCTGGTTCGACGCCGCGGCGCTGAAGCGCTCGATCCAGATCAACGGCGTCTCCGGCCTGTGCGTGACCAAGCTCGACGTGCTCGACGGGCTGGAGGAGATGAAGATCTGCACCGGCTACCGCATCGACGGCCGCTTTTCGGACATCCTGCCCGTCGGCGCCGATGACCTCGAGCGCTGCGAGCCGGTCTATGAAACCTTGCCGGGCTGGGCGGAGAGCACCGTCGGCGTGAAAGGCTTCGAGGCGCTGCCGCGCGCGGCGCAGGCCTACCTGAGGCGCATGGAGGCGCTCTGCGGCGTGCCGGTCGACATGATCTCGACCGGGCCCGAGCGCGAGGAAACCATCGTGCTGCGGCACCCGTTCAAGTGAGCGACGCGACGCGGGGTGGCGGAAGGATTGGTCGCGCCGCCGGCCGCGACGCGCGGCGCAGCCGGATGCCGGCAGGCGCGGCCGCAAACAAAAAAGCCGGTCGTTGACCGGCTTTCCCGTCGTCGCGTGGTGCCCAGAAGAGGACTCGAACCTCCACAGTGTTGCCACCGCTAGGACCTGAACCTAGTGCGTCTACCAATTCCGCCATCTGGGCAAAGAGGGCGCAATTTTAAAGGATAGGCCGATTTTGTCAAACAAGCCGGGCAGGGCGCGCAGGCGCGATCCGCACCTCGAGCGGGAGGCGAAAAAATACGCCCATCCCCTGCCGAGCCGCGAGTTCGTCCTGACGACGCTGGAAGAGAGCGGCGTGCCGCTGTCGTTCGAGGCGCTGGCGCGGCTGCTCGACATCCGCGGGCACGAGATCGACGGCTTCCAGCGCCGTCTCGGCGCCATGCAGCGCGACGGCCAGCTGATGCAGAATCGCCGCGGCGACTTCCTCATCCCGGACAAGGCGCACCTGATCCATGGCCGCGTCGAAGGCCATCCCGACGGTTTCGGCTTCCTGCTGCGTGATGACGGGGGAGACGACCTCTTCCTCGGGCCGAAGGAAATGGCCAAGGTCCTGCACGGCGACCGCGTCATGGCGCACATCGCCGGCAGCGACCGCCGCGGCCGGCCGGAGGGCCGCATCGTCGAGGTGCTGGAGCGGGCCAATCAGCGTCTGGTCGGCCGCGTGCATGGCGAGCATGGCGTGCAGTTCCTCGTCGCCGAAAACCGGCGCATCAGCCAGGAGATCCTGCTTGCCCGCGGCGGCCGCAAGGCTGCGCCCGGCCAGGTGGTGGTGGCGGAGATCATCGAGCAGCCCTCGCGCCACGCGCAGCCGATCGGCCGCGTCGTCGAGGTGCTCGGCGACTATGCCGAGCCGGGCATGGAAGTCGAGATCGCCCTGCGCAAGCACGAGCTGCCTTTCGAGTTCTCGCGCGCGGCCCTGGCCGAGGCGAGAAGGCTGCCGTCTGCCGTGCGCCAGGCCGACTGGGCATGGCAGGGCGGCCGCCGCGAGGACCTGCGCCCGTTGCCGCTGGTCACCATCGACGGCGAGACGGCGAAGGATTTCGACGACGCCGTCTGGTGCGGTCGGCAGGGGCGCGGCGGCCGGGGCGGTTTCCGCCTGATCGTCGCCATCGCCGATGTCAGCCATTACGTGCCGGCCGGCGGCGCCCTCGACGGCGACGCCTTCGCGCGCGGAAATTCCGTGTATTTCCCGCGCCGCGTCATCCCGATGCTGCCGGAGAAGCTGTCCAACGAGCTGTGCTCGCTCAAGCCGCAGGTGGAGCGCCTCTGCATGGCCTGCGACATGACGATTGCCGCCAGCGGCCAGATCGAGGACTACCGCTTCTACCCGGCGGTGATGCTCTCCCGCGCCCGCCTCACCTACGACGAGGTCGCCGCCGCGCTCGATGGCGGCAGCGCCGCCGGCGAGCCGCTGCTGGCCGGGCTGCAGCCGCAGCTGGGCGACCTGGAGGCCTTGTATCGCGCGCTGGCGAAGGCGCGCGCCGCGCGCGGCGCCATCGACTTCGAGACGGTGGAAACGCGCATGGTCTTCGACGACCAGGGCAAGATCGCCCGCATCGAGCCGGAGCGCCGCAACGACGCCCACCGCATCATCGAGGAATGCATGCTGGCGGCCAACGTCTGCGCCGCGGACTTCCTCGGCAGGAGCGGCCACGCCGCGCTCTACCGCGTGCACGAGGGGCCAACTGCGGAAAGGCTGGACAAGCTGCGCGCCTTCCTCAAGGAGTTCGGCCTGCAGCTCGCCGGTGGCGAGAAGCCGCAGGCGCGCGATTACGCCCGGCTGCTGGAGCGGGTCAGGCAGCGGCCCGACCGGCAACTGCTGCAGACGGTGATGCTGCGCTCGCTGCAGCAGGCGGTCTACAGCCCGGACAATGCCGGCCACTTCGGCCTCGCCTACGAGGCCTACTGCCATTTCACCTCGCCGATCCGGCGCTTCCCCGACCTGCTCGTCCATCGCGCCATCAAGGCGGTGCTGCAGGGCGAGAGCTATCGTCCCGGCAACTGGAGCGAGATCGGCAGCCACTGCTCGCAGACCGAGCGGCGCGCGGACGAGGCGACGCGCGACGTCGAAGACTGGCTGAAGTGCTACTACATGCAGGGCCGCATCGGCGAGGAGTTCTCCGGCAGCATCTCCTCGGTCACGGCCTTCGGCATCTTCGTCGCCCTCGACGAGGTTTTCGTCGAGGGGCTGGTGCATGTCTCCGATCTCGGCAGCGACTATTACCACTACGACGACGCCCGCCACCAATTGCTCGGCGAGCGCAGCGGCCGCCGCTTCCGCCTGGCCGACCGCGTGCGCGTGCAGCTGGTGCGTGTCGACCTGGAAAGCAGCAAGATCGATTTTCGTCTTGCCGGCGAGGAGGCGGGGAAGGGCCGCCGGCGTGGCTGAGGCGCGCTTCATCCACGGCTTCCATGCCGTGACGGCGCGCCTGCGGCTGGGCGGCGAGGGCGTCGAGGAGATCTATGTCGCCGCCGGGCGCCAGGACGGTCGCATGCGCGAGCTCGCCGGCCTCGCCGCCAGCCGCGGCGCGCGGGTGATCGCCGTCGCGGCGGAGCGGCTCGATGGCATGAGCGGCGGCGCCCGCCATCAGGGCGTGGTGGCGCGCGTCTCCGCCCTCCGCGGGCACGTCACGCTCGACGACGTGCTCGACACGCTGGCCGGGCCGGCCCTGCTGCTGGTGCTCGACGGCGTGCAGGATCCGCACAATCTCGGCGCCTGCCTGCGCGTGGCCGATGCGGCCGGCGCGCATGCCGTCGTGGCGCCGAAGGACCGCGCCGCCGGGCTCAGCGCCGTCGCTGCCAAGGTGGCCTGCGGCGCCGCCGACAGCGTGCCCTACGTCACCGTCACCAATCTGGCCCGCAGCCTGCGCCAGATGCAGGCGCGCGGCATCCGCGTGCTCGGCGCCGATGCCGCGGCCGCCGAGGACATCCATCAGGCCGATCTCCGCCTGCCGCTGGCGCTGGTGCTCGGCGCCGAGGGCAGCGGCCTGCGCCGGCTGACGCGGGAAACCTGCGACGCGCTGGTGCGCATCCCGATGCTGGGCAGCGTCGAGAGCCTCAACGTCTCGGTGGCCAGCGGCATCTGCCTGTTCGAGGCCCGGCGGCAGAGCCGGCTGGCGCCGCCAAGCACTTGATGCGGCAAGCCTTGACGCTTATAATCAACGACTTTTTCAACCTTGCTCCACCGCGCGCATGGCGGGGGGCTCAACCCACAAGGAGAGTGCATGCGGCATTACGAGATCGTTTTCATCGTCCATCCCGACCAGAGCGAGCAGGTGCCGGCGATGATCGAGCGCTACAAGGGACTCGTCACCGGCCGTGCCGGCCAGATCCACCGCCTCGAGGACTGGGGCCGGCGCCAGCTGGCCTACCCGATCCAGAAGATCCACAAGGCGCACTACGTGCTCATGAACATCGAGTGCGACGACGAGGCGCTGGACGAGCTGGAGCATGCCTTCAAGTTCAACGACGCCGTCCTGCGCCACCTCATCATCCGCACGCAGCGCGCCGTGACGACGCCTTCGCCGATGATGAAGGAGGAGAAGGCCAAGTCGCTGACCCCGGCCGCCGAAGGGCCGAAGCCCGACGAAGCGGCCGCGGCCTGATGTGACGGCGCCGGAGAACCGGCTGACCATCAGCGGCGGCATCCTCGAGCTGGAGCAGCTGCGCCATACGCCGGCCGGCGTGCCGGTGCTGGCTTTCAGGATCGCCCATGCCTCGGAGCGGATCGAGGCCGGGCAACAGCGCCGGGTCGAATGCGAGCTGCCGGCGGTCGCGCTGGGCGAGACGGCCCTGCTGCTGCGGGGCGCGCGCCCGGGAGACGGCGTCAGGCTGGCCGGCTTCCTCGCGGCAAAGAGCCTCAAGTCGAGGCAGCCGGTGCTGCATGTGGAACGAATCGAATTTACGGAAGGAATGAACCATGGCATTTAAACCGAGAAGCGCGAAAGACGGCAAGAAGCGCCGCGACGACAAGGGTCGCGGCATGTTCAAGCGGCGCAAGTTCTGCCGCTTCACCGCGGAAAAGATCGAGGAGATCGACTACAAGGACATCGACATCCTCAAGGATTTCATCACGGAGAACGGCAAGATCATGCCGGCGCGCATCACCGGGACCAAGAGCGGCTACCAGCGCCAGCTGTCCACCGCCATCAAGCGCGCGCGCTTCCTCGCGCTGATTCCCTACACCGACCTGCACTGAGAGAGGGCCGCCATGCAAGTGATCTTGATGGAGAAGGTGGTCAATCTCGGCAACCTCGGCGATGTCGTCAGGGTGCGCGACGGCTTCGCGCGCAATTTCCTCATTCCGCAAGGCAAGGCGCGGCGGGTGACGCCGGAGAACCTGGCCGAGTTCGAGAAGCGCCGCGCCGAACTGGAGCGCCAGCAGGCGGAGAAGCTGGAAGGCGCGCGAACCAGGGCGGCCGGACTGGAAGGCCTGCTGGTGCAGATCACGCGCAAGGCCAGCGTCGATGGCCGCCTCTTCGGCTCGGTCAGCAATTTCGACATCGCCGATGCGCTCAAGGCGCAGGGCTTCGAGGTGGAACGCAGCGAGATCCGCATGCCGCAAGGGCCGCTCAAGTCGGTCGGCGACGTGCAGTTGCAGATCGATCTGCACAGCGATGTCGTCGCCAACATCACGGTCTCCGTGCTCGGCGAACACTGACGGCAAGCCGCTGCCGCATCGACAAGGGGCCGCAAACTTGCGGCCCCTTGTCGTTAACGGCGACGCACAAAAGCGCATCAGCATCATGGTCTTGAAAGATAAAATGTTTATATTTTCTTAATAAAATATTCACATTGGCGTCTATGAGCGTGTAAGGTTTGCCTCAATGCTCCGGTTCCAGCCATGGACAGCGAAAAGATCCGGCCACCGGACATGCCCGGAGCGGACCGCATTTGCGCCGAGGAAGCCAAGATGACGAAAACCGAGTATTACGACGATCGCGTGGTGCGCCAGTTCCTGGCGGCGACCATCGCCTGGGCCCTGATCGGCATGACGATCGGCGTCTATGTCGCCGCCGAGCTGCGCTGGCCGGCGCTCAACTTCGAGATTCCCTGGCTGACCTTCAGCCGCCTGCGGCCGGACCACACCTTCGCCATCATCTTCGGCTTCTGCGGCTCGGCGCTGATGGGCACCTGCTACTACGTCATCCAGCGCACCGGCCACACCCGGCTGGCCTGGAGCGGCATGGCCGGCTTCACCTTCTGGGGCTGGCAGCTGGCCTGCGTGCTGGGGCTGATCACCATTCCGCTCGGCATCACCCAGAGCAAGGAATACGCCGAGCCGGAATGGTTCATCGACGTCATCATCACCGTCGTCTGGGTCGCCTTCGGCGCGGTGTATTTCGGCACCGTCGCCCGCCGCCGCATCCGCCACATCTACGTGGCGGTCTGGTACTACGGCGCCTTCATCATCGCCGTCGGCCTGCTGCACGTCTTCAACAACCTCGCCGTGCCGGTGTCGCTGACCAAGTCCTACCAGATCTATTCCGGCGTCGCCGACGCCATGGTGCAGTGGTGGTACGGCCACAACGCCGTCGCCTTCATCTTCACCGCCGGCTTCCTCGCCATGATGTACTACTTCGTGCCGCGCCAGGCGCAGCAGCCGCTGTGGAGCTACCGCTTCTCCATCGTCAATTTCTGGGCCCTCATCTCGGTCTACATGTGGGCCGGCTCGCACCATCTGATGTATACCGCGCTGCCCGACTGGACGCAGTCGGTCGGCATGGCCTTCTCGATGGTGCTGCTGATGCCGAGCTGGGGTTCGGCGGCCAACGGCCTGCTGACCTTCAACGGCTCCTGGCACCGGCTGAAGTCGGACCCGGTCATGAAGTTCATGGTCATCTCGCTGGTGTTCTACGCCATCTCGACGACCGAGGGCTCGACCATGGCGATCAAGACGGTGAATTCCCTGTCGCACTACACCGACTGGACGGTCGCCCACGTCCATGCCGGCACCCTCGGCTGGGTGGCGATGATCACCATCGGTTCGCTCTACGCCATGGCGCCGCGCATCCTCGGTCGAGCGCAGATGCACTCGCACGGCGCCATGGAGCTGCACTTCTGGCTGCACTTCGCCGGAGCGGTGCTGTATGTCGTCTCGATGTGGGCCTCGGGCGTCACCGCCGGCCTGATGTGGCGCGCCACCGAGCCGGACGGCACCCTGACCTATGCCTTCATCGACAGCCTGATCGCCATCAAGCCGCTCTACATCGTGCGCTGGCTGGGCGGCATGCTGATCCTCACCGGCATGTGCGTGATGGCCTGGAACATGTGGCATACCGCCGCCGAGGTGCGCCGCCGCAGCGTCCAGCCGATTCCGGTGCCGGAGCCGGAAGGCCACCACGCGCCGGCGCCGCAGCCGGCGGCCAGCTGAGGACGAAGCCATGGCCTACCGTCATTTCGAAGCCATCGAGAAGCGCACCTGGCTGCTCGGCATCCTGACCTTCATCATGGTCTCGCTCGGCGGCCTGGCCGAGGTGGCGCCGCTGTTCTTCCAGGCGCTGGCGGTCAAGCCGGCGGACAACATCAAGCCCTATGACCCGGTGCATCTCGCCGGGCGCGACATCTACGTGCGCGAGGGCTGCTACCTGTGCCACTCGCAGATGATCCGCTCGCTGCGCTTCGAGACGCAGCGCTACGGCCACTACTCGACCGCCGAGGAATCGGTCTACGACCGGCCCTTCCAGTGGGGCTCGAAGCGCACCGGCCCTGACATCGCCCGCGTCGGCGGCAAGTATTCCGACGCCTGGCAGCGCCAGCACCTGCTCGATCCGCGCAGCGTGGCGCCGGACTCGAACATGCCGGCCTATCCGTGGCTGGCCAAGGCCGGCGTCGACGGCAAGGACATCGCCGCCCGCATGCGCGTGCTGCGCCGGCTCGGCCATCCCTATTCCGACGCCGACATCGACGGCGCGGAAAAGGCGCTCGAGGGCGTCAGCGAGCTCGACGCCCTGGTCACCTATCTGCAGGGGCTGGGTGTCGTCAACGGGCCGCAGCCCGCGCCCGGCGAGGCGGCCAAGGCCCAATGAGCGATGAGCCCGCTCTGGGGCCATCTGGTCGGCGTCATCATCCTGCTGATGATGGCGGTGTTCATCGGCATCTGGGTATGGGCCTGGCTGCCGCGCCACAAGAAGACCTTCGGCTGGCTGGCGCGCCTGCCGATGGAAGAGGGGAAGGGGCCGCTCGACGACTCGATTCCCGCCACCGATGAGGAGCAACGCCGATGAGTAGCGGTTGGTCATTGTGGGTGATGGCCCTGGTCGTCATCAACATGGGGGTGATCTTCTTCCTCTTCCTGTGGGCGCCGCATGCCAGGGTGCCGATCCTGCCGGACGGCACCACCGGCCACAGCTGGGCGCACGGCGAGATCCGCGAGGGCATGCACCGCCTGCCGCTGTGGTGGATCCTCGGCTCCTTCGCCATGTTCATCTCCGCCTTCACCTATCTCACCCTGTTCCCGGGCTTCGGCGGCAACCACGGCCTGCTGCAATGGACGGCGCACGGCGAGCTGGCGAAGAACGTCGAGCAGAACAAGGCCAGGCTCGATCCGCTGCTCGCGCGGCTGACGGCGATGAGCGTCGAGCAGGCCGCCGCCGATCCGCAGGCGCTGCATCTCGGCGAGCGCCTCTTCGTCGACAACTGCGCCGCCTGCCATGGCCGCAACGCGCACGGCAACCCGCTGCTCGGCGCGCCCAACCTGACCGACGACGACTGGCTCTACGGTGGCAGCGGCGAGGCCATCAAGACCTCGATCCATGACGGCCGCAACGGCGTCATGCCGCCGTGGAACGCGCTCGGCGAGGAAACGGTGAAGAATCTCGCCCAATACGTGCTCGGCCTCTCCGGCCAGCCGCATGACGCGACCATGGCGGCCAAGGCCGAGGAGACCTTCAAGGGCACCTGCAGCGCCTGCCATGGCGCCGACGGCAAGGGCAACCAGGGCATCGGCGCGCCCAACCTGACCGACAAGATCTGGCTCTACGGCGGCAGCCAGGCCGCCATCGAGGAGACCATCCGCAACGGCCGTCAAGGGCAAATGCCGACCTGGAGCGCGCGCCTGCCGGATGCCGACATCCACGTGCTGGCGGCTTACGTCTATCATCTGTCCCATCGTGGAGAGACCGCCGCCCAATGAGACCGAGCCGCCGCCGCGGGAGTCCTGGTATCACCAGCCGCTGGTCTGGATCGGCATCGTCCTTTTCGTTGCCTCGGTTGCCGGCAGCGTCTGGCTGATCGCCGTCAGCTCGCAGGCCGAGGATGAGCATGTGCCGGCCGGCGACAAGGTCTTCGGCGTGCCGACCCGCTCGCCGCAGCCCGCTTCCGCGCCGCCCTGAGCCGCCCGGCTCGGCGGGTCCGCTGCGGCCGACCTCAGCCCGCCAGGGCGCGCACGCGCCGGCGCAGCACCGGCAGCAATTCCTTCTCGAACCAGGGATGACGCTTGAACCAGGCCGTATTGCGCGGCGAGGGATGCGGCAGGGGCAGGTAGTCCGGCAGGTATTCCTCGAACGCCCGGACGGTCTCGGTCAGGCTGGTCTGGCGCGCCGCGCCGAGGTAGCGGCGCTGGGCGTACTGGCCGATCAGCAGGGTCAGCCCGATGTCCGGCAGCAGGGCGAGCAGGGAGTCATGCCACAGCGGCGCGCATTCCGGCCGCGGCGGCAGGTCGCCGCCGACGCCGCGGCCCGGATAGCAGAAACCCATCGGCATGATGGCGACGCGCGAGCGGTCGTAGAAGGCCGCGCGATCGAGGCCCAGCCAATCACGCAGCCGTTCGCCGCTGGCGTCGTCCCAGGGAATGCCGCTGGCGTGCACCCGGGTTCCCGGCGCCTGGCCGATGATCAGCAGGCGCGCCGTGGCGCCTATCTGCAGGACCGGATTGGCGCCGAGCGGCAGATGCGCCTCGCAGACGCGGCAGGCGCGCACCCGGGCGAGCAGGCGCTCGAGCTGGCGGGCGCGGCGCGGGCCTTCCGCCGCGCCGGCAGGCGCTCGCGGCTTCGCCCGTTTCATCCGCGCCGCCTCATCGCGCTGACGGGATCGTGCTTGAAGGCAAACATGCGAACCTCGCAAGGGATGGCAGGGCCGGCGGCGCTGCCGCGTCGATGGCAATGAAGGGGCAGGCCGCGCCGGCGCCGGAGTGGCCGCAGGACGCGCTCTTCAGCGTCGGCCACTCGACACAGTCGGCGGCCGACTTCCTCGCCCTGCTGCAGGCCTACGGCATCGCCCTGATTGCCGACATCCGCAGCGTGCCGCGCTCGCGCCGCAATCCCCAGTTCAACTTCGACAGCCTCGCCGCGAGCCTGCGCGCGGCGGGGATAGACTACCTGCACCTGCCCACCCTCGGCGGCTTGCGCCACGCGCGCAAGGACTCGCCAAACGGCGGCTGGCGCAATGCGAGCTTCCGCGGCTATGCCGATTATATGCAGACGGCGGCCTTCGGCGAAGCGCTCGAGACCCTCATCGCCCTCGGCCGTCGCCGCCGCGTCGCCATGATGTGCGCCGAGGCGGTGCCCTGGCGCTGCCACCGCTCCCTCGTCGCCGACGCGCTGGCCGCGCGCGGCGTGCCGGTGGTGGAAATCCTCTCCGCGCGCAACTGGCGGTTGCACAAGATGACGCCCTTCGCCCGCATCGAGGGCTTGCGCGTCAGCTATCCGCCGGGCGAGGCGGCGACAGATGACGCGGTGGCGCAGGCAGCCGAGGCAGCGCAGCGGCCGGACTGAAGGCAAGCGCGACGCCAGTCAGGCGTGGGCGGAATCGCGGGGGAAGGGCGCAGACGGGCGGGAGGGGAATCTGGCGGAGAGAGAGGGATTCGAACCCTCGATACGTTTTACCGTATACACACTTTCCAGGCGTGCGCCTTCGACCGCTCGGCCATCTCTCCGGAGGAGGCGAATTCTAGCAGAAAGGGCAGGGCGGACACAGGCGGCGCCGGCAACACGGGCCGCTTTTGCTACAATGCGTTGCGGCGGGTCTCCCCGCATTGCAGGATGGTGAATCTGGTCAGGTCCGGAAGGAAGCAGCCACAGCCATTGACTGCAAGTGCCGGGGGTCAGGCTCGCCGCACCCCGGCTTCCTCGCCGCCGCCGCCCCCTCTGATAAAATCCGCTCATGGGCTATCAGGTTCTTGCGCGCAAGTGGCGCCCCCGCTCCTTCGAAACGCTGGTCGGCCAGGAGCATGTCGTGCGCGCCCTCGAGCATGCCCTCGACCAGCAGCGCCTGCACCACGCCTACCTGTTCTCCGGCACGCGCGGCGTCGGCAAGACGACGCTCGCGCGCATCCTCGCCAAGGCGCTCAACTGCGAGACCGGGGTCAGCTCGCGGCCGTGCGGCAGCTGCAGCGCCTGCCTGGAGATCGACGCCGGCCGCTTCGTCGACTACATCGAGCTCGACGCCGCCTCCAACCGCGGCGTCGAGGACATGACCAGCCTGCTCGAGAAGGCCAGCTACGCGCCGACCCGCGGCCGCTTCAAGGTCTATGTCATCGACGAGGTGCACCAGCTCTCCGGCCACGCCTTCAACGCCATGCTGAAGACGCTGGAGGAGCCGCCCGAGCATGTCAAGTTCATCCTCGCCACCACCGACCCGCAGAAAATTCCGGTGACGGTGCTCAGCCGCTGCCTGCAGTTCAACCTCAAGCAGATGGCGGACGGGCAGATCGTCGGGCACCTGGCGCGCATCCTCGAGGCCGAGCAGCTGCCCTGCGAGCCGGCCGCCCTGCGCCACCTCGCCAAGGGCGCTGCCGGCAGCATGCGCGATGCGCTGTCGCTGCTCGACCAGGCCATCGCCCATGGCGCCGGCCGCATCGAGGAGGCCGGCGTGCGCGACATGCTCGGCACGGTGGGCGACGAGCACCTGTTCCTGCTGCTCGACGCCATTGCCGCGCGCGACGCCCAGTCCCTGGTCGCGATCGCCGCCGAGATGGACGCGCGCAGCCTGTCCTTCGACTCGGCCCTGCAGGAGCTGGCCACCCTGCTGCATCGCGTCGCCCTCGTCCAGCTCGCGCCCGCCGCCATCGCCGACGAGGCCGAGCGGGCGCGCCTCGCCGAGCATGCCGGGCGCCTCGACGCGGAATACATCCAGCTCTGCTACCAGATCGTCATCAACGGGCGCGCCGACCTGGCGCTGGCGCCGGACGAATATGCCGGCTTCGTCATGACCCTGCTGCGGCTGGCGGCCTTCCATCCCGAGACGCCGCCGGCGCTGGCCGCCGGCCTGTCCGCTGCCCCTGCGGCGGCCGCGCCGCCGCGGCCGGCGGCAGCGAAGCCGGCCGGCACCGCGGCGCCGCAAGCGCGCGAGGCGGCGGCCGTCGCGGCGGAGGCGCAAGCGCCCGGCCCCGGCGGCGACGACGACTGGCACGGCCTGCTCGAGCGCCTCAAGCTCGGCGGCATGGTGCGCGAACTGGCCCAGCACTGCCAGCTCGCCGGGCGGGACGAGAACGCCATCCGCCTGCATCTCGATCCCGCGCACAGGCAGCTGCTCATGAACAAGGGGCTGCAGGAGAAGCTGCAGGCCGCCCTGGCGGCCGATTTCGGCCGGCCGCTGAAGCTCGTCATCGACATCGCCGAGCCGGCCGCGGAGACGCCGGCGCAGCGCGCGCAGAAGGCGCGCGCCGAACGGCAGAACCGCGCCATCGCCGCGCTCGAGCAGGATGCCTTCGTGCGCGACATGATCGAGACCTTCGACGCCACGATCAGCGAGCAGTCGATCAAGCCACTGAACTGAAGCAGGAGACACGCAGATGATGAAAGGCGGACTGGCCGGCCTGATGAAGCAGGCCCAGCAGATGCAGGAGAACATGAAGAAGGCGCAGGAGCAGCTGGCCGTCATCGAAGTCGAGGGCGAGGCCGGCGCCGGCCTCGTCAAGGTCGTCATGACCTGCAAGCACGACGTGCGCCGCGTCAGCATCGACCCCTCGCTGCTGGCCGACGACAAGGACATGCTCGAGGACCTGGTCGCCGCCGCCATGAACGACGCGGCCCGCCGCGTCGAGGCGACGGTGGCGGAGAAGATGAGCGGCTTCGCCAGCGGCCTCGGCCTGCCGCCGGGGATGAAACTGCCTTTCTGAGCGCGCCGCCCGGCGCGGCGGCCGCCCGGCCATGAGCACCCCCTCCGCCCTCGAAGAGCTGATCGAAGCGCTGCGCTGCCTGCCCGGCGTCGGCCCGAAATCGGCGCAGCGCATGGCCTACCACCTGCTGCAGCGCGACCAGCAGGGCGCCCGCCGCCTGGCGCGGGCGCTGGAGCAGGCCGTGCAGGTGCTGCGCCACTGTCGCCGCTGCAACGCCTTCAGCGAGCAGGAAGTGTGCGAGCGCTGCGCCTCGCCGCGGCGCGACGCTTCGCTGCTCTGCGTGCTCGAGATGCCGGCCGACCTCAACATGATGGAGCAGACGCACGCCTACCAGGGCATGTACTACGTCCTCATGGGCCACATCTCGCCGCTCGACGGCATCGGGCCGAAGGAACTGCAGCTCGGGCGCTTTCTCGAGCGCGCCTGCGACGGCGAGGTGCAGGAGGTCATCCTCGCCACCAACTTCACCAACGAGGGCGAGGCCACCGCGCACTACCTCGGCGAGATGCTGCGGGCGCGCGGCCTGCGCGTCTCGCGCATCGCCCGCGGCCTGCCGGTCGGCGGCGAGATCGAGCACACCGACGCCGGCACCATCGCCCAGGCGCTGATCGAGCGCCGCCCGCTCTGACGCCCTGCAGAGCTGTCGGAAAGCGGATTTCGCCGCCTTGACGACATCGCCTCCTGCCGCTAACTAGCGGAATATACAAAATAATTCATGCTTTTCCTTCCCTTTGCACGGCAATTCCGGGTATAATCGCCGAGTTTTGGTCACAGCCAGCGAACCCCCGCGAAACGCGGGCGGCGCCCGGCGAGAAGATCTGGTTAAGCAACCGAAGTTGTCAGGAATACGACCTCATGAGCAGTGACGAAACGATAGACGGCGCCAGGCGCAACCTGGTGCTCGCCAGCGCCGCCGTCGGCGGTGTCGCCACCGTCGCCACGGCGGTGCCCTTCCTCGCCAGCATGGCCCCTTCGGAGCGCGCCAAGGCGGCCGGCGCCCCGGTCGAGGCCGACATCAGCAAGCTGGCGCCGGGCGAGATGATGCGCGTCGAGTGGCGCGGCAAGCCGGTGTGGATCCTCCGCCGCACGCAGGAGATGCTCGACACGCTGAAGAAGGCCGACCCCCTGGTCGCCGACCCCGACTCGAAGCGGCCGATGCAGCCGGACTACATCAAGGGGGACGCCCGCGCCATCAAGCCGGAATACCTGGTCGTCGTCGGCATCTGTACCCACCTCGGCTGCTCGCCCAGCGAAAAATTCGCCGAAGGCGCGGCCTCCGGCATCTCCGACGACTGGCTCGGCGGCTTTCTCTGCCCCTGCCACGGCTCGACCTTCGATTTCTCCGGGCGCGTGTACAAGAACAAGCCGGCGCCGGACAACCTCGAGGTGCCGCCGTACTACTACCTGTCCGACACGCGCATCCTGATCGGCGAAGACCAGAAGGCATAAGGAGAGAGGCATCGTGGCAGGCGGAAACTACGAAAAATACAGGTCGGACGGCAGCTTCGCCGGCAATCTGCTCGAGTGGATCGACGCGCGCTTCCCGGTGACGGCGAACTGGAAGGCGCATCTGTCCGAATACTACGCGCCGAAGAACTTCAACTTCTGGTACTTCTTCGGCTCGCTCGCCCTGCTGGTGCTGGTGATGCAGGTCGCCACCGGCATCTTCCTGGTGATGCACTACAAGCCGGACGCCTCGCTCAACGCCGCCGGCGTGCCGGTGGCCTTCGCCAGCGTCGAGTACATCATGCGCGACGTGCCCTGGGGCTGGCTGATCCGCTACATGCACTCGACCGGCGCCTCGGCCTTCTTCATCGTCGTCTACCTGCACATGTTCCGCGCCATGCTCTACGGCTCCTACCGCAAGCCGCGCGAGCTGCTGTGGATCTTCGGCGTGCTGGTCTACCTCCTGCTGATGGCGGAGGCCTTCGCCGGCTACCTGCTGCCCTGGGGCCAGATGTCGTTCTGGGGCGCCCAGGTCATCCTCAACCTGTTTTCGGCGATCCCCTTCATCGGCGACGACCTCGCCCTGTGGATCCGCGGCGACTACGTCATCGCCGACGCCACGCTGAACCGCATGTTCGCCTTCCACGTCATCGCCATTCCGCTGGCGCTGATCGGGCTGGTCGCCGCCCACGTGCTGGCCCTGCACGAGGTCGGCTCGAACAACCCGGACGGCATCGAGATCAAGGCGAAGAAGGACGCGCGCGGCATTCCCCTCGACGGCATCCCCTTCCACCCGTACTACACGGTGAAGGACATCGTCGGCGTCATCGTCTTCCTCATGGCGTTCTCGCTGGTGGTGTTCTTCGCGCCGGAGATGGGCGGCTATTTCCTCGAGTACAACAACTTCATCCCGGCCGATCCGCTGCAGACGCCGCCGCACATCGCGCCGGTGTGGTATTTCACCCCGTTCTATTCGATGCTGCGCGCCAACACGGTGAACTTCTTCTGGGTCGACGCCAAGCTGTGGGGCGTCATCTTCATGGGACTCGGCGTGATGATCCTGTTTTTCCTGCCCTGGCTCGACCGCAGCCCGGCGAAGTCGATCCGCTACCGCGGCCCGATCTACAAGGGCGCCCTGACCTTGTTCGTCGTCGCCTTCCTCGTCCTCGGCTATCTCGGCATGCAGGCGCCGACGCCGGCCTACACGCTGATTTCGCAGATATGCACGGTCGTCTATTTCCTGTTCTTCCTGCTGATGCCCTGGTACACGCGCATCGACAAGTGCAAGCCGGAGCCGGAAAGGCTGACAAAATGAGCGGGCGTGCCATGAGAAAGCTGATCCTTGCCCTCCTGCTGCTGCCGCTGGCCGCCCTTGCCAGCGGCGACGAGCCCAGGCTCGACCGCGCGCCGGACCGCAGCGGCGACCCGGTGGCCCTGCAGAACGGCGCCCGGCTGTTCGTCAACAACTGCCTCAACTGCCATGGCGCCAGCTACGTGCGCTACAACCGCCTGAAGGACATCGGCCTCAGCGAACAGCAGATCAGGGACAACCTGATGTTCACCGCCGACAAGATCGGCGAGCCGATGCGGGTGGCGCTGACGCGGCAGGACGCCAAGGAGTTTTTCGGCACCTGGCCACCCGACCTGTCGCTGATCGCCCGCTCGCGCGCCTCCGCCGCCGGCAGCGGCGCCGACTGGCTGTACACCTACCTGCGCAGCTTCTACCGCGACCCCTCGCGCCCCTCGGGCTGGAACAACGCCGTCTTTCCCAACGTCGGCATGCCGCACGTGCTGTGGCAGCTGCAGGGCGAGCAGGTCATGGATGCCGGACACAAGCTGACGCTGGCGCGCCCCGGCGCGCTCAGCGCCCGGGAATACGACGATGCCGTCGGCGATCTGGTCGCCTTCCTCGTCTGGATGGCCGAGCCGCAGGCGCACTTCCGCAAGCAGCTCGGCGTCGCGGTCCTGCTCTTCCTGGCCGTGTTCTTCGTCGTCGCCTATGCGATGAAGCGCGCGTTCTGGAAGGATGTTCATTAACCGGCGGATAACCCTGCAAGGACGGCCATGCAGTTTCTCGGGCATCGCGATTTCAACGCACCGCGCGTTCGCCGCGTGGTGCGCGATGCAGACTATTCCTGGAGCGGGAATACCATGATGACTTTGTATTCGGGCACGACCTGCCCGTTCAGCCACCGCTGCCGGATAGTCCTCTACGAGAAGGGGATGGACTTCCAGGTCATCGATGTCGACCTGTTCAACAAGCCCGAGGACATCGCCGTCATCAACCCCTACAACCGCGTGCCGGTGCTGGTCGACCGCGACCTCGTCCTCTACGAGGCCAACATCATCAACGAGTACATCGACGAGCGCTTCCCGCACCCGCAGCTGATGCCGCCCGACCCGATCATGCGCGCGCGCGCGCGCCAGCTGCTGTCCTCCTTCGAGCAGGAGCTGTTCAGCCACATCGACGCGCTGGAAAAGAACCTGAAGTCGGCGGACAAGGTGCGTGGCCACGTGCGTGATCGCCTGAGCGAGCTGGCGCCGGTGTTCAGCAAGCAGAAGTTCATGCTCGGCGACGAGTTCTCCATGCTCGATGTCGCCATCGCGCCGCTGCTCTGGCGCCTCGACCACTACGGCATTGAGCTGCCCAAGGCCGGCGCGCCGCTGATGAAGTACGCCGAGCGCATCTTCAGCCGGCAAGGCTTCATCGACGCCCTCACCCCTTCCGAAAAGGTGATGCGCCGCTAGGGCGCATCACGCGTATCCCGGCGCCGCGCCGACATGAGCGCCGCCTCAACCAAACCTTATCTGCTGCGCGCCATCCACGAATGGTGCTGCGACCAGGGCTTCACTCCCTACATTTCCGTCCTGGCGGATGAGCGCACCCTGGTGCCGCGCCAGTATGTGCGCGACGGCCAGATCGTGCTCAATCTCGGCGGCGATGCGGTGCACAACCTGCGCATGGGCAACGACTTCATCACCTGCCAGGCCCGCTTCGGCGGCGTGGCGCAATCGCTCTCCATTCCCGTGGGCAACGTGGCCGCCATCTATGCCCGCGAGAACGGCCAGGGCATGGCCTTCGAGACGGGCGCGGCAGGCGGGGAAACCGTCGCCGGCGCGGATGGCGGCGACGCCGATGCGCCCGGTCCGGCGCCGGATGACACTCCGCCGCGGCCGCGGCTGACGCGCGTCAAGTAGGCGCGCCCGCGGCTCGCGGATGCCGTGCTGCCTGACTCAGCCTTCCTTCTTCCAGCTGCCGATTTCGCCCACCGTCGCCGGATCGAACCACGTCAGCTGCTCGCGCAGCCGGATCACCTCGCCGACGATGATCAGGGTGGGCGGCGACAGCGCGGCCTCCTCTGCCAGCCGCGGCAGCGTCTCCAGCGTGCCGACGAGGATGCGCTGGCGGCTGGTCGTGCCCTGCTGGACGATGGCCGCCGGCGTGGCGGCGGGCAGGCCGTGGGCGACCAGCTCGCGGCACAGTACCGGCAGGCCGAGCAGGCCCATGTAGATGACGAGGGTCTGTCGCGGACGCGCCAGGCCCTCCCAGTCCAGGTTGATGCTGCCGTCTTTCAGGTTGCCGGTGACGAAGATGCAGGACTGGACGTAGTCGCGGTGGGTGAGCGGGATGCCGGCGTAGGCGGCGATGCCCGAGGCCGCCGTGATGCCGGGCACCACCTCGAAGCCGATGCCGTGGGCGGAGAGGGTGGCGATCTCCTCGCCGCCGCGGCCGAAGATGAACGGATCGCCGCCCTTCAGACGCAGCACGCGCTTGCCCTCTTTCGCCAGGCTCACCAGCAGCGCATTGATCTCCTCCTGGCGCAGGGTGTGGTGGTTGCGCCGCTTGCCGACGTAGATGCGCTCGGCGTCGCGCCGGCACAGCTCGACGATGGCCGGCGGCACCAGGTTGTCGTGCACCACGACATCGGCCTGCTGCATCAGCCTGAGCGCGCGGAAGGTGAGCAGATCGGGATTGCCGGGACCGGCGCCGACCAGGTAGACCTCGCCGCGCGGCGGCGCGTCGGCCGTGCCGGCGAGCTGCGCCTCGAACAGTCGCTCGGCCTCGCCGTCCTTGCCGGCCAGCACGAGATCGGAGAACGGGCCGCCGAGCAGCTTCTCCCAGAAGATGCGGCGCAGCGGCACGCTGGAGAAATGCCGCTTGACGCGGTCGCGCAGATCTCGCGCCAGCTGGGCGAGGCGGCCGTAGGCGGCCGGTAGCAGCGTCTCCAGCCGCGCCCGCACCAGGCGCGCCAGCACCGGCGAGGCGCCGCCGGTCGATACGGCGACGACCAGCGGCGAGCGGTCGACGATGGCCGGCACGACGAAGCTGCACAATTCCGGCGAGTCGACCACGTTCACCGGGATGGCGCGCGCCTGCGCCTCGCGCGAGACGGCCTCGTTGGTGGCGCGATCGTCGGTGGCGGCGATGGCCAGCGTCGCGCCGTCGAGATGGCTCGGCTCGAAGGGCGCGGCGATGTGGCGGATGCGGCCGTCGGCCCGTTCGGCAACGAGAGTCTCGCCCAGCTCGGGCGCGACGATGACGACCTGCGCGCCGCAACCGGCGAGCAGGCCGGCCTTGCGCGCGGCGACGGCGCCGCCGCCGACGACGACGCAGCGCGCGCCCTTGATGTTCAGGAAGATCGGCAGGAAGTCCATGGAGTGAGCGGGGCCGCGGCGGCCAACGCACGTGGCCGCCGCTTTCGTCGCGCGAGGGTCATTATACCCGCTCAGCCGCAGCTGCCGCTGCTGCTGCAACCGCCGCAGCCGCTCGGCGCGCAGCCGCCGCCTGGCGGACTCGTCCGCATGAAGACGAATTGCCAGTCTCCCGGCGCGATCTCGGCGAAGTCGAGCAGCATGTCCTCGAGCAGTTCGCGGCTGGGCGGCGCGATGAGCAGGGTGACGCCCTCGCATTCGTAGGAGAGGTCCTGCTCGCGCGGCTCGTCGAAGCCGATGCCGAAGGCGAGCCGGCCGTCCTCCTCGACCTTGGCGGCGATGCGCAGCGGCATGCCGGCGGCGTCGCTCTGGCGGGCGGAGTCGATGATGCGGGCGGCGGCGGCGGGTGTCAGGGCAAACATGGGCGGTTTCCTCCTCAGGCGATCGGAGCTGTCAGGTGTTGCCGGCAGCGGCGGGCGAAGGCGACAAAGCGCGCCGGCCAGCCGCAGTCGCCAGTGCCGCGCAAATGCGCGTAGGAAGCGAGCAGGTTGTTGCTCACGATGCCGTCGCGCTTGCCGTCGGTGCCATGGCCGCGCTTCACTTCATAGGCGAAGCGCGTGCCGGGGGCGAGGTTCTCCAGGCTGGAATAGTGGAACTCGTGGGCGGCGATCTCCCCGCCTGCGGCGTCTGGCGCCAGCCAGGGGTGACAATCCGTCGGCGCCAGCCGCACATAGCCGCGGCCGACCGGCTTGTCGTGCATCACCGCGTCGGCGTCGATGGCGCCGACCATGACGCGCTTCTCGCCGCGCCAGTCGAGACTGCGTGCCAGGTACATCAGGCCGCCGCATTCGGCATAGGCCGGCAGGCCGTTCTCGATGGCCCGCCGCACCGATTGGCGCATGCCGTGGTTGGCTTCGAGTTCGCCCATGAAGCATTCGGGAAAGCCGCCGCCGAGGAAGAGGGCGTCCACCTCGGGCAGGCGGGGATCGGCGAGCGGACTGAAGGGCACCAGTTCGGCGCCGGCCTGCTGCAGGGCCTCCAGGTCGTCGGCGTAATAGAAGCCGAAGGCGGCGTCGCGCGCCAGGCCGAGGCGGATCTTCTCCCGGCTGTCGGCGGCGGCCGCCGGTGGCGGCGCGACGAGCGGCTGCGCGGCCCGGGTCGCCTGCAGCAGGCGGTCGAGATCGACCTGGGCGGCGACGGAGCGGGCGATGGCGGCGATGCGCGCCGCGGCGGCGGCCGTTTCGAACGCCGGCATGAGGCCGAGATGGCGCTCGACGATCGACAGTTCCCGGTCTTCGAGCACGGCGCCGAGCACAGGCACGTCGGTGTAGTGCTCGATGACGGCGCGCAGCTTGGCCTCGTGGCGAGTGCCGCCGAGGCGGTTGAGGATGACGCCGGCGATGCGGATGTCGCGGTCGAAGGCCTGGTAGCCGAGGATCAGCGGCGCGATGCCGCGCGTCATGCCGCGCGCGTCGAGGACCAGCACCACCGGCAGGCCGAGGAGCTTGGCCAGCGCCGCGTTGCTGTTGCTGCCGGCGAGGTCAAGCCCGTCATAGAGACCCTTGTTGCCTTCGACGAGAACGACGTCGGCGGCCGCGCCGTGGCGGGCGAAGCCGTCTGCGATCTCGCTGGCCGACTGCTGGAAGAAATCCAGGTTGCGGCAGGACCGGCCGGCCGCCTGGCCGAGCCAGATCGGATCGATGTAGTCCGGCCCCTTCTTGAAGGGCTGCACGGCGAGGCCGCGGCCGCGCAGCGCGGCGGCCAGACCGATGCCCAGCGTCGTCTTGCCGGAAGACTTGTGCGCGGCTGAAACGAGGAAGCGATGCATGTCGCCGCCGGCCCGTTGCGACCGGGACGCGGCCCGGTCAGTCCTCGCTGCCCGCCCCGGCAGCCGCGCCCTGCGGCTGGAAGCGCAGCACGCGCACGGCGATCAGGGTGATGACGAAGGCCAGGGCGAAGCCGCCGAAGCCGAGGGCGAACTCGCCCAGGGTCGGCGCATAGGGATTGATGACGCCATCCTGGAAGCTGCTGGAGACGCGGTAGCCGGGGAAGATCTCCAGCGGCCAGGCCTGGCCGCCGATGATGGTGACCCACATCTGGGCGAGGCCGCCCAGCACCACCAGCAGCGAGGCGACGACGACGCGGCGGCCGCAGCTGCCCGGCGCCAGCAGCAGGACCAGCGGCAGCACGCCGCCGACGCCGACCTGGCCGAGCCAGAACATCAGGGTATGCACGCCGCCGTCGAGCAGGATGAAGCGCTCGTAGGCCGCCTGCTTGGCGAAGTACAGGCTGGTCAGGTGCATGACGGCGGTGAAGTAGAGCGCGGCGCCGACGAAGACGGCGAGCAGGTTCTTCATGCGCGCCAGGGTGGCGGCGTCGGGCCGGCCGCCGCTCCAGGCCGCCATGGCGGCCTGGGCGACGAGGAAGATGGCGAGGCCGTAGGCGAAGGAATAGATGATGAACATCGGCGCCATGATCGCCGAGCCGTAGGCACTGCGCGCGACGAGGAAGCCGAAGATCGAGCCGGTGGCGGTGGTCAGCGCAAGGCGCCAGAAAAAGGCGAGGAAGCCGAGCGGCCTGGCGTAGGGCTTCAGGCTGCGCTCCATCAGGGTCACCAGGTAGGCGGCGACGATGGCGAAGAAGCCGGAATAGAACAGCATGTTGATGGCGAAGATCGACTTGAAGTTGAAGTGCGTCATCGCCACGATGAGACGGTCGGGGCGGCCGAGGTCGGCCGCCACCACGGCAAGGCCGCCGGCGAGCAGGGCCAGCGCCAGCAGGCCGGAGAGCGGCGCGTGCGGCTTGTAGGGCAGCTTGCCGAACACCGTGCCGATCGAGGCGACGTTGAGCACGCCCGAGGCGGCGACGATGAGGAAGACGGCGAATACGTGCGGCACGCCCCAGACGATCTGGTTGTCCATGCCGCTGACGATGTGGCCGTGGTGCTCGAAGTCGAGGAAGGCGGCGAAGGCCGCCAGCAGGAAGAAGGCGCCGAGAGCGAGCAGCCCCCAGAAGGCGGCCGGCCGGCCGGGCCTGTCGACGTAGGTATAGTCGGCCATGCTCAGAGACCTTCGTAGCGGATGGCGGTGCCGAGCTTGAGGTCGGCGCGCACCTCGGTGGACTTGACTTCGCGCAGGCGGCGGGCGATCGCGCTCTGCGGATCGTTGAGGTCGCCGAACAGCATGGCGTGATGGCCTTCGCCGGCGCAAGCCTCGACGCAGGCCGGCGTGCCGCCGCGGTCGAGCCGGTGCACGCACAGCGTGCAGCTCTCCACCGTGCCCTGGCCGCGCGGCACCAGCGGGTTCTGGTCCTCGTGCGGCTCGTGCACGAAAGAGCGCGCCTTGTAGGGGCAGGCCATCATGCAGTAGCGGCAGCCGATGCAGATGTGGCGGTCCACCAGCACGATGCCGTCGGCGCGCTTGAACGAGGCGCCGGTCGGGCAGACGTCGACGCAAGGTGCGTTGTCGCAATGCTGGCAGAGCATCGGCAGCGACAGACTCTGGCCGGTCTGCTCCTCGGTCAGGTCGATCTTGCGGATCCACTGCGCATCGGTGCGCGGGTTGCGCGTCTCGCCGAGATGGTTCTCCTTGTTGCAGGCGGAGACGCAGGCGTCGCAGCCGGTCTGGCAGCGCGTCGTGTCGATCAGCATGCCCCAGCGCACCTTGGCCGAGGCCGGTTCGTCGTCCGGCTTGGCGGCGGCGACCTCGACCAGGCGGATGCCGGGCGCCAGGCCGAGTCCCGCCACCGCGGCGGCGGTGGCGGCGATGAAGTCGCGGCGGCTATGGAGCGGAGCGGCGCGATTGCCGCCCGTCTCCGCCTGCGCCTCGTCGCCGGCGCGCCGTGTCGGTTCGATGGGTTCGCTCATGGCTTGGTCTCCGCGCCGCCGCGGCCGCGTTGCATGGCTTGCAGCAGGTCGGCGGTCGCCGCGTCGGCGCGGCCTTTCGCGGCCGGCTGGACCCGCGGCTGGTGGCAGTCCCAGCAGTCGGGCCTGACCGCCGCGTAATCATGGCAGTTCTGGCAGAAGCCGCCCTCGCCGAGGACGCTGCCGGTCTTCTTGCTGGCATGGCAGGACACGCACTCGTTGAGGCTGTATTTCTTGGTGCGGATACCCTCGTGCATGGTCAGGTCGCGCTGGTGGCGCAGGAATTTCATGTGGTCGCGGCGGATGACATCCTTCGGCTCGACGCACTGACCGGGGTTGGCGATCTCGATGGCCGGCAGCGGCGTGCGGCCGGACTCCGCCGCATGAGCGGTGAGCGAGCCCGGCAGGCACAGCAGGGCGGCGGCAAGCGACAGCAGCAGGCGCAGCATGCCGCGGCGCGATGCGCCCGCTTGCGTCGCACGCAGGCCCGCGGCAGGCGGGCGCGGCAGGGCGGCGGCGGGCGCGGCAGCACTCATTCACCGAGTCCCATCTGGATGTAGCCGGTCGGGCAGACCTCGTGGCAGATGTGGCAGCCGATGCAGCGCGTGTAGTCGGTCGCCACGTAGCGGCCGGTGGTCGCCTCGCTCTTCTTGACGCGATACACCGCGATCTGCGGGCAATAGACGACGCAGTTGTCGCATTCGAAGCACAGCCCGCAGCTCATGCAGCGCTTGGCCTCGGCGACGACCTGCTTTTCGTCGAGCGCATCGAGCCGCTCCTCGAAGTTGCCCAGCGCGGACTCCTTGTCGAGCGTGGTGATCTTGCGCTTGTTGCGCGGCGTGAAGCCGAAGTGGCCGAGGAACAGCTCCTTGTGCGTGATGACGTGGCGGTCGGAGCGGTCGTCGTAGTTGTGGATGGCGATGTTCTTGCTGTCGGTGCCCCAGGTCGGGCCGTGGAAATGCTGCGGCGGATTGCCCTTCTCGATCAGCTTGCGCTGCATGTCCCAGTGGTGCACGTCGATCTTCGGCCGCTTGTCCTGCTCTTCGCCGAGGAGGAAGCGGTCGATGCCCTCGGCGGCGATCCAGCCGTGGCCGATGGCGGTGGTGAGCAGGTGCGGGCGGACGACGTCGCCGCCGGTGAACACGCCGGGCTGGCCATGCACCTGGTAGTTCTTGTCGATGGCAATGCCGCCCTTGCCGGAGTCGAACTCCTCGATGCCGGTGAAGTCGACTGCCTGGCCGATGGCCGAGACGATGAGGTCGGCCGGCAGGTCCTGCTCGCTGCCCTCGATGCGGTTCAGCTCCAGCTTGCCGCCGACGAACTTGGCCTCGCATTGCGCCACGCGCAGCGCCGTGGCGCGGCCGTCGGCGCCCCTGACCACCGCGACCGGCATCCAGCCGCCGCGGATGTCGATGCCCTCGGCCCTGGCCTGCTCGATCTCGTGCTTGTTGGCCTGCATCTTGTCGACCGGGAAGACCGAGGTCAGCGTCACTTCGGCGCCCTGGCGCACCGAGATCTCGGCCACCTCGTGGGCGGCGTAGCCGCCGATGACGTTCTCGGGGAAGTCGGTCGGATGCGGGTTGTCGATGGCGCCGAGGCGGCGCGCCACGCTGGCGACGTCGATCGAGGTGTCGCCGCCGCCGACCACCACCACGCGCTTGCCGACGAACTTCATGCGGCCGTCGTTGAAGGCGCGCAGGAACGAGGTGGCGGTGACGACGTTGGGCGCGTCATTGCCCTCGCAGGGCAGGGCGCGGCCGCCCTGGGCGCCGAGGCCGAGGAAGACGGCGTCGAAATCGCGGCGGATCTCGTCCATGGTGACATCGGTGCCGATGCGCGTCTTCATGCGCGTCTTGACGCCGAGATCGAGGATGCGCTGGATCTCCTTGTCGAGCACGTCGCGCGGCGTGCGAAAGCCGGGGATGCCGTAGCGCATCATGCCGCCGAGTTCCTCGTGGTCGTCGAAGATCGTCGGCTCATGGCCTTTCAGCGCCAGCTGGTAGGCGCAGGACAGGCCGGCCGGGCCGCCGCCGATGATCGCCACCTTCTTGCCGGTCTTCTGCGCCGGGGCGTTGTACTTGAGGTCGTTCTTGTTGGCGTAGTCGCCGAGGAAGTGCTCGACCGAGTTGATGCCGACGAAATCCTCGACGACGTTGCGGTTGCAGCCGGTCTCGCACGGCGCCGGGCAGACGCGGCCCATCACCGAGGGAAAGGGGTTGGCCTCGGTCAGGCGGCGCCAGGCGTACTCGAACTGCGGCATGCTCGGCTTGCCGTCGGCGCCGAGCGGCGCCTTCTCCTGGCCGCGCACGATGGCGAGGTAGCTGCGGATGTCCTCGCCCGAGGGGCAGCTCGACTGGCAGGGCGGCGTCGTCTTGATGTAGGTCGGGCACTTGTAGGAGTGGCTGGCCTGGAAGATCTGCTTGCGCCAGGACCCCTGCTCATGGTCTCCGTCCTCGAAGCGGCGGAAGGTCAGTTTCTCCGAATCGGGTTTCTCGCTGGTGGCCGACATGCTTGTCTCCTTGTGGTGTCCGGTTATGCTTCGCCGAGGCGGATGGCCGTGCTGACGAGCTGGTGCACGCCGCCGACCATGCCGCGGTTGAACTTGTAGTAGGGCAGGACCTTGGTGAACTGCGCCTTGCAGATGGCGCAGATGGTCGCCATGAAATTGACGCCGTGGCGCTCGACCACCTGATTCAGCGCATCCATGCGCGGCAACGCCCCCTTGACGCGGATCTCGATCAGCTCGTCGGTGAGCAGGCCGCCGCCGCCGCCGCAGCAGAAGGTCGCCTCGTGCGTCGTGCCGGCCGGCATCTCGAAATAGTTGTTGGCGACGGCGCGGATGATGGCGCGCGGGATGTCGAACTGGCCGCCCGGCGCGTCGCCCATGCGCGAGGCGCGCGCCACGTTGCAGGAGTCGTGGAAGGTGATGACGCGGTGGTCGTTGGCGGCCTTGTCGAACTTCAACGCGCCGCGCCGGATCAGGTCCCAGGTCAGCTCGCAGATGTGGGTTGGCTGCTTGTGCGCCGGGTCGAGCTGGTTCTGCAGCTGCAGGGCGAAGGGATCTTCGCCGCCGGCGCCGATGCCGGTCAGGGTGTTCCAGAAGCTGTAGGCGACGCGCCAGGCGTGGCCGCACTCGCCGACGACGATGCGCTTGGCGCCGAGCTCGAGCGCCGCCTCGCGGATGCGCAGGGCGACCTGGCGCATCTGCTCGTAGCTGCCGATGAACATGCCGAAATTGGCCGCCTCGGAAGCCTTTGAGGAGAGGGTCCACGAGATGCCGGCGGCGTGGAACACCTTGCCATAGCCGATCAGGCTTTCGACGTGGGGCTCGGCGAAGAAGTCGGCCGAGGGCGTGATCAGCAGCACCTCGGCGCCCTTCTCGTCGAGCGGGTAGCGCACATCGACGCCGGTGTCCTCCTTGACGTCCTCCTCGAGGCCTTGCAGGGTGTCGAGCAGCGCCGGGCCGGGCAGGCCGAGGTTGTTGCCGACCTTGTGCACCTTGCCGATGATCTCGTTGGAGTACTTCTGGCCGTAGCCGACCGTGTCGAGGATGTCGCGGCCGGCCATGGTGATCTCGGCCGTGTCGATGCCGTAAGGGCAGAACACCGAGCAGCGGCGGCATTCCGAGCACTGGTGGAAGTAGTTGAACCAGTCGTCGAGCAGCTCGCGCGTCAGCTCCTGGGCGCCGACCAGCTTCGGCATCAGCTTGCCGGCCAGCGTGAAGTGGCGGCGGTAGACGCCGCGCAGCAGATCCTGGCGCGCCACCGGCATGTTCTTCGGGTCGCCGCTGCCGAGGAAGTAGTGGCACTTGTCGGTGCAGGCGCCGCAATGCACGCAGGCGTCGAGATAGACCTTGAGCGAGCGGTATTTCTTGAGCAGCTCGCCGAGGCGGCCAATCGCCTTCTCGTGCCAGTCCGGCACCAGCGTGCCGGGAAAGCCGAGCGCCTCGTTCATCTTGTCGCTGGCGAGGAAGGGCTTGCTCTGCGCCATGGCGCCGGGCTGAAGCCGCGGAACCTCGGCGAACTCCTTCATCTCGGGCGTGGTGAATTCGGCCGCGGCCATGGCGTTCTCAGTTCTTTTCCAGTTCGGCCGCCCACGGCGCCAGGTGGCGCTTCTCGCGCGGGTTGTCCGCCTGGTTGCGCGTCGGCGAGAAGAACACGCCGGGCACGTGCAGCAGCTTGCTGAAGGGGAAGACGATCATCAGCAGGGCGACCAGGCCGAGGTGCACATAGAGCCCGGGGTGGGCCGGCAGCGGCTGGATGTCGAAGCGCATCAGGCCGAGCATGAAGGCCTTCACCGCGACGACATCGGTGTGGGCGAGGAATTTCATGCCGAGGCCGGAGGCGCCGATGCCGACGAGCAGCGCCAGCATCAGGTGGTCGGAGACGGTCGAGATGTAGCGCACGCGCTCGACCAGGAAACGCCGCGCCCACAGGGCGAGCAGCCCGGCCACCATGGCGAAGCCGGCGTAGATGCCGAAGGGCTGCAGCCAGGCGACCCAGAACCAGACCGGCTCGGTGAAGTAGCGCAGATGGCGAACGAGCACCAGCAGCAGGGCGGCGTGGAACAGCATGCCGAAGGTCCAGATCCACAGGTTGGACTTGAACAGGCTGTGGAACAGGAACACCTCGCGCAGCATGCGCAGCCAGACACCGCCGGTGGTGGTCGGCGCCGGCGTGGTGGGAATCTTCAGCGGCGCCGGCGTGCGCGCGTAGTCGGCGACCTTCAGCGCCAGCCCGGCGACGAAGATCGCCGTGGCGGCGTAGAAGAGGGCGGCGAAGAAGATCGTGGCCATGGGGCGCTGTCGTGTCCGGGGTTGCCGGCTGCGAGCCGAAGACCGCCGCGCCCGGAGTCTTGCAATCCGGAACGCGAAACCCGAAACTCGAAACTCGAAACTCGAAACTCGAAACCCGAAACTCGAAACCCGAAACCCGCTGCTAGATGCAGCCGGTCGGCTTGGGCAGGCCGGCGATCTTGCAGGCCTGCTTGCCCGGGCCGTAGGGGAACAGTTCGTACAGGTACTGGCTGTTGCCCTTCTCCGGGCCGAGCTTCTTGCCGATGGCCTTGGTCAGCACGCGCACCGCCGGGGCGATCTGGAACTCGTTGTAATACTCGCGCAGGAACTCGATGACCTCCCAGTGCTGCTCGGTCATGTCGATGTTCTCGTTCTGGGCGAGAATCTTGGCGACATCCTCGTTCCACTCGTTGATGTCGGTCAGGTAGCCTTCCTCGTCGGTTTCGTAGGTCTTGCCGTTCAGTTCGATAGCCATGGTGAGTCTCCTAGAAAAAGCGGTTACAGCCAGGATTGGCAGGTGGCATGTTCCGTCACCAGGTCGACGAAACCGCCATAATCAACCAGGGTGACGCCTTCCAGGGCGCGTTCAGCCATGCCGCGCGCCTCCAGGTCCGGTTTCAGCGCATAGACCTTGAGCTTGTCCATGGCCGCGCTCAGCTTGCCGGCGGCGGCATGGCCGGCCGTCGCGGCGTAAACGCCATCCTCGATCAGCAGGAGCGCGCCGCCCGGCTGCGCCGTGGCGAGGCAGGTGTCGAGCGAGTTGCGCTCGAGCGGCGACTTGTTGACGATGTGCAGCATGTTCCCCTCTCTCAGAAGCTCAGGATCACGTCCTGGGTTTCCATCAGCTTGCCGATCTCGGCGCGGGAGAGCACCTCGACCGGCACGCACATGTCCTCGGCGCCAAGGCCGCGCGCCTCGAGCGCCTCCTTCTCGACGTAGAGCTTGTTGATGTCGTAGTCGTCGAGCGCGCGGTAGGTCGGCTGGAAGTTCTTCACCTCGATGCCCTTGGTGTTGAAGCCCTTTTTCAGCTGGTAGACGCCGTCGTCCATGAAGGCGAGGCTGACGTCCTGGTCAAAGGCGGCGGCGATCAGCACCACTTCGAGCGACTCCAGCGCGTAGATGGTGCCGTGCGGCGCCTTGCGGTTTAAGTACATGAACTTCTTGATCTGCCCTTCGCTCATCGCGCGTTTTCCCCTGTCTCAGTCGCCGAAAGTGACCAGCCGGTCGGCCTGGATGCCGGCCTCGACCAACTGGCCGAGCCCGGAAATGCGGAAACCGGGCGCCAGGTTCTCGTCCTTGATGCCGCGGCGCAGGGCGGCGGCGACGCAGACGACCAGGTCGATCTTGTGCTCGTCGCCCAGCCTGGCCCAGCGGTTGACGATGTGGCGGTCGTCCTGCGGCGGCTCGGTCAGGCGGGTCGAGTTGTTCACGCCGTCGTGATAGAAGAAGACGCGGCTGACCTGGTGTCCCTTCTCGATGGCGGCGCGGGCGAACAGGTAGGCACTGTCGGTCGCCTCGTGCGTGTAGGGGCCTTCGTTGATGAGGATGGCGATCTTCATGCCCTCTCCGGCTCAGAAGCGGATGTGCGCCGAGGCGTTGAGGTTCACCCGGCCGCCGCGCCAGTCGTCGATCAGGTACTTGGTGAAGGGCAGGTCGCACTTCTCGAAGAAGCGCGGCCAGCCGATGCGCTCGATCCAGTCGGCCATGCGCTCCCACGAGCGGGCGTCGTTCTTGTACACGTTGAGGATCTTCTTCACCACCTCGGCGACCTCGGGCCAGCGTGGCGGGTTGTTGGGCAGGCCCATGGCGACCATCTTCATGAACTGCGGCTTGCTGCGAGCGTTGGAGTTCTTGCCGCCGACCCAGATGGCCAGCTTGGAGTGCTCGGGATGGTTGATGGCCATCGGCGGGCAGGGCGGGAAGCAGGCGCCGCAGCAGACGCATTTCTTCTCGTCGACCTCGAGCGAGGGCTTGCCGTTCACCATGGCCGGCCGGATGGCGGCCACCGGACAGCGCGCCACCACGGACGGGCGCTCGCAGATGTTGGCGACGAGGTCGTGGTTGATGCGCGGCGGCTTGGTGTGCTGGATGATGATGGCGAGGTCGGCCTGGCCGCCGCAGTTGATCTCGCAGCAGGAAGTGGACAGGCGCACGCGGTTCGGCATCTGCTCGTTCTTGAATTCCTCGTAGAGCTCGTCCATCAGCGCCTTGACCACGCCGGAGGCGTCGGTGGCGGGGATGTCGCAGTGGAGGAAGCCCTGGGTGTGCGAGATCATCGAGATCGAGTTGCCGGTTCCCCCGACCGGAAAGCCGTTCTTCTCCAGTTCGGCGACCAGCGACGCCACCTTCTTCTCGTCGCCGACCATGAACTCGATATTGCTGCGGATGGTGAAGCGGACGTGGCCGTCGGCGAACTTGTCGGCGATGTCGCACAGCTTGCGGATGGTGTAGACGTCCATCTGCCGCTGCGTGCCGGCGCGCACCGTCCAGATCTCGTCGCCGCTGTGGGAGACGTGGTGGAGGACGCCGGGCCGCGGCCGGTCGTGGTACTTCCAGTTGCCGTAGTTCTTCACCATCAGCGGGTGCATGTACTGCTTGTTGTCGGGCACGCCGGACTCGATGGGCTTGCGCATTTGCGGTTGCGACATGATGTGTCTCCGTCAGTCTGTGATTGTCAGGCGGCGGCCTGCCTGGCCTTGATCTTGGCCACTTCCTCGTCCCAGCCATCCATGCGGATGAAGGGATTGGTGCGCGGCGCCGAGACCATGTTCGGGTCCACCTCGACCTCGATGCCGTCGAGGAAGTTCATCAGGCCGATGCGCTCGATCATCTCGCCGGTGCGCTCGTGCTCGAGCGCGTTCTCGGCGAAGAAGTCGATGATGCGCTGGGCCAGGTCGATGAACTTCTCGTGATCCTCGTCGGTTTCCAGCTTCATGAAGGGAATCAGCACGGTGCCCATCAGGTCGCCGATCTTCAGCGTGCGCTTGCCGCCGACGAGGATGGTGACGCCCTTGTCCTGGCCCGGCGCCAGGGCGCCGGTCATGACGTTGATGCAGTGCATGCAGCGCACGCAGTCCTTGTTGTTGATCTCCAGCGCCTGGCTGTCGTTGACGGCGACGCTGGAGACGTGCGGGTCCTTGCTGACGTCCTTGATCTCCTTCAGCTGGATGGCGCGGGTCGGGCACATGCCGACGACGTCGTTCACCAGTTCGCTGAGGCCGTGCTTGGCGAACCACTTCTTCGCCAGCGCCTCGTCGGTGCGGATGTTGTCGCGCCAGGTTCCGATCACCGCCATGTCCGAGCGCTGGATCGAGTTCATGCAGTCGTTCGGGCAGCCGGAGAACTTGAACTTGAACTTGTAGGGCAGCGAGGGGCGGTGGATGTCGCCGACGAAGGTGTTGATCGCCAGCCGGTGGGCGCGCGCCTCGTCGAAGCAGGACTGCTCGCAGCGCGACGCGCCGACGCAGGACATCGCCGTGCGCACGGCCGGACCGGCGCCGCCGAGGTCGAAGCCGAGCTCGTTGATCTCGTCGAAGGCCTTCTGCACGTTGGGCGCGGTGGCCCCCTGGAACATGATGTCGCCCGACTGGCCGTGGAAGGCGATCAGGCCGGAGCCATGCTTCTCCCACAGGTCGCAGAACTTGCGCAGGATGTCGGTGTTGTAGTGCATGCCCGGCGGCGGCATGACGCGCAGGGTGTGGAATTCGGCGGCATCCTTGAAGATCGGCTGGTCGTTCTCATCCTTGATTTCGGTGAAGCGCGGGATGACGCCGCCACCGTAGCCGAAGACGCCGACCGTGCCGCCCTTCCAGTAGCCCTGGCGTGTCTGGTAGGAGTGCTCGAGGTGGCCGAGCAGGTCCACCATCATGTCCTTGTCCTTCGCCAGGCGCTTCAGGCCGGTGACGAAGCTGGGCCACGGGCCCGATTCCAGCTGGTCCAGATTGGGTGTGTCGTGCATTTTCTTAGCCATGATTTGTCTCCGGTGCCAAGGTTCGTAGCGGGTAAGACTCGGGTCTGTCCGGTGCTGCTGGGGGGTCTATTAGTTGGCGCTGATGTTACGCATGGTGCACCGCGATGTTCCATAACCCGCGCAGGGTATCGTCCTTCTCCCGTGGGGGTAGGGAAAACCTACCCGAAAGGAGTATGCCGCGGCACGCCATGCCGGTGATAGGCGGAACTTCCCGCGGTGGGCATATTTGGCCGGTACGCATGCATCTGGCCCGAACGGGCGGCCCCGACATGGACGACAAGGAAACGCTGACCACCCTCGGCAAGTTCACCGCCCCGATCTGGGGACAGGAGATCGAGTTGCAGCAGGTCGAGTATCTCGCCGGCGGCACGCCGATGCTGCGCCTGCGCATCCGGGAGAAGAAGCGCTTCACCATCTTCGACATCGACGCCCGGACCGCCGCCCGCTGGGGCAAGGTGATGCAGGACTGGGCCGACGGCCAGCCATGAGGATGGTGGACGCCTGCTTCGAAGCCCGTGGCGAGCGCCTGCCGCGCGACTACGGCTTCGTCCTGTTCCGCGCCCTGGCCGGCATGCTGGACTGGCTGGAGGAGGATGCCGCGGTCGGCGTGCATCCCCTGCACGGAGTGACGGTCTCCGACGGGGGGCTGCTGCTCGGCCCGCGCGCGCGCCTCAAGCTGCGGCTGCCCGACGCGCGCGCCGAGCAGGCGCGCATCCTGTGCGGCTGCCGGCTCGATGTCGGCAGCGGCATCGAGCTCGGCGCGGCCAAGCTGCGCGAGCTGATGCCCCATGCCACCGTGCATTCGCGCTTCGTTTGTACCGGCTGCGCCGATGAAGTCGAGTTTCTGGAAAGGGCGGCGGCCGAGCTGCGCGAAGCGGAGCTGCCGACGAGGATGATCGCCGGCAAGCGGCATGCGCTGCAGACTCCGGAAGGGGAGGTCTGCGGCTTCAGCCTGCTGCTGCACGGCCTGACGCCGGAGCAGTCGCTGGCCGTGCAGGAGCGCGGCCTCGGCCAGGGACGCAAGCTCGGCTGCGGCATTTTCGTGCCGCACAAGTCGGTGCTCGCCGTCGGCGCGCTGGAGTAGCCTCGACAGGCCAGGCATGAGCGCCAAGCCCGCCGTCACCCTGGACATGAGCGGCCTGTCCTGCCCGGCGCCGCTGATCGGCGCCAAGAAGATCGTCGACGCCATGGAAACGGGCCAGTCGCTGCTGCTGGTTTCCAACTGCCCGGGCACGTCGGACGACCTTTTCGCCTGGTCGCGGCAGACCGGCAACGAGGTGACGGTGAAGGACAGGATGGGCGAGGGGCGCACAGCCTATCTGATCATCCGCGGCAGCGGCGGGAGGGCGCCGGCGCCGAACGTCACGCTCGACTTGCGCGGCGTCTCCTGCCCGGGGCCGATCCTCGAGGCGAAGAAGCTGCTCGACGCCCTGCAGCCGGGCCAGGTCCTGCTGCTGGTGAGCAACTGCCCGGGCACGCCGGCCGATGTCGATGCCTGGGTCGGCAACACCGCGGTGGAACTGCTCGAGCGCATCGAGGCGGAGCAGGGGATCTTCAAGTTTTACCTGCGCAGGCGATAAGCCGCGGGCATGGCCCATGCACCGTTCGGCGAGGTGGGGATAGGCACGCCCGGTCAGCCTGCGGACCGGGCGCGCCGGGCGGCGCAGCCGCCGTTGTTCGACAAAAAAGGAGAAACCCCATGGGAGACGCTTACCGCGAGACGGCCTATCGCGAACTCATCGTGAACGGACGTCCCATCCAGGTCGATTCCGAAGGCTACCTGATCGACCTCGACGACTGGTCGGAGGAATTCGTCATCGCCCAGGCGAAGGAGGAGGAGCTGGAGCTGACCGACGAGCACTGGCAGGTGATCAACTTCATCCGCGACTACCACAACGAGCACCGCGTGCAGCCGCAGGTGCGGGTGATGATCACCCATTTCACCGAGAAGTGGGGCGCCGAGAAGGGCAGCAACCTCTACCTGCACCAGCTGTTTCCCAACGGTGGGCCGCAGAAGCAGGGCAACCGCCTCGCCGGCATCCGGCGGACGAAGGGGGAGCACTGAAGGCCCCGCTGCCGGCGGCACCGGCGGAGAGCCGCTGATGGCCGTCCGCATCAGGAGCCGCTTCCACGCCGGCCGGCGCGAGCGCACGCCGGCGGAGCTGGCCAGCGTCGTCGCCATGCTGTCGTGGAAGCTCGCCCTGGCCTCCGTCCAGCGCATGCGCGAGGCGCGCTTCGACATCGACCTCGGCCGGCCCTATTTCGACTACGTCGTCGAGACCATGGCCTTCCACGCCCATTACGCCGACCGCGTCGCCTACGAAAGGCTGGACGCGGAAAGGCGCGGCGCCTTCACCACCGCGCTGGCCCGGCGCATGGCCGAGGCGATCGAGGACAACGCCGAGATGCTGCTCGAGGCGACCGAGCCGGGCGCCTGCCGCCGGCACTTCCTCGAGGTCTTCAACGCCGCCGGCGAGGACTACGCCGAATACGGCTGCGATGCCAGGGGACCGGATTTCGGCTTTCGCCGCGCCTACGCCGCGCGCGTGCGCGAGGGCATGCCGGAGAAGGACAAGACCTGGGTCTACGACCAGGTGATGGAAATCGAGGCGCCCGACGCGGTGAAGGCCGTCGGCCGCACGCTGGACGGGCTGTTCGGCGGCAGCCCGCCGGAGCGGTCCGCCGGCAAGGAGATGAAGGAGGAATGATGATGCCCGCTCAGTTCGACCTGGCCAACGCCGCCGCCTACGGCGCCTGGCGCGAGCGCAAGCTGGCGGCGCAGCCGCGGGCGCTGGCCGATCTCGTCGTCGAAATCGCCGATCCCTGCCGGCTGACGGCGGCCGAGCGCGGGGCGCTGCTCTCGCGCTGCGCCGCGGCCAACATGGCGCTCTACGCCTCGCCGCGCGGCAACGACCCGGACAAGGACATCCCGCGCCTGCTCGGCCGCCAGCTCGGCCTCGTCAATCTCGACGCCAACCGGCTCGCCGACGACGACGGCATCACGCCGCTGGCGGTGGCGCCGGCCGGCACGCGCCGCGAGTTCATCCCGTTCACCGACCGCGGCATCAAGTGGCACACCGACGGCTATTACAACGACCTCGGGCATCAGGTGCACGGCCTCATCCTGCATTGCGTCGAGAGCGCCGTCTCGGGAGGAGAGAACCGGCTGATGGACCACGAGATGGCCTACATCCTGCTGCGCGACGAGGATCCCGGCCATGTCCGCGCCCTGATGGCGGCCGACGCCATGACCATCCCGCCGCGGCTGGAAGACGGCGAGGTCGCCCGCGCGGCGCAGGCCGGCCCGGTGTTCAGCGTCCATCCCGACGGCCATCTGCACATGCGCTACACGGCGCGCAGCGTCAGCATCGCCTGGAAGGACGACGCCGCGACGCGCCGGGCGGTGGCGGCGCTCGAGCGCATCCTCGCCGACGACGCGAGCCCCTACGCCTTCCGCGGCCGCCTCGAGCCGGGCATGGGCCTGGTCTGCAACAACGTGCTGCACGACCGCTCGTCCTTCAAGGACTCGGCGGCACGCAAGCGGCTGCTCTACCGCGCCCGCTATTTCGACCGCGTCGCCGCCGACTGAACGCGCGCCTGCCTCCCCGGGAGTAAAATGGCCGGGACAAGCAGCCTCGCCATGAACCGGATCGACTTCCTCGGCGCCACCCTGGTGGACGCCGCCTGCCTCGCCGCCAGCGTGCTCGCGCTCGCCGCCTACCACCTCTTCATCCGCCACAAGCTGAGGCAGGACCCGACCTACACCGTGCAGGCGGTGAACACCATCGCCCGCACCGCCTGGGTCGAGAACATCATGGCCGGCGGCAAGGAGGTCCTCGCCGTGCAGACCCTGCGCAACTCGACCATGGCGGCGACCTTCCTCGCCTCGACGGCGGTGCTGCTGGTGATGGGCACGCTGACGCTCTCCGGCCAGGGCAGCCAGCTGGAAGCCTCCTGGCACGCGCTGAACAAGATCGGCGCCGTGCATAGCGCCATCTGGATCGTCAAGCTGCTGTTCCTGCTGCTCGACTTCTTCGTCGCCTTCTTCAGCTTCGCCTCGGCCATCCGCCTCTTCAACCACGTCGGCTACATGATCAACGTGCCGCTGTCGATGGCGCACAAGGCCATCTCGCCGCAGCACGTCGCCATCCACCTCAACCGCGCCGGCGGCCACTACAGCATCGGCATGCGTGCCTTCTATTTCGCCGTGCCGCTGGTGTTCTGGCTCTTCGGGCCGCTGTTCATGCTGGCGGCGACGCTCGGGCTGCTGGTCGTGCTCTACCGCCACGATCGCGCGCCGAGCGAGATGGCCGACGACTACCGCTGACGCCGTGGCGCGCGCCCGCCGCGCGGTGGGCGAAGCGTTACAAACGCTTACATGCTTTACACTTTTCGGGTCGCTTGCGGCGCGGATCGCGCGTTGAATCGGGGGAATGCCCCACGCGATCCGGAGGAAGCCCGTGACACCCGACCAATCGTTCCGCGCCGCCCTGCTGGCCGGCGCTCTCGCCCTTGCCCTCGGCGGCTGCGTCGTCGCCCCGGCCGCGCCGTACGCCTATGCCCCCTACGAGACGGTGGTGGTGGCGCCACCGCCACCGCGCGTCGAGATCGTCGGCGCCGCGCCCTATCCGGGCTATCTGTGGATCGGCGGCTACTGGACCTGGCGCGGCAGCCGCCATGACTGGGTGCCCGGCTACTGGCAGGCGCCGCGGCCCGGCTATTCCTGGGCGCCGCACCGCTGGGTGCCGCAGGGGCGCGGCTGGCAGGAGCGGCCCGGCCACTGGCAGCGACAGCAGGACGGCCGCGACGGCGGCCGCGGCCGACGGCGCTGACGAGCACCTTGCGTTCGAGGAATCACTGACTAGAGGACTCTTGAAACCGCCACTCCTCAAATCGTCGTCAAGATAATGGAACCAGCTTGCAGCCACAGTGCTTGCACACATTGGCATCTTTGCGGACGAGTTCCTTGCAATCTGGACAACGCACATGAGTATCAGGTCGTGGAGCGTTTGGATTACGCTTCTTTGAGCGGATGGCCGTATAAATCAGATGGGCAGGTATCGTCAGGAAGAGGAAGACAGCCCCAAAGAAAAGAGCAATCAAATGGAGAATTATGAAAATTACTCAGCAGTCGCCAATATAGGCGACAGACGGGGCTTTGAAGAATGAGCGAACGAGTCTTGGCATTTGCTGGAGTTTTGCAAGCTGCGCCTCGATTTTGTCGCGCAGTTTTTCTCCTTTCTGCAAAGGTCGCCTTGC
>CAUJIV010000010.1 GCA_963205435.1 Pseudomonadota bacterium
CCCGATGTACTACCTCGCCATCACCCAATACGCCGAGGAACTGCTGGCGTCGCTCGACGCCCTGCCCGGCTGGCCGGAGCGGGTGAAGACCATGCAGGCGAACTGGATCGGCAAGAGTTACGGCGTGCGCTTCGCCTTCCCGTACGAACTCCCCGCCCCAGGCGGCACGACGCTTCCCTCTCCCGCGAGCGGGAGAGGGACTGAGGGAGAGGGCGGCGGCGTCCAGGAAACCGAAAAGGGCCTTCTCTGGGTGTTCACCACCCGCGCCGACACCCTCATGGGCGTCACCTTCTGCGCGGTGGCCGCCGAGCACCCGCTGGCCGCGCATGCGGCGCGCGGCAACCCGGCGCTCGCCGCCTTCATCGAGGAATGCAAGCGCGGCACGGCCATGGAGGCCGACCTGGCGACGATGGAGAAGAAGGGCATGCCGACCGGCCTCTTCGTCAACCATCCCCTGAGCGGCGAGCGGATTCCGGTGTGGGTCGCCAACTACGTGCTGATGGGCTACGGCGAGGGCGCCGTCATGGCGGTGCCGGGGCACGACGAGCGCGACCTCCACTTCGCCCGCAAGCACGGCCTGCCGGTGAAGCAGGTCATCGAGGTGCCGGGCAAGCCCTTCTCGGCCGAGGCCTGGCAGGACTGGCAGGCCGACAAGGAGAACGGGCGCTGCGTCAATTCCGGCAAGTACGACGGCCTCGGCTACGCGGCGGCGGTGGATGCCGTCGCCGCCGACCTCAAGGCGAAGGGGCTGGGCGACAAGCAGGTCGTCTGGCGCCTGCGCGACTGGGGCATCTCGCGCCAGCGCTACTGGGGCTGCCCGATCCCGCTGATCCACTGCGAGCGCTGCGGCACGGTGCCGGTGCCCGACGAGCAGCTGCCGGTGGTGCTGCCGGAGGACTGCGTGCCCGACGGCTCGGGCAACCCGCTCGCCCGGCGCGCCGACTTCCTCGACTGCGACTGCCCGAAGTGCGGCGGCCGCGCGCGGCGCGAGACCGACACCATGGACACCTTCGTCGACTCGTCCTGGTATTACAGCCGCTACGCCTGCGCCGACAACGCCGCCGCCATGGTGGACGCGCGGGTGGACTACTGGCTGCCGGTCGACCAGTACATCGGCGGCATCGAGCACGCCATCCTGCACCTGCTCTACTCGCGCTTCTGGACGAAGGCGATGCGCGACCTCGGCCTGGTCGGCTTCGACGAGCCCTTCTCGCGCCTGCTCACCCAGGGCATGGTGCTGAACGAGGTCTTCTTTCGCAAGCCCGAGTCCGGCCGCGTCAGCTACTTCAACCCGGCCGACGTCGAGCTGCAGTACGACGAGCGGGGCAACCGCAGCGGCGCCGTCCTCAAGAGCGACGGCGCGCCGGTGGAGTCGGGCGGCGTGACGACCATGTCGAAGTCGAAGAACAACGGCGTCGACCCGCAGGCGCTGATCGAGCAATACGGCGCCGACACGGCGCGCTTCTTCATGATGTTCGCCAGCCCGCCGGAGCAGACGCTGGAGTGGTCGGATTCGGGCGTCGAGGGCAGCTTCCGCTTCCTGCGCCGGCTGTGGGCCTTCGCCCACGGCAACCGCGATGCGATGCGCGAGGCCGGCTTCGCCTGGGACAGGGCCGGCGAAGAGTTTCGCCGGGCGCGGCGCGAGATCCACCTGCAGCTGAAGCAGGCGAATTACGATTTCCAGAAGTTCCAGTTCAACACCGTCGCCTCGGCGACGATGAAGATCCTCAACACGCTCGACCGCGCCGCGGCAGCGGCCGGCGAGGAGGACCGGCCGGCCCGCCAGGCGCTGGTCGCGGAAGGCTTCTCCATCCTGCTGCGCCTGCTGGCGCCGATCACGCCGCACGTCTGCCACCACCTGTGGCGTGAGCTGGGCTTCGAGGCCGTGCACGGCGACATCCTGCAGGCGCCCTGGCCGGAGCCGCTCGAGGAGGCGCTGGCGCAGGACGAGATCGAGCTGGTGCTGCAGGTCAACGGCAAGCTGCGCGGCGCGCTCAGCGTGCCCGCCGGCGCCGCGCGCGAGCAGATCGAGGCGGCGGCGCTGGCGAGCGAGGCGGCGCGCCGGCACATGGAGGGGCGGCCGGCGAAGAAGGTCGTCGTCGTCCCCGGCCGCCTGGTCAACATCGTCGTCTGAGGACGGGAAAGGATGCAGATGCGCGCTCTCCTCACCCTGCTGGCGGCCCTGCTGCTGGCCGCCTGCGGCTTCCAGCTGCGCGGGGCGCAGCCGCTGCCCTTCGCCAGCCTCTACGTGCCCGCCGAGACCTGGGAGGTCGGCGCGCTGCTCAAGCGCAGCATCCGCGCCCTCGGCGGCACCGAGCTGCCCGACGCGGCGCAGGAGGCGCAGGCGGTGTTCGCGCTGATCGGCGAGGCGCGCGAGAAGGTGATCCTCAGCCTGTCGGCCACCGGCCGCGTGCGCGAATACCAGCTGCGCTACCGCGTCGCCTACAAGGTGAACGATCGCAAGGGCGGCGAATACGTCGCGCCGACCGAGATCGTCCTGGTGCGCGACATCAGCTTCAGCGACGAGCGCGTGCTGGCCAAGGAGCAGGAAGAGGCGCTGCTCTACCGCGACATGCAGAACGACATGGTGCAGCAGATTCTGCGCCGCCTGGCCGCCGCCAGGATCGAGCGCTGAGGCCGCGCCCGTGCAGCTGCGTGCCGACCGGCTCGACGCGCACCTGGCCGGGGCGCTGGCGCCGCTCTACGTCGTCCATGGCGACGAGCCGCTGCTGGCGATCGAGGCGGGCGACGCCATTCGCGCCGCCGCCCGCGGCCGCGGCTTCGTCGAGCGCGAGGTGCTGGTCGCCGGCGCCGGCTTCAAGTGGGACGGCCTGCTGCTCGCCGCCGGCAACCTGTCGCTGTTCGGCGGCAACAAGCTGATCGACCTGCGCATTCCCGGCGGCAAGCCGGGACGCGAGGGCGGCGAGGTGCTGCAGCACTACTGCGCTCGCCTGCCCGGGGGCGTGCTGACCCTGGTCACCCTGCCGCAACTCGACTGGGCGGCACGGAAGGCGGCCTGGTTCAAGGCGCTGGCGCAGGCCGGCGCCGTCCTCGAGGCGAACGCGCCGGCGCTGGCCGAGCTGCCGGCCTGGATCGCCGCGCGGCTGGCGCGGCAGGGCCAGTCGGCGCCGGCGGAGGCGCTCGAGTTCATCGCCGCCCATGTCGAGGGCAACCTGCTCGCCGCCCACCAGGAGTTGCAGAAGCTCGGCCTGCTGCACCCGCCCGGCCCTCTCAGCCTGGCCCAGGTCGAGGCGGCGGTGCTCAACGTCGCGCGCTACGATGTCGACAAGCTGCGCGCCGCCCTGCTCGAGGGCGACGCCGCCCGCTGCGCCCGCCTGCTCGAGGGCCTGCGCGGCGAGAATGCCGCCCCGCCCCTGCTGCTGTGGGCCTTCGCCAGCGAGAACCGCACCCTCGCGGCGCTGCGCGCGGCGCAGGACGCGGCGCGGCCGCTGGCCGCGGCGCTGCGCAGCGAGCGCGTCTTCGACGACCGCCGCGCCGCCGCCCTGCAGCGGGCGCTGCCCCGGCTGCGCCAGCCGCAGCTGCGCGCCGCCCTGCTCGCCGCGGCGCGCATCGACCGCATGATCAAGGGGCTGGTGAAAGGCGATGTCTGGGACGAGTTCCTCCAGCTGGCGCTGCGCCTGTCGGCAAGCAGCCCTCGCTGAGGTATACAATTCTCCATCGATCCCTGTTTGCGGCTGACTGCTCACCACTCACCGACCCATGAACGTCCGCGACTACATGCAGACCCTCGGCCGCCAGGCGCGCGAAGCTTCGCGCGCCGTGGCGCGCGCGCCGACCCGTGTCCGCAACGAGGCGCTGCTGGCGATGGCGGCGGCGATCCGCCGCGACAGCGCCAGGCTCCTCGCCGCCAACGGCGAGGATCTCGACGCCGCGCGCGCCGCCGGCCTCGAGGCGGCCATGCTCGACCGGCTGGCCATCAGCGAGAAGTCGGTGGCGGCCATGGCGGAGGGGCTGGAGCAGATCGTCGCGCTGCCCGATCCGGTCGGCGAGATCAGCGACCTCAAGTACCGCCCCTCCGGCATCCAGGTCGGCCGCATGCGCGTGCCGCTCGGCGTCATCGGCATCATCTACGAGGCGCGCCCCAACGTCACCGTCGACGCCGCCGGGCTGTGCCTGAAGTCGGGCAACGCCGCCATCCTGCGCGGCGGCTCGGAGTCGATCCGCTGCAACCGCGCCCTGGCGGCGCTGGTGCACGAGGGCCTGCGCGCCGCCGGTCTGCCGGCCGAGGCGGTGCAGGTGGTCGACACCACCGACCGCGCCGCGGTCGGCGAGCTGGTGACGATGGTGGAATTCGTCGACGTCATCGTGCCGCGCGGCGGCAAGGGGCTGATCGAGCGCATCTCGCGCGAGGCGCGCATCCCGGTCATCAAGCACCTCGACGGCAACTGCCACGTCTATGTGGACGATTCCGCCGACGCCGGAAAGGCGCTCGCCATCGTCGACAACGCCAAGACCCAGCGCCTCGGCACCTGCAACACCGCCGAGTCGCTGCTGGTGGCGCGCGGCGCCGCCGCGGCGCTGCTGCCGCGGCTCGGCGCCCTGCTGGCGGGCAAGGGGGTCGAGCTGCGCTGCTGCGCCGAGTCGCTGGCCATCCTGCGCGGCGCCGGCATCGAGGCGGCGCGGCTGAAGGAGGCGACGGAGCAGGACTGGCACGAGGAGTACCTCGCCGCCATCCTGGCGGTGAAGGTCGTCGCCGGCGTGGACGAGGCGATCGCCCACATCAACCGCTACTCCTCGCAGCACACCGACAGCATCGTCACCGAGGACTACACGCGCGCCATGCGTTTCCTGCGCGAGGTCGATTCCTCCTCGGTGATGGTCAACGCCTCGACGCGCTTCGCCGACGGCTTCGAGTACGGCCTCGGCGCCGAGATCGGCATTTCGACCGACAAGCTGCACGCCCGCGGCCCGGTCGGCCTCGAGGGGCTGACCAGCCTGAAGTGGGTGGTGCTGGGCAACGGCGAGGTGCGGCGCTAGCCGCAGGGGCGCGCGGCGGCCGTTGCGTCAGCCCGCCAACGAACAACAAGGAAAGGAGGAGCCATGAACATCCGCAATGCCATCGTTTCCGTCAGCGCCGCCGTGTTTCTCGCCGCCTGCGCGACGGTGCCGCCGGAGAGCCGCCAGCTCGCCGCCAATTTCAATTCCCTGCAGCCGACCTCGGGGCTGTCGAAGGACATGACCATGGCGCAGGCCGAGCAGATCCGCGACGGGCTGGTCGCCGAGCTGATGCCTAGCCTCGGCCGCGTGGTCGGCTACAAGGCCGGGCTGACCAACCCGGCCGTGCAGAAGCGCTTCGGCGTCGACCATCCGCTGCGCGGCGTGCTGCTGGAGAAGATGCTGCTCGAAGATGGCGCGCAGGTGCCGGCCAAGTTCGGCGCCGTGCCCTTCTCCGAGGCCGACATCGTGGTGGTGGTGAAGGACGAGGGCATCAACCAGGCGAAGACGCCGGCCGAGGTGATGAGCCATCTCGCCAGCATCCGCCCCTTCATCGAGCTGCCCGACCTGGTGACGGCCAAGGAGCAGCCGCTCACCGGCGCGGTGATCACCGCCTTCAACGTCGGCGCCCGCCTCGGCGTGCTCGGCAAGCCGATCCCGGCCGCGCCCGAGATGGCCGACGCGCTGGCGCGCATGACCGTCGTCATGCGCGACCAGGACGGCAAGGAACTGGCCCGCGCTCCCGGCAGCGCCATCCTCGGCCATCCGCTGAACGTCGTCGTCTGGATGGCGCAGGACCTGGCGAAGAGCGGCGGCCGGCTGCGCGCCGGCGACATCCTCAGCCTCGGCTCCTTCACGGCGCCGCAATTCACCAGGCCGGGCACGCGCGTGACGGTCACCTACGAGGGCTTGCCCGGCAACCCGACCGTGTCGGTCGGCTTCAAGTAAGGAGGAGGGAGCATGAATGCATTCGCGAGGATCCTGCTCGTCGCGCTGCTCGGCCTGGCCGTCGGCAGCGTCGTGGCGGCCGAGGTGGCCGGCGTCAAACTGGAGGACCGGACGAAAGTCGGCAACGCCGAGCTGGCGCTGAACGGCGCCGGCCTGCGCACCAAGGTCTTCTTCAAGGTCTATGTCATCGGCCTCTACCTGCCGGAGAAGGCCGCCGGCGCCGACGCCGTGCTGGCGCAGAAGGGGGCGAAGCGCGTGCAGATCGTGCTGGTGCGCGACGTCAGCGCCGAGGATTTCAGCGGCGCGCTGATGGAGGGCCTGAAGAACAACAGCAGCGAGGCGGAGTTCGCCGCGCTGAAGCCCCGCGCCGAGCAGCTCAAGGCGGCGCTGGTCGCCGCCGGCGAGGCCAAGTCCGGCACGGTCGTGCATCTCGACTTCCTGCCCGGCAGCGGCACCCGCCTGACCATCGGCGACCGGCAGCAGGGCGCCGACATCCCCGGAGAGGATTTCTACAGCGCCCTGCTGCGCATCTGGATCGGTGCCAAGCCGGCGCAGGAGAACCTGAAGGAGGCGCTGCTCGGCAAGCCGCAGTGAGACGCCACGCCGCTATATAATCCATGCCTGCGGAATTCGAACCAACAACAGTGGAGACAGCCATGAACAAGACGCTTCGCACCCTGCTCGCGCTGGCCGCCGGCGCGCTCATCGCCCTGCCGGCCCAGGCGCAGCAATTCATCAATGTCCTCACCGGCGGCACCAGCGGCGTCTATTACCCGCTCGGCGTCGCCCTGTCGCAGATCTACGGCAAGACCATTCCCGGCGCCAAGACGGCGGTGCAGGCGACCAAGGCCAGCGCCGAGAACCTCAACCTGCTGCAGGCCGGCCGCGGCGAGATCGCCTTCACCCTCGGCGACGCCTTGTCGGACGCCTGGAAGGGCGACGCCGAGGCCGGCTTCAAGGCGCCGCTCAACAAGCTGCGCGGCGTCGCCGGCATCTATTCGAACTACATCCACATCGTCGCCAGCGCCGATTCCGGCATTCGCGGCCTGGCCGACCTGAAGGGCAAGCGCCTCGCCGTCGGCGCGCCGAAGTCGGGCACCGAGCTGAACGCCCGCGCCATCCTCAAGGGCGCCGGCCTGTCCTACGCCGACCTCGGCAAGGTGGAGTACCTGCCCTTCGGCGAGTCGGTCGAGCTGATGAAGAACCGCCAGCTCGACGCCACGCTGATCTCGGCCGGCGTCGGCGTCGCCGCCGTGCGCGACCTGGCGGCGGCGGTGAAGATCGCCATCGTGCCGATCGGCAACGACGTCATCGCCAGGATCGGCGATCCGGCCTACCAGGCGGCGACCATTCCGGCCAACACCTACACCGGCCAGACCGCCGAGGTGCATACCGTGGCGATTCCCAACTTCCTCGTCACCCACGAGGGCGTGCCGGCCGAGACGGTGTATGCCATGACCAAGTCGATGTTCGACAACCTCGACCAGATGGTGGCCGCCCACGCCGCCGCCAAGGCGATCAAGCGCGAGAACGCCGTCAAGGGCATGCCGCTGCCGCTGCATCCGGGCGCCGAGAAGTACTACCGCGAAACCGGCGTGATCAAGTAGACCACCACGCGTTGAGCAGGCCGTGCCGCCCAGCGCGCACGGCCTTTTTCTTGCCTGCAGGAGCGCATGATGGCGAAAGCCGCCAGCGAGTTTGCCGAACACGGCGTGCAGCGCCGGCTGGGCGGGGCGACGCTGCGCCTGGTCATCGCCATCGCCCTGACCTTCTCCACCTACCAGCTGGTGGTCGCCGCCTTCCATCCGCTCTCCAGCCTGGTGATGCGGTCGATCCACGTCGGCTTCCTGCTGCTGCTGACCTTCCTGCTGTTCCCGCCCTCGCCCCACGGCAGGCTGACGCGGGTGCCCTGGTACGACTGGCTGCTGGCCGGCATCGGCTTTTCCTTCGGCCTCTACCAGTGGGCGTTCGAGGGCGAGCTGATCCAGCGCGCGGGCGATCCGACGACGCTCGACCTCGTCGTCGGCTCGCTGTCGATCGTGCTGGTGTTCGAGGGCACGCGCCGCGTCATCGGCCTCGCCCTGCCGCTGGTCTGCGGCGCCTTCCTGCTGTTCGGCCTGTTCGGCCAGTACCTGCCGGAGCCGCTGGCCCACCGCGGCTACGCCTTCTCCCAGGTGGTGGACCAGCTCGGCTTCGGCACCGAAGGCATCTACGGCATCCCGACCCTGGTGTCGGCCACCTACATCTTCCTCTTCATCCTCTTCGGCGCCTTCCTCGAGAAGGCCGGCATGATCAACCTGTTCAACTCGCTGGCGCTCGGCTTCGTCGGCCACACCAAGGGCGGACCGGCCAAGGTGGCGGTCTTCTCTTCGGCGCTGATGGGCACCATCTCCGGCTCGGGCGTGGCCAACGTGCTGACCACCGGCCAGTTCACCATTCCGCTGATGAAGCGCTTCGGCTATTCGGGTGTCTTCGCCGGCGCCGTGGAAGCGACCTCCAGCATGGGCGGCCAGATCATGCCGCCGGTGATGGGCGCGGTGGCCTTCATCATGGCGGAGAACCTGAACGTGCCCTACGCCGAGATCGTCAAGGCGGCGGCCATCCCGGCCATCCTCTACTACGTCACCGCCTTCTGGATGGTGCACCTCGAAGCCGGCCGCGTCAGCCTGCTCGGCCTGCCCAAGGAGCAGTGTCCCAACCCCTGGCGCGCCATGTGCGAGAGCTGGTACCTGATCCTGCCGCTGGCGGCGCTGGTGTGGATGCTCTTCAACGGTTTCACGCCGATGTTCGCCGGCATGGTCGGCCTGTCGCTCACCGCCATCCTGCTGCTCGGCGCGGCGCTCGCCGCGCGCATCTCCGGCACGGCCTTCCGCGTCGTCTTCTGGGTCGCCGTCGGCCTCGGCGCCTCGGCCTTCGCCAAGTGGGGCATCCAGGCCATCCTCGCCCTGATCGCCGTGCTGGTCGCCGCCTGCTTCGGCGTCAAGGGTGGGCGCAAGACGCTGCACGCCATGCGGGCGAGCCTGGTCGACGGCGCCCTGCAGGCGCTGCCGGTCGGCGTCGCCTGCGTCGTCGTCGGCATCATCATCGGCATCCTGACGCTGACCGGCGCCGCTTCAAGCTTCGCCGGCTACATCCTGCAGGTCGGCGAGAAGAGCCTGTTCCTCTCGCTCATGCTGACCATGCTGGTCTGCCTGGTGCTCGGCATGGGCATCCCGACCATCCCCAACTACATCATCACCAGCGCCATCGCCGCGCCGGCCCTGCTCAAGCTCGGCGTGCCGCTGATCGTCTCGCACATGTTCGTCTTCTACTTCGGCATCATGGCCGACCTGACGCCGCCGGTGGCGCTGGCGGCCTTTGCCGCCTCCTCGATCGCCAAGGAGCCGCCGATGAGGATAGGCTTCAAGGCGGTGCAGGTGGCCATCGCCGGCTTCGTCGTGCCCTACATGGCCGTCTATGACAACGCGCTGATGCTGCAGGGCGACTGGACGCTGGCGGCGGTCGCCTACATCGTGTTCAAGGCGCTGGTCTCCATCGCCCTGTGGGGCGCGGCGGCGATCGGCCACCTGTTCGCGCCGCTCAACTGGCTCGAGCGGCTGATCGCGGCGGCGGCGGCCTTCTTCCTCGTCGCCGCCCTGCCGCTCACCGACGAGATCGGCTTCGCCATCGCCGCGCTGTTCCTCGGCTGGCACGGTTGGCGCGGCCGCCGCGCCGCCCGCAGCGGCCCCGCCTGATGCTGTGCCTGGCCGCCGGCGCCCTGGTCACCATGCTGGCGACGAATTCCTTCACCCTGGCCTGGACCCATTCCATCGAGAAGATCCGCTGGGAGGAGGACTGGCGCATCGCCGGCGGCCGGCTGGTCCTCGACGAGGCGCGCATCCGCGGCAGCGGCGCCGGCATGGAGCCGCCTGCCGGCGCCGTGCTGGAGAACGGCGTCTGGCGCTACTGCCCTGCGACCGCCCCGCTGGCTCGGCTGCGGCTGGCGAACTCGGCGTTCACGGCGGACTATGAGTTGTGCTTCGACGACCGCTGCCGCCCGCTTGCGGCGCTGGCCCACGGGGCGGAAAATGTCCCGCTCGAGCTGTTTGCCTGCGAGGAGGCCGGCGATGCCCGCTGAATTCGATGCCGTCCTGAAGACCCCCTTCGGCGCCCTCGGCGTGCGCACCGAGGGCGAAGCCGTCGTCGACATTTCCTTCCTGCCGCCTGGCACGCCGCCGGCGGCGCCGAGGAACGCCCTCGCCGGGCGTGCCTGCCGCCAGTTCGCCGCCTATCTCGACGACCCGCGCGCCGGTTTCGACCTGCCGCTGGCGCCGGCCGGCACGCCCTTCCAGCGCCGCGTCTGGCGCGCCATCGCCGCCATCCCGCGAGGGCAGACGCTGACCTACGGCGAGATCGCGCGGCGCCTGAAGAGCGCGCCGCGCGCCGTCGGCCAGGCCTGCGGCCGCAATCCCTATCCGGTGGTGGTGCCCTGTCATCGCGTGGTCGGCGCCAACGGCGGCCTCGGCGGCTTCGACAGCGCCACCGGCGGCTACCTGATCGACACCAAGCGCTGGCTGCTGCGGCACGAAAACGCGCTTTGAGCGGCACCGGCCTCGCCGCGGCGGACCAGGCGCGGCTCGACGCATTCTGCGACAACCTGTGGCTCGAAGCCGGCCTGGCGAAGAACACCCTGGCCGGCTACCGCGCCGACCTGACGCGCTTCGCCGCCTGGCTGCAGCGCCAGGGCAAGCAGCTCGACCAGGCCGGTCCTGCTGACATCCAGGCCTATCTGCGCGACTTCAGCCGCCAGTCGAAGGCGGCCAGCCAGCGCCGCCTGATCGCCTCGCTGCGCCGCTTCTACCGCCACCTGCTGGCCAGCGGCGAGGCGCAGCGCGACCCGATGCTGGGCATCGCGCCGCCGGCGCGGCCGCAGCGCTTTCCGAGGACGCTGTCGGAGGCGCAGGTCGAGGCCCTACTGGCCGCGCCCGACTGCGAAACCCCGCTCGGCCTGCGCGACCGCGCCATGCTGGAGCTGCTCTATGCCACCGGGCTGCGCGTCTCCGAGCTGGTCGGCCTGAAGTTCTTCGAGCTCGGCCTCAACGAGGGCGTGGTGCGCGTCTTCGGCAAGGGCGGCAAGGAGCGCCTGGTGCCGCTGGGCCAGGTGGCGCAGGAGTGGCTGGAGCGCTATCTCGCCGAGGCGCGGCCGCGGCTGCTCGACGGCCGCGCCTGCGACGCCGTGTTCGTCTCGCGGCGCGGCGCCGGCCTGACGCGGCAGATGTTCTGGACGCTGGTCAAGCGCCACGCCGCGCGCGCCGGCATCGACCCGGCGCGCATCTCGCCGCACACCCTGCGCCACGCCTTCGCCACCCATCTCATCAACCACGGCGCCGACCTGCGCGTCGTCCAGTTGCTGCTCGGCCACGCCGACATCTCGACGACGCAGGTGTATACCCACGTCGCCCGCGAGCGCCTGAAGCAGTTGCATGCGCGCCATCATCCGCGCGGCTGATGCGTCGCCGTTAAAAATCCGATGTTGGCGAGGAAGCCAAATGAAAAGCCCCGCCTTGGCGGGGGCAATCAATGAAAAGCCCCGCCTTGGCGGGGCTTGTGCGCCGGGCTCGGCGCGGCGCCTTCGATGAGGCACAACAGCGGGATCGGCGATCCCGCAAAGTCACTCCGGTGAAACGAGACTGCTGCTTCTTCCGGCGGGTTCTCCATGTGATGGGAACGCTTCCTTTATAGTCCCGGCTTGCGCCGCCTGCAAGGATATTTTTGCAAGCTGCTGAAATGAAAAGAGAACAACATGCTCCGCAAACGCCGGCCACGGTCTTCCTGCACCGCCATCAGGTGGCATATTCCAGCCATCTGTATGCGTATGAAGAGCATGGCGGCACCCGCGTCTCGGCGCGCGAGCTGAATGTCGACGAGCACGCCGTGGTGAAGACGCTGGTGATGGAAGACGAGGCCGGCAAGCCGCTGATCGTCCTGATGCACGGCGACCGCAAGGTGTCGACCAAGAACCTGGCGCGGCAGATCGGCGTGAAGAGCGTCGCCCCCTGCGCGCCGGAAACGGCGCAGCGCCACACCGGCTACCAGGTCGGCGGCACCTCGCCCTTCGGCACGAAGCGGGTGCTGCCGGTGTATATCGAAAAAAGCATCCTCGAGCTGCCGCTGATCTACATCAACGGCGGCCGCCGCGGCTTCCTGGTCGGCCTGCCGCCACGGGAGCTGGCGCGCGTGCTGGCGCCGCGGCCGGTGGAATGCGCCCTCGCCGCTGCCTGAAGCGGATTGCCCGCAGCGGGCGCTAGTCGCGCTTGCCGCGCTCGATCGCCACGCCGACCCGCCTGACGCCGCGGGCGACGCCGGTCTTGGCGATGGCGATGCGCGCCCAGGGCGCGCCGAAGTCCTCGCAGAGCAGGCTCACGACATGCTCGCCGAGAGCTTCGAGCAGGTTGAAGTGGCGCTCCGCCAGGTCCTTGCGGATGCGCGCGATCACCGCGGCGTAGTCGATGGTGCTGGCGATGTCGTCCTGGCGCGCGGCGGCATCGGGCACGCCAAACTCGAGGTTCATCTCGATGGTCTGGCGCGCCGCCTGCTCGCGCGGATAGATGCCGACCGAGGCGTCGACGCGCAGCTCGTCGATGAAGATGCGGCTCATGTTTCCGAACACGGCTAGAATGGCGCAAATTCTATTTGATCCGCCATGAACGCGCTCGTTTTTGCACTCCTCGGCTACCTGCTCGGCTCGATTCCCTTCGCCGTGGTGAGCAGCCGCCTGTTCGGGCTGGCCGATCCGCGCAGCTACGGCTCGGGCAATCCCGGTGCCACCAACGTCCTGCGCAGCGGCAGCAAGCCGGCCGCGCTGCTGACCCTGTTCGGCGATGGCGCCAAGGGCTGGCTGGCGGTGTTCCTCGCCCAGCAGTTCGGCGGCCAGCCGCAGGACGTGGCCCTCGCCGGCTTCGCCGCCTTCTTCGGCCACCTGCACCCGCTGTTCCTCGGCTTCAGGGGCGGCAAGGGTGTCGCCACCGCGGCCGGCGTGCTGCTCGGCTTCAGCCCCTGGCTGGGCCTGGCCGCGCTGGCGGTGTGGCTCGGCGTGGTCTGGTTCTTCCGCTACTCCTCGCTCGGCGCCATCGCCGCCGCCATCACCGCGCCGCTGTTCGCCCTGCGGCTGCTCGAGTCCTCCGACATGGTCACCGCGGTGTTCTGCATCGCCCTGCTGCTGTTCTGGCGCCACAGCGGCAACCTGCAGCGCATCCGCGCCGGCACCGAGCCGAAGATCGGCGAAGGAAAGGACGGCCCGGCGGCCGGCGGCTGAGCGCCGCCTCAGGCTTCCTGCAAGTCCCAGCGCGGGCGCACGCCGAAGCCGCCGGCCGGCTTCGGCGCGAAGCCGGCCGCCAGCCGCTGCGCGCCGGCGAAGGCGATCATGGCGCCGTTGTCGGTGCAGAGCGCTGGTTCCGGATGGAACACCCGCGCGCCCGCCTCCGCGGCGCCGGCAGCAAGGGCGGCGCGCAGCGCCAGGTTGGCGCCGACGCCGCCGGCGATGACCAGTTGCTTCAGCCCCGTCGCCGCCAGCGCCGCCAGCGCCTTGGCCGACAGCACCTCGACGATCGCCGCCTGGAATTCCGCGCAGAGGTCGGCCTTTGCCTGTTCGTCCAGCGCCTGGCGGCCGACCAGGGTCATCACCGCCGTCTTCAGGCCGGAAAAGCTGAAATCGAGGTCGCCGCTGCGCAGCATCGGGCGCGGCAGGGCGAAGCGCCCCGTCTCGCCGCGTTCGGCGAGGCGCGCCAGCTGCGGCCCGCCGGGGTAGCCCAGGCCGAGCAGCTTGGCCGTCTTGTCGAAGGCCTCGCCCGCGGCGTCGTCGAGGGTCTCGCCAAGCAGCTCGTAGCGGCCGACGCCGGCCACCCGCATCAGCTGGGTGTGGCCGCCCGAGACCAGCAGGGCGACGAAGGGGAAGCGCGGCGCCTCGGCGGCGAGCAGGGGCGAGAGCAGGTGGCCCTCGAGATGATGAACCGGCAGCACCGGTACGCCGAGGGCGAAGGCCAACGCCTCGGCGAAGCCGGCGCCGACCAGCAGGGCGCCGGCCAGTCCGGGCCCGGCGGTGTAGGCGACGGCATCGATGTCCCCGGCGCGCGCGCCGGCGTCGGCCAGCACCTTGCGCAGCAGCGGCACGATGCGGCGGATGTGGTCGCGCGAGGCCAGCTCGGGCACGACGCCGCCGTAGGCCTCGTGCAGGTCGACCTGAGAATGGAGGGCGTGCGCCAGCAGGCCGCGCTCGCTGTCGCAGAGGGCGAGGCCGGTCTCGTCGCAGGAGGATTCGATGCCCAGCACCAGCATGGCCGCCATTCTACGGCCTGCGCGCCGCGCGAAGGGCCGGGCGGGCCATGGCCCGCCGCCGCCCGGCGGCGAGCCGAGGCAGTAGAATCGCGCTTCGTTCAAGACGGGAGGCAAGATGAGCGCAGCACTCGATTCGAAGGCCCATGACACCCTGTTCCTCGCGGCGAGGACCCACAACGGCTGGCGCGACCAGCCGGTCGGCGAGGACCTGCTGCGCCGCGCCTGGGAGCTGGCGCGCATGGGGCCGACCTCGGCCAACTGCAGTCCGCTGCGCATCGTCTTCGTACGGTCGCGCGAGGCCAAGGCGCGGCTCGAGCCCCTGCTGCTCGCCGGCAACCGCACCAAGACCATGGCGGCGCCGGTCACCGCCATCTTCGGCAACGACAGCCGCTTCTACGACCTGCTGCCGAAACTGTTCCCGCACACCGACGCGCGCGCCTGGTTCGCCGGTCCGGACAAGGAAGCGCTGGCCGAAACCACCGCCTTTCGCAACGGCACGCTGCAGGCCGCCTATTTCATGCTGGCGGCGCGCTCCCTCGGCCTCGACTGCGGGCCGATGTCGGGCTTCGACAACGCCGGCGTCGATCGCGAGTTCTTCCCGGGCGGGCGCATCAAGTCGAATTTCATCTGCAGCCTTGGCTACGGCGATCCGGCCGCGCTGTTCCCGCGCAGCCCGCGACTGGAGTTCGACGAGGCCTGCAGCACGGTCTGAGGCGGCCCGGCGCGGCGACTGGGGAGCGCGGTGACGGCACTCAAGGCGCTTGCCGCCCAGCTGCTGGCCTGGCTTTTGGTCGCGGGCGGCTGCCTCGCCTTCGGGCTGCCGCTGCGACCGAGCCTGCCGCTGGCCGCCGCGCAGGGCATCGTCGCCGCCGCGCTGGGCCGGCT
>CAUJIV010000011.1 GCA_963205435.1 Pseudomonadota bacterium
GACCTTCCCCTCCTCTCCCCTTCCCGAGGAAGGGGGTGACGGTTGTTCGTCGCTGCGCGGCTCCATGTGGCTGACTGCGCCGTCCTTGGGGCGGCCCGGCGGACGACGGACGACCTTCCCCTCCGCTCCCCTTCCCGAGGAAGGGGGTGACGGTTGTTCGCCGCTGCGCGGCTCCATGTGGCTGACTGCGCCGTCCTTGGGGCGGCCCGGCGGAACAGGTCAGGGCTTACCGGCCCGCTGGCGGCGCCGGGCGCAAGACAGGCGCAAAAAAAACCGGCCGGCGGCCGGTTTTTTCGTGGCGGGCGCCGCGGGCGCTCAGGCGCGCCCGGCGCGGCGGCGGGCGATGCCGCCGAGCAGGCCGAGGCCGGCGAGCAGCAGCGCCCAGGCTTCCGGCTCGGGCACCGGAGCGCCAATGGTGAACAGGTGATAGTTTTCGCCGTCCGGCACGGTCCAGCTGAGGCTGCTGAAGGTGCCCATGAACTGGATCACGCCGTTGGCCTCCTTGCCGGTGAGCGTGTTGCCGCTGACGCTGAAGCAGGGCGGGCTGGCACACTGGCCCCAGTGCCCCGGCCCTTCGCTGAGCAGCGTGAAGGCGGTGTTGCCGAAGTCGTAGATGGCCGGATCGGATCCCATGTTGCCCAGGCTCTGGATGGCCATGACCGGATTGACCACCGGCGCGGAGAAGCTGAGGGTGTTGACGATGGCATTGCCGCCCTTCAGCGTGATGCTGACGTTGTGCGGCGTCGGGACGTTGGACACCGTCGGCGAGAGGTAAGTGGTCCAATAATTCCAGTTGCCCGGGTCGTTCGCCTGGAAAAACTCGCCGCTGTAGCTGACCGTGACATCCCCGCCCGGCAGGTGCATGACGCCGCTGGCCGAGCCGGGCATGCCATAGGCAAAAGTGCCGGTGTCCCATTGCGTCCAGTAGATGGTTTCGGCGCGCACCGGCGCGGCGGCCAGCGCCACGGCCGCCAGCAGGCCGGCGGCAGCGAGGATTTTTTTCATGGCAGGCTCCCTTGGCGGCCCCAAATTGCCGCTTGTCGCGGGGATTTTCCGGCCGGGAAGGCTGCCACGCAATAGTCCGTTCGGACTATTCCTGGCCGCAGATCCGCGAGCGCCAGGATGCCGGCAGGACGGCCGATCCTAGGCGCCGAAGACGCGCAGGCCGTCGAGGTCCAGCACGGTGATGCCGCCGTATTCGATGCGCAGCAGGCCGGCCTTCTCCAGCGCCTTCAGGGCCTGGTTGGCGCGCTGGCGCGACAGCCCGGCAAGATAGCCGATCTCCTCCTGCGAGATCTGCAGCTGCGGCCCGATGCCCGGATAGAGGTGGGGGTTGAACATCGCCGCCAGGCTGCGCGCGACGCGGCCGTCCGGATCGAGCAGGCGGTCGCACTCGACCATGGCGATGAACTGGCCGAGGCGCTCGTTCAGCTGGACGATGAGGAAGCGGTTGAAGGCCATGCTGCTGTCGAGCAGCCGCAGGAACGTCGCCTTCGGCATGCAGGCGACCTGGCTGTCGCGCAGCGCGACCACGTCGTAGCGGCGCGGCTCGTCCTTGAACAGCGAACCCTCGCCGAACCAGCAGCCGGCGGGCAGGCCGGTGAAGGTGGTCGGCTTGCCGTCGGCCGACAGGTTGGTCATCTTGGCGAGGCCGTCGATGATGCCCAGCCAGTGCTCGACCGGCTCGCCCCTGCGGCAGACGAAGCCGCCCGCCGGCACCTGGCGCACGAGGATCTCGCCTTCCACCTGCCGCAGCCAGTCGTGGTCGAGGGCGCGCGACCAGAGGCTGGCCTGAAGCATTTCGCCGAGGGTGAGCATGGACCGCAGTGTACCGAATTGTCCGTAGAACGACAGCGCGCCGCGCGGCGCTTCCAGTAAGCTGCGTGGCTCGGTCCCCGGCCGATAGCGCCGCCAGCCGGGAGAGTCGGCCGGACGACCGATGGAGTATCATCGGCGGCAAGCAAGACGAGACCGCAGCGGACGCCCGTCCGTCCAGAGCGCGGCGCGAAAGACACGGGAGGAGGAGGTCGCACACCCATGCCGGACACCCCGCGCCAGCCGCCGCTGGCCACCTTTCCGCGCCTCCTGCTGCAGCATGCCAAGGTGCGGCCGCACCACCCCGCCATCCGCGAGAAGGACCTCGGCATCTGGCAGACCTGGTCCTGGTCGCAGGCGGCCGAGGAGGTGCGCGCCCTCGCCGCCGGGCTGGCCGAGATGGGCTTTCGCCGCGGCGACAACCTGGCCATCATCGGCGACAACCGGCCGCGCCTCTATTGGGCGATGTTCGCCGCGCAATGCCTCGGCGGCGTGCCGGTGCCGATGTACCAGGACGCCATCGCCGCCGAGATGGTCTTCGTCCTGCAGGACGCCGGCATCCGCTTCGCCATCGCCGAGGATCAGGAGCAGGTGGACAAGCTGCTCGAGAACAAGGCGCAGTGTCCCGAGCTGACGCACATCCTCTACGACGACCCGCGCGGCCTGCGCCATTATGACCAGCCTTTCCTGCGCAGCCTCGACGAGGCGCAGGAAGCCGGCCGCGCCCGCAATCGCGACGAGCCCGGCTTCCTCGACGGCGAGATCGACAAGGGCCGCGCCGACGACATCGCCGTGATGCTGTACACCTCCGGCACCACCGGCAAGCCGAAGGGCGTCTGCCTGACCCATGACGCCTTCATCGCGGCGGCGAGGAGCGGCTGCGAGTTCGACCGGCTCGGCCCCGGCGACAGCATCCTGTCCTACCTGCCGATGGCCTGGGTCGGCGACCACCTGTTCTCCTTCGCCCAGGCTACCTACGCCGGCTTCACCATCAACTGCCCGGAATCGGGCGACACGGTGATGACCGACATGCGCGAGATCGGCCCGACCTATTACTTCGCGCCGCCGCGCGTCTTCGAGAACCTGCTCACCCAGGTGATGATCCGCATGGAGGACGCCGGCGCCCTGAAGCGCAGGATGTTCCATTACTTCATGGAAGTGGCCAGGCGCTGCGGCGCCGAGATCCTCGACGGCAAGCCGGTCGGCGGGCTCGCGCGGCTGCGCTACGCCCTCGGCAACCTGCTGGTCTACGGCCCGCTGCGCAACGTGCTCGGCATGAGCCGCATCCGCGTCGCCTACACGGCGGGCGCCGCCATCGGCCCCGACCTGTTCCGCTTCTACCGCTCGATCGGCGTGAACCTCAAGCAGCTCTACGGCTCGACCGAGACCTGCGCCACCGTCTGCCTGCAGCCGGACGGCCAGATCAAGCTCGACACGGTGGGGCCGCCGCTGCCCGGCATCGAGGTGAGGATCGACGGCAGCGGCGAGGTGCTGGTGCGCGGGCCGGTGATGCTCAAGGAATACTACAAGCGGCCGGACGCCACCGCCGAGGTGATCGACGCCGAGGGCTTCTTCCACACCGGCGATGCCGGCTACTTCGACGAGGACGGCCACCTCAAGATCATCGACCGCGCCAAGGACGTCGGCAAGCTCGCCAACGGCGCCATGTTCGCACCCAACTACATCGAGAACAAGCTGAAGTTCTTCCCGCACGTCAAGGAGGCGGTCTGCTTCGGCCACGACCGCGACCAGGTCTGCGCCTTCATCAACATCGACATGGACGCCGTCGGCAACTGGGCCGAGCGGCGCAACATCACCTATTCCGGCTACACCGACCTGGCGCAGAAGGCCGAGGTCTACGAGCTGATCCGCGACTGCGTCGAGCAGTCCAACGCCGAGCTGGCGCGCGACCCGATGATCGCCGACTCGCAGGTGCACCGCTTCCTCGTCCTGCACAAGGAGCTGGATCCGGACGACGACGAGCTGACGCGCACGCGCAAGGTGCGCCGCGGCTTCATCGCGCAGAAGTACGCCGTCCTCGTCGATGCCCTCTACTCGGAGAAGACCTCGCAGTTCATCGAGACCGAGGTCAAGTTCGAGGACGGCCGCAAGGGCAAGGTGGCGGCCGAGCTGCGCATCTTGGCGGCGCGCACCTTCCCCGCCGCGGCGGCGCAGCAGGCGGCCTAGGCGCGGCATGGCGACGGCTCGACAGATCGGCGAGGTGATCATTGACCTGAGGAACATCTCGCTGCGCTTCGGCGGCGTCAAGGCGCTGACCGACATCTCCTTCGACGTGCGCGAGCACGAGATCCGCGCCATCATCGGCCCCAACGGCGCCGGCAAGAGCTCGATGCTGAACGTGATCAACGGCGTCTACCGGCCGCAGGAGGGCGAGATCGTCCTGCGCGGCCGCCATCACCGCGACATGAACACCCACGCCGCGGCGCGCGCCGGCATCGCCCGCACCTTCCAGAACATCGCCCTGTTCCGCGGCATGACGGTGCTCGACAACATCATGACCGGGCGCAACCTGAAGATGAAGTCGAGCTTCCTGCTGCAGGCGCTCTACTGGGGGCCGGCGCAGCGCGAGGAGCTGGCGCACCGGCGCAAGGTCGAGGAGATCATCGACTTCCTCGAGATCGAGCACATCCGCAAGACGCCGGTCGGCCGCCTGCCCTACGGCCTGCAGAAGCGCGTCGAGCTGGGCCGCGCGCTGGCGGCCGAGCCCTCGATCCTGCTGCTCGACGAGCCGATGGCCGGCATGAACGTCGAGGAGAAGCAGGACATGTGCCGCTTCATCCTCGACGTGAACGACCAGCTCGGCACCACCATCGTGCTGATCGAGCACGACATGGGCGTGGTGATGGACATCTCCGACCGCGTCGTCGTGCTCGACTACGGCAGGACGATCGCCGACGGCACCCCGGACGAGGTGCGCGGCAACCAGGACGTCATCGACGCCTATCTCGGCGTCGCCCACTAGGAGCGGACGAAAGCGGCATGCAGTTCTTTCTCGAGGTGCTGATCGGCGGCCTGCTCTCCGGGGTGATGTACTCCCTGGTGGCGCTCGGCTTCGTCCTCATCTACAAGGCCTCCGGCGTGTTCAACTTCGCCCAGGGCGCCATGGTCTTCTTCGCCGCCCTGACCACCGTCGGCCTGGTCGACATGGGCATGCCGCTGTGGCTGGCCGCCCTGCTGACGATGGCGGCGATGGTGCTGCTCGGCCTGCTCACCGAGAAGTTCGTGCTGCGCCCGCTGGTCGCCCAGCACGAGATCACGCTGTTCATGGCCACCATCGGCCTGACCTTCTTCGTCGAGGGCCTGGCCCAGGCGATCTGGGGTGCCAACGTGCGCGCCCTCGACCTCGGCATCGAGGACGTGCCGCTGGAATGGATGCTGGAAAACGCCAACATGGCGATCTCCCAGTTCGACCTGATCGCCTCGGCCATCGCCGCCGTCCTGGTGACGGCGCTGGCCGTCTTCTTCACCCGCACGCGCATCGGCCGCGCCCTGCGCGCGGTGGCCGACGACCACCAGGCGGCGCTGTCGGTGGGCATCCCGCTGCACCACATCTGGGCCATCGTCTGGGCCGTCGCCGGCTTCCTCGCCCTGGTCGCCGGCCTGCTCTGGGGCGCGCGCAACGGTGTCCAGTTCGCCCTCACCTTCGTCGTGCTGAAGGCGCTGCCGGTGCTGATCCTCGGCGGCTTCACCAGCGTGCCCGGCGCCATCGTCGGCGGCCTCATCATCGGCGCCTCGGAGAAGCTCGCCGAGGTCTACATCGGCCCGCATTTCGGCGGCGGCATCGAGGGCTGGTTCCCCTACGTGCTGGCGCTGCTGTTCCTCATCGTGCGCCCCGAGGGGCTGTTCGGCGAGAAGATCATCCGCCGCATCTGAAACGAGAAGCCCACGCCATGCTCTACAGGGAAGCCGGCCAGTTCAAGGCCACCTACGTCGAGGACAGCCAGATCTTCCCGATCCGCCAGGACAAGGTCGGCATGGCGCTGATCCTCGTTGTCGCCTTCGCCGGCATCCCGCTGCTGTCGCTCACCGGCCTGATGACCGACTACTTCTTCACCGCCATCCTGACGCCCTTCCTGATCTTCGCCCTGGCGACGCTCGGCCTCAACATCCTCACCGGCTACGCCGGCCAGCTCTCGCTCGGCACGGCGGCCTTCATGGCGGTCGGCGCCTTCGCCTCCTACAACTTCATCCTGCGCGTCGACGGCATGCCGATCCTCGCCGCCTTCGCCCTCGGCGGCCTGTGCGCCGCCGCCGTCGGCATCGTCTTCGGCCTGCCGAGCATGCGCGTGCGCGGCTTCTACCTGGCGGCGGCGACGCTGGCGACGCAATTCTTCGTCGTCTGGATCCTCACCAAGATCGGCTGGTTCACCAACTACAGCTCCTCGGGCGTCATCACCGCGCAGAAGATCGAGATGTTCGGCTACACCTTCGACAGCGCGCTGAGCAAGTACCTGTTCGTGCTGGCGATCGTCGCCCTGCTGGCGCTGCTGGCGAAGAACATGGTGCGCAGCAACGTCGGCCGCTCGTGGATGGCCATCCGCGACATGGACATGGCGGCCGAGGTGATCGGCTTCCGGCCGCTGCGCACCAAGCTGCTGGCCTTCGCCGTCAGCTCCTTCTACTGCGGCGTCGCCGGCGCCCTCTTCGCCTACGCCTACCTCGGCACGGTCGAGCCGGAGGGCTTCAGCCTCGACCTGTCGTTCCGCATCCTCTTCATGGTCATCATCGGCGGCGTCGGCAGCATCCTCGGCTCCTTCTTCGGCGCCGCCTTCATCGTGCTGGTGCCGATCGGCCTGAACATCCTGACCGGCTTCCTCGAGAACAGCGCCGGCATCAGCCTGCCCTCGGGCATCTCCTCGAGCATCGAGCTGATGGTGTTCGGCGCCATGATCATTTTCTTCCTCATCGTCGAGCCGCACGGCCTGGCGCGGCTGTGGCAGATCGGCAAGGAAAAATTGCGGCTGTGGCCTTTCCCCCACTGAGCCGGCCGTGTTCTAATGCATTGCCCCTACAACAACAATACGGATCGTTCCATTCATCACACAGGAGGTAGACAATGAAGTTCATTCACAAAACCCTGCTGGCGGCAACCTTCGCCATGGCGGCGACGGCGGCCAGCGCCCAGGAGCAATTCATCCCGCTCATCTCGTACCGCGTCGGCCCCTATGCCGACGGCGGCTCCGGCTTCTTCGGCGGCGTCATCGATTACCTCAACCTGGTCAACGCCTCGGGCGGCATCAACGGCGTCAAGCTGACCTGGGAGGAGTGCGAGTCGGAATACAACCCGACGCGCGGCGTCGAGTGCTACGAGCGCCTGAAGAAGGCGCACGGCGGCGCCTCCCTGGTCGAGCCGCTGTCCACCGGCATCGCCTACGGCCTCATCGACCGCGTCGCCCAGGACAAGATCCCGATGGAAACGCTCGGCTACGGCCGCTCCGATTCCGCCGACGGCCGCGTCTTCCCCTGGGTCTTCCCGCTGATCACCAGCTACTGGAGCCAGGCCGCCGACATGATCAAGTACCTCGCCGACAAGGAAGGCGGCACCGCCAAGCTGAAGGGCAAGAAGATCGTGCATCTCTACCACGACTCGGCCTTCGGCAAGGAGCCCTTCCCGGTGTTCGAGGCCTACGCCAGGGAGTACGGCTTCGAGCTGATCAAGATCCCGGTGCCGCACCCGGGCAACGAGCAGCAGTCGCAGTGGCTGCAGATCCGCCAGGCCAAGCCCGACTACGTCATCCTCTGGGGCTGGGGCGTGATGAATCCCACGGCGATCAAGGCGGCGCAGCGCAACGGCTACCCGCGCGAGAAGATGCTCGGCGTCTGGTGGGCAGGCTCCGAGGAGCACGTCATCCCCGCCGGCGACGCCGCTAAGGGCTATTCCGCCATGGCCTTCCCGACCCCCGGCAACTATCCGGTGATCGAGGAGATCAGGAAGAAGGTGTATGGCGCCGGCAAGGGCAACCTCGACGACAAGGGCCGCATCGGCTCGGTCTACCACATGCGCGGCGTCGTCAGCGGCATCCTCATGGTCGAGGCCATTCGCAAGGCGCAGGAGAAGTACGGCAAGGGCAAGCTGATGAGCTCCGAGCAGGTGCGCTGGGGCTTCGAGAACCTCAACTTCGACGAGGCGCGCCTGAAGGCGCTCGGCGCCTTCGGCATGATGCCGCCGATGAAGACCTCCTGTCTCGACCACGAGGGTTCCGGCGCGGCCAAGGTGCAGCGCTGGGACGGCAAGGCGTGGAAGGTGGTGACGCCGGACTGGATCGTCGGCGGGCGCGACATGATCCGCAAGATGGTCGAGGAATCGGCCGCCAAGTACGCGGCGGAGAAGAAGATCACGCCGCGCGACTGCTCGAAGGAAGGCTGAGCAGGACGTTCAGCCCCCTCCCCGGAGGGGGCTGGCGCGAGGGCTGCATCGCAGCCCTC
>CAUJIV010000012.1 GCA_963205435.1 Pseudomonadota bacterium
CGCGAACAGCGCCTGCTCGCATTGTTCCGTCGTTCCGTACTTGTCCATGAATTCGCGCAAACCCATGCCCCGCTGAAATTGCACCTTGTTCTTCAGCATCGCTTATCTCCTTGGAAAATCAAGCGATGCCAGTTTGCTACCTCCACTGGCTCACTGGCTGAGCCTCATTGGTAATCAGGTGGCAGTTTATCGCATTCCGCAAGCCGCACGGGACGCCGTCCGCTACCGGCCGCTGGCGGGCCGGACGCTGCGCCAGCTTGCCTCCGCCGGCCAGGCTCCGGACAGGCTGCGCGCGCGGCTCGGCCAGTTCGTCGCCCGCCTGCACGAATCGGGCGTCTATTTCCGTTCCCTGCACCTCGGCAACATCGTGCTCACGCCCGGCAACACGCTCGGCCTGATCGACATCGCCGACCTGCGCGCCGGCGGGCGCCCCCTGTCGCGCCGGCGCCGCTGGCGCAACTTCCGCCACCTGATGCGCAATGCGCAGGACCGCGGCTGGCTGGAAGCCGACGGGGACTTCGTCGCCGCCTATCGCGAGGCCGGCCGGCCGTGGCAATGAGCGGCCCTGCCGGCGGCTTTCGCGCCGACATCAACGGCCTGCGCGCCGTGGCGGTGATCGCCGTGATGCTGTTCCATTTCCGCATCGCCGGCTTCGGCGGCGGCTTCGCCGGCGTCGATGTCTTCTTCGTCATCTCCGGTTATCTGATGACGCGCATCATCCTGGCGCCGCTCGCGCGAGGCGGCTTTTCCTAGCCCGGCTTCTACCTGGCGCGGGCGCGCCGCATCTTTCCTGCACTGGCGGCCCTTTGCGCGTTGCTGCTCGCCGGCGGCTGGCTCAGCCTGTCGCCGATGGACTACGCGCAACTGGCCAAGCACGCCGGCGCCAGCCTGCTGTTCGTCTCGAACCATGTCTACTGGAAGGAATCGGGGTATTTCGACGCCGGCGCCCACGAGAAGTGGCTGCTGCACACCTGGTCGCTCTCGGTCGAATGGCAATTCTACCTGCTCTACCCGCTGCTCGTCCTCGCCGCGCACCGGCTCCTGCGGCGGGCGGCTGGCGTGACGTCGGCGCTGTGGGCCATCGCGCTCGCCTCGCTCGCCTGGTCGGCCTGGCTGGCCTTCGCCGATCCATCCCGCGCCTTTTTCCTGCTGCCGACACGCGCCTGGGAGATGCTCGCCGGCGGCCTCGTCTTCGCGCACCAGGACGCCTGCAACCGCCTGGCGCGGGGCCGCCGCTGGCTGGAGCCGGCCGGCCTCGCCGCCATCCTCGCCGCCAGCCTGTTGCTGACGCCGGAGACGCCCTGGCCGGGAGTCGCCGCCCTGCTGCCGGTGGCCGGCACCGTGCTGGTCATGCTCGACGGCAGCGGCAGGACGCGCCTCCTCGGCAGTACGGCGCTGCAGGGCATCGGCCGCTGGTCCTATTCCATTTACCTGTGGCACTGGCCGATCGTCGCCTGGCTGCAGCAAAACCGACCGCAGCCCCTCGGGCTCTGGACCGCCGCCGGCATCGCCCTGTCCATCCTGCTCGGCTGGCTGTCGTACCGCCTGGTCGAGGATCCGGCGCGGCGCCTCGTCAACCGCTTCCGTCTGGCGCCGGCACTGGCCGTCAGCGCAGCCATGGTCCTGCTGCCTTTCGCCGCTGCCGCCCTGGTCTACTATCAAGGCGAGACCGTGACGGCAGTGCGCTTCCGCGGACAGCCAAGCCTGACCGAAGCGAACGCCGTCGCGGCCGTCGAAACCCGCTATTCGAAGCAGCGCCAATACGAAGCGCTTTACCGCGTGGATCAGCATTGCCTGCTGGAGATCACCATGGGGCCGGAGCATTTCGCGCCGGCATGCGGCGGCGAGCGGCCGCGCATCGCGCTCTGGGGCGATTCCCATGCCGCCCATCTGTGGCCGGGGCTGAGCCGCCTCGCCGCGCCGGGCAGCATCGCCCAATGGACAGCCTCCGGCTGCGCACCGCTGCTCGGCATGGAGATGCTCGCCACCCGGCACTGTCGCGCCATCAACGACTGGGTGCTGGCCAGATTGCGGGCGCAGCGGCCGGAAACGGTCGTCCTCGCCGCCGCCTGGTTCAGGCTGGAGGATGCCCGGATACGGCAGGGCCTGAAAGCCACCCTGACGGCATTGCGTGCCGATCCCGGCTGGCAGCCGCAAGTCATCGTCGTCGGCAGCGTGCCCATCTGGCACAAGACCCTGCCCCGGCTCCTGGCGAGCGACATTCTCGGGGGAAACGGCCAGCCGCGATCGCGCAAGGGACTCGATGAGGCGGCCATGCGCAAGGACGGGCTGGTCGCCGAGCTGGCCGACGGGCAGTCCGTCTTCCTGTCGCCCCTGGCGGTTTTCTGCGACGAGCAGGGCTGCCTGCGCTATTTCGGCAGCGGGAGCGAAATCGCGCCTGCCGCCTACGATTACGGCCACCTCACCGCAGAGGGCTCGCTCTTCTTCGCCAGGCCACTCCTGCGGGCGATCGCCGAACGGCGTCTGCCCTCGGCGGGCGCAAGCTAGCCAAGGCCGCCCTTTCTCCGGACAATGCCGGGATGCCTCGCCCCCTGATGCTAAAACTGCTCGCCGGCACGGGAAGGAAGAGACGCTCGAGCGATCCCGGGCATTTCTACTCCCCGATCCCCGATCCTGAGGAGGTCCGTCGCGACGAGGCGAGGATCTTCGGCGCGCCGCCCCGGCAGCTGCCCGGCATCGACCTGCATGAAGCCGAGCAGATGCAACTGCTGGAGGATCTGGCCGCCTACTACGACAGCATGCCTTTCCGCGCCGGGAAGACCGCCGGGCTGCGCTTCCATTTCGAAAATCCGGCCTATTCCTATTCCGACGCCATCCTGCTCCATTGCATGATCCGCCATGCAAAGCCCCGGCGCATCATCGAAGTGGGTTCGGGCTACTCGTCCTGCGCCACGCTCGACACCAGCGAACTGTTCTTCGACGGCAGGATCGAGGCCACCTTCATCGAGCCCTACCCCGCGCTGCTCGAGTCGCTGCTCAAGGAGGGCGACCGCGCCAGGATCCGCATCATCCCCGCCCGGCTGCAGGACGTCGCCATCGAAACGTTCGAGGCTCTCGAGCGCGACGACATCCTGTTCATCGATTCGACCCATGTCGGCAAGACCGGCAGCGACGTGAATTGCCTGCTCTTCGAGATCCTGCCGCGGCTCGCTGCCGGCGTCTATGTCCACGTGCACGACATCTTCTACCCCTTCGAATATCCGAAGGAGTGGATCTACCGCGGAAGGGCCTGGAACGAGGCCTACCTGATGCGCGCCTTCCTGCAGTACAACGGCGCCTTCCGCATCGTGCTCATGAACACCTTCATGCAGCATTTTCATGAGGACTTCTTCAGCCGGCGGATGCCGCTTTGCCTGAAGAATCCCGGCGGCAGCCTCTGGCTGCGCCGGGAGTAGCGCGCGGCGCTCAGGGCGGCCTGCGCCGCAGCAGCCACGCCAGCGCCGCCGCCAGGTTCTTCCTGATCTGCCTGGGGTCGAAAGCCTGCCGGACATCCTGCCTGACCGCCCCGCGCAGGAGGCGGAACGCGCGGCCCGTCTCTCCCTGCCGCAGGGCAATGCGGAAGAGGGACAGGTTGCGGCGCGCGGCATAGGCGCCGCGAAGACTGCCGCAGGAGGCCGGCAGGCCGCGGAATATCTCGTCGGTCAGCATGGCCACGCGCGCCTCGGAATCCGGCCCGAGGTGGCGCAGGCTGTCGGCATGCTTGTGGATGCGCACGAGCGGCCGGGCGATCGTCGCGATCTCGCCCTCGACGAAAAGCCGGGCGAAGACCGGGATATCCTCGCTGCCGCGCAGCGATTCCGGATAAGGGCGCCGGGCGATCAGCTCGCGGCGGACAACCGTCGAGCCATGGCTCATGCCGATCTTCTTGCGCAGCAGGTAGTCGGCAAGGCGCGCGCAAGGATCGGATGCCAGGGCGGCCGGCGGCGGATGGTACTTCTCGCGGCCGCCGGCGCGCCGCGTGAAGCGGCCGCCGAGCAGCACGCTGGCCTGCGGCCGCTCCTTGATGGCCGTACACACGGCATCGAGCGCGCCGGGCAGCAGCTCGTCATCGGCATCGAGGAACAGCAGGTACTCGCCGCGGCTCAGGTGCAGGCCGGCATTGCGCGCCGCCGCCGGACCGGCGTTGTCCTGGCGCACGTGGCGGAAGCCGGGCCTTTGCTGCGCCTCGATCTCGTCCAGCAGTTTGGGCGTGTCATCGGTGGAGCCGTCGTCGATTACCAGCAGCTCACAATCGGGCCGCAGCTGGAAAAGCGCCGAATCGAGCGTCCGGCGCAGCAGATGGCCGTAGTTGTAGGCCGGAACGATGACGCTGAGCTGCACGGTTTCGCCAGCCTCCGCAGCCATGCCGCTCACCTTGCCGGCGGGAGGGGCGGCGTGTCCATGCGCCGGGCGATGACGACCGCGTCTCCGGCGACATTCTCGAACCGGCGCACCTCCCCGAACTGGCGCGCGACCAGCCAGGCTTGCAGGCTTTCCTGCCGGCCGGCCTCCAGCGCCAGCCAGTCGCAGCGGTTCCCGGCGATCATTCCATCGAGGGCGGATTCCTCGGCGACATTGTCGTCGATGCGCCAGCCGGCGTAATAGGCAATGCGGGGATTCGCCAGGCAGACTCGCTGATTCGCGACATTCGCGCCGAGCCAGCGGCCCGCCTCGACGATATGCGTCTTGCGCGGGGAGAGAGAAATCACGCTGGCCGCCAGGGTCAGCACGGCCAGTGCCAGCATCAGCGGCTTCCAGCGCGGCCAGCGCCTCAGCAACAGCCAGAAGCCTGCGGCGGCGAGCGGCACGACCATGAGGCTCAGCATGCTGACATATCGGGCGCTGATGAAGAACATGTGCGTGATGAAAGCGGCCAGCACCAGCAGATACGCAAAGAAGGTCCAGGCGAGCGGCTGCCAGCGCCTCAGCACGCCGCGCAGCGGCCGGGCGGCGAACAGGTAGGCAAGGGGGACCAGGAAAACGCCCGTCATCTTGAGGAATTTCACCGGAATCATCGACAGCAGGCCGAAGAAGAGGATGTAGCCGGCTTCCTCGCGCGAATATTTGTACGGGAGCACGTGCTCCTGCATCCTGTCGCCCGCTTCCTTGAACAGGCGCAACTTGTTCAGCGGGTTGGCGGCATCGAGGTAAGCGGAGGCCCTCGAAGGCAGGGGCGCCAGACCACTGCCAAAAACAATCGCAGCCAACAGGCTTCCCGAGAGCGGAAGCCAGCCGATCGCGAGGATGCGGCGCAGGCGCTGCCCGGCCGGCGCCGTCAGCCCGGCCCAAAGCATCAAGGCCGGGTAGAAGGCCGCCGCTTCCAGGCGAAACAGGGCGGCGACCCCGAGAGACAACTGGCAGGCAATGGCCTCGCACCAGCGGCCGTTCGTCTCCCATCGCATCGCCAGCCAGATCGCGAGCAGGCTGAAGCACCAGAAGCCGTGCTCGCGAACCAGCTCGCCGCGATAGCCGTTGTAGCCGGGCATCGCCAGCGCTACCAGGCAGGCGAGCCAGGCTGCTTCGGGCATGCGCATGCGGGTAATGGCGACGATGAGGCCGCAGGCGCCCGCCAGCAGAAGCGCATTGAGCAAATGGCCAGCCACTTCCAGATCGAGCCCTGCGAGTCGGGAAAGACCCGCCATCAAGGCGGGCAGGAACTGCCAGTCGAAGCCTTGCTGCAACCCCGCAAGGCCCTGATCAAGGAGCGCCCTTGCGGACTCGACATAGGCGATGCCATCTCGATTGAGCAAAGGACGGCGGCCATGGACTACGGCGGAAAGAAGCAGGCTGCCGAAGACGGCGCAGGTAGCCGGCCCCGCCTTCCATATCCCTTCGCCTGATCGCGTCATCACTTGAATCCGTCCGGGGCTTGCCGGCCGGCTGCCGCAGCATTGGCAAAGACTCGTATAGCCGCCCTGACGTTTCCTCCGGCAGGCCAGCGGAACACCTCCTGGAGCGCTGGCCCGCCGGCGCCAAACAGCCGGGGAAAGTTTTCCGGCGCTTCGGTCGCCAGCAGAAAGGGCTCTGCGCCCCGGGCGAGGCGCAGAGCGTCGTCCTCGCTTGTCCAGATCCTGAACGTGCCCAGGCCAAGTTGCAGGGTCACTGGCGTGTCCAGATGATGGATGCGCTGCACGTCCAGTCCACTGACGGCCAGCGCGCGTGCGGCGCGCTGCGCCTCAACGGTATAGCGCACTTCCTCGCTTTGCTGCGCCGGCTTGCCGTGGTACAGCCACCAGGTACCGCCAAGGATGAGCACGCCAAGGCCCGCCAGCACGACAGTCATCAGGCGTAGACCCGCCCGTTCGGCCAGCCGCGCCATCTCGCGCCCGGCCAGCAGCGCGCCGGCCGGCCACAGCGGCAGCAGCAAGTCACCGCGGAAATGCGAGCCGAGCGAGAAGATCAGGATGCCGCTGGCGATCCAGCAGAACAGGAAGCGCTCGAAACGCCGGTCCCAGGCGTTGACCGCAGGATGGCGCAGCACACGCCACATGCCATAGGCGGCGAACAGGCTGAAGGGCAGGAAGCGCAGGATGAAGAAGAGTACCGGCTTGGGCAGGTTGCGCGCGGGGAAGCCCCCCTTGCCCGCGCCGGTCGCCTGGCCGATCAATTCCTCGAAGAACAGCTTGTCGACCAGGGGCTGGCCGGCGGCGAGGATGGCGGGCAGCAGCCAGCCGAGGGTGAGCAGCAGGAACAGGGCGATGCCCGCCGCCTGCCCGCCGCGAGGCGGCGGCAGGACGGGGTTGCCGCGACGCTCCCAGAACCATGCCAGCAGGCCGGTGGCTCCGAGAACCAGTCCGAGCGGCCCCTTGATCAAGGTTGCCACGGCTGCCCAGACCCAGAACTGCGTCCAGCCCTCGCCGCGCGTCCAGGCGCGGTGGGCGGCAAAGGCGGCAGCGGCGACGGCGAGGGAGAACAGCGCATCGGTGCGCACCAGGGCGACATGCTTCGACATCATCGGCGCCAGCACCACGGCCAGTCCCGCCAGGCCGCCGGCCAGGATGCCGTAGCGTCGCCTGCCGATCTCGAAGACGAGAAGTGCAAGGACCAGCACCGCCAGCGCCGAGGGGAGCGCCAGCGTCAGGCGGTCGATGCCGCAAATTTCGGCAAAGGCGGCTGCCACCCAGGTATGCAGGGGCGGCTTCGACATGATGCGGCCGCGCACGTCCTGCTGCACCAGCCAGTGGCCCTGCCAAGCGGCATCCATGACGTAGCCGACGTTGCGATCCTGCGCATCGGCTTCGAGGTTGGAGGGCCCGCTCAGGCGCAGCGCCAGCAGCGCCAGCACCAGCATCGCCAGCAGCATGCGCCAGGGCAGCGGTCCGCTCCAGGCGGCGCCCATCAGGTTTGCTCCGTTCCACGCTGGTCGCGACGCCAGCGCCAGAGCATGAAGGCGCCGAGCAGCAGGACGATGCCGGCCGCCGCCAGCTTGCCGAGTCCGGCCATCGCCTGCTCATCGACCAGCCCGCTGCCGATCAGCGCGGCGATGATGCCCTGCGGCAGATAGCCGATGAAAGAGCCGAGAAGGAACGCTCGCGGGCTGACCCGGGAGAGCGCCAGCCCGCTGTTGATCATGACGCTGGACAGCGGCAACTGGCGGATCAGCACCACCGCCTTCACCGAGGAGCGCACCTTGAAGGCCTTGCCGACGAGGCGATGGTCGCCGAAACGCTGCAGCAGCCAGTCGCGCGCGCCGCTGCGCACGGCGCGAAAGGTGATGTAGGAGCCGGCCAGTGCGCCTAATTGCGCCAGGAGCAGCCCCTGCCAGAAGCCGAAGGCAAGGCCGCCGAGCACGTAGAACATCAGCCGCGGCAGTCCCAGCGCCACCAGCGCAGTGACGATCAGGACATAGCTCGCCTCGGCCCACAGGCCGTCGCCGCCCAGGTGGGCGCGCAGATGCCGGATGTCGCGCAGGACGGCGCCGGCCGGCGTGAAGTAGAGCAGCGCGAAGACCGCCGCTGCCGCGGCCAGCAGCAGCAGCAGACGGCGCAACTCCTTCGAGAAGCCCGGCGCGACGGCTTCGAGCTGGATGTCGTCTTCCGCGCCGGACGGATCGCCTTCCGGGAATCCTTCCCCGGATCTTGCGGTCATCCCCGCCGCCCCTGCTCCGCCGCGCCCGCCGGGCCGTCGACGCGACGCGCCGGCAGCGCGCGGGCGCCGAACCAGCGCACGCCGAAGCAGTCGCGAATGCCGCGCCAGAGCCGGTTGTGCACGCCGTACTTGGAGACGCCGCGCAGGCGCGGCCGGTGGTTTACTTCATGCTCGACCACGGCAAAGCCCTTCTGCCGCAGCAGCGTCGGCATGAAGCGGTGCAGCCCGTTGAACACCGGCAGCTCGGCGACGCAGGCGGCGCGCACGACGCGCACGCCGCAGCCGCTGTCGGCGACGCGATCTCCGGTGATGGCGTCGCGGAAGCGGTTGGCCACGCGCGAAGAGAAGCGGCGGATGAAGTTGTCCCGGCGCCTGGCGCGCACGCCGGTGACGCAGTCGACGCCGAGACGGCGCGCCTCGTCGAGCATCGGCGGCAAGTCGGCCGGATCGTTCTGGCCGTCGCCGTCCAGCGTGCCGATCCACTCGCCGCGGACGGCGCCGAAGCCGGTCGCCACGGCGGCGCTCTGGCCGAAGTTGCGGCGGTGGCGCAGGCTGCGCACCATGCCGCCGCTTTCCGCCGCCAGCCGCTGCAGCACGGCGGGCGTGCCGTCGCTGCTGGCGTCGTCGACGAAAATCACCTCGTAGGATTCCGCCCGGCCGCCGAAGGCGGCCCGGATCTCGTCCGCCATCGGCTCGATGTTCTCCGCCTCGTTATAGACGGGGATGACGATCGAAAACAGCGGCGGATTCTGCATGGCCGTCGGGCGGAAAAGGGCAATGATACAGCAAGTCAGGCCGCCATCCGCTCGAGCATCCTGCCGAACCGGCGGTAATCCACTGACCGCGGCCTCGCCAGTCCGCTGCTCACGAGCGCGGCCGCGGCGGGGAGCAGCAGCCAGGGCCGGCGGTGACGGACCCGCCGCCAGAAGCGGCCGAGATATTTCCGATAATGACGGCGCACCAGCCCATCGGGCAGCAACTCGCCGTGCTCGTCGAGGAACTTGGCGTAGGTGAGGAAGTGCGCGGCCAGCATCCTGACGCGGCGACGCGTGGCATTGCCGGCATGCTTGCGGTAGCCGGCCAGCACCTCGGGCACGCGGCCGAAGGCATGGCGCACCGACAGGCGCAGCCAGAAATCCATGTCTTCCAGCGCCAGCCTGGGATCGAAACCGCCAATGGCGAGAAAGGCGTCGCGGCGGATGGCCTGGGTCGGGTTGAAGATGTAATGTTCTCCCATGAACAGCCAGCGCCAGGCCTCGCGCTCGATGCCCGGAGCCGGGCGCGGCTTGGCGGACTGGCGCGCGTGCAGCCGCCCCTCGCTGTCAATGATGTCGACATCGGCATGCGCCAGCGCCAGGTCCGGACAGTTCCATTCGGCGATGGCGCGCTGCATGCGCTCGACCTTGTCCGGGTACAGCACATCGTCCGAGCCGAGCAGATGCACCCACTCGCCGCGGCAGGCGGCGATGCAGGCGTTGGAGGTCGCACTGACGCCGCGGTTATCCTGGCGCTCGAGCACGACGCGACGAAAGCGATCCTGGCGAGAATCGAGAAAATCACGTGCCAGCTCGAAGGTGGCGTCCTGCGAACCGTCGTCGATCAGCACCAGCTCAAGCTCCGCGTAGGTCTGCGCGCACACCGAGGCAAGGCAGGCCTCGATGTAGGCGGCATGGTTGTAGGCGGGGATGGCGATGCTGACGAGGGGGAGTGTCACAGCTTTTCCGCCAGCACGATGGTCTGCACGGCGACGAAGGGCTCGAGCAGGCGCGTCGGCATGTACCAGCGGCGGTAGCGCTTCTTCATGTGGCTGGTCGCGGCGCGCACCGACCAGCCGCATTCGCCGAGCGTCTCCCGCAGGCTCTCGCGTGTGAAGAAATGCAGGTGCGTGCGATCCATGATGCCGGCGTCCTCGTAGCGGAATTCGCCGCGGAGGAGCAAGGGCAGCGTCACCTTGTAGTGGCGCACGTTTGGCACGGAAACCAGCAGCCGGCAATCGGCGGCCGTGTCGGCCCGCAGCCGGCGCAGCGCCGCCCAGGGGTCGGCCAGGTGCTCCAGCACGTCGGCGAATATGACGAGGTCGTAGGTGCTCCAGGGAACCTCCGCGCTGACCGCCTCGAGCGGGCCCTGCCAGACCCTTCCCAGCCGGGCTTCGGCGAGACGTGCGGCCTCGCCGTGCGCTTCGATGCCGTCGCAGGCAGAGACGATGCCCTGGCGCAGCAAGTCCTCGCCGAGCACGCCCGAGGCGCAGCCGATGTCGAGAGCCGCGGCAAAGGGGCCATGCGGCCGCAGGAAGGCGGCCAGTTCGGGTCGTGGCCAGGCAAAATAGGCTCCGACTTCGCCGCCACTCATCCGGCCGCCCCCTTGGTGACGAGGATGTCCTCCATGACAAGATGCTTCAGGTCCGAGCCGAAGAACATGTCGAGGGCGTCCTCCGGCGAGCAGACCATCGGCTCGCCGCGCCGATTGAGCGAAGTATTGAGGACGACGCCGTTGCCGGTGAGCTTCTCCATCTCCACCATCAGGTCGTAGTAGCGCGGGTTGAACTCGCGGCGCAGCACCTGGGCGCGCGCCGTGCCGTCCTCGTGCACCACTTCCGGCACGCGCGCCTTCCATTCGTCGGCCACCGGGAAGGTGAAGGTCATGAACGGCGCCGGATGATCGGAGCCCAGCATCCGCGGGCCGACCGTGTCGAGCATCGACGGGCAGAAGGGCCGCCAGCGCTCGCGGAACTTGATCTGCTCGTTGATGCGGTCGGCGACGCCGGCGACACTCGGGCAGCCGAGGATGGAGCGCCCGCCCAGCGCGCGCGGACCGAATTCCATGCGGCCCTGGAACCAGGCCACCGGCTGGCCGTCGGCCAGCAGGCGCGCGACGCGGGCAGGCACCTGGTCGATCTTCTGCCAGGCCGGCTTCGACGGGTGGCGCTGGCAGGCGGCGACGACCTCCTCGTTGCTGTAGGCCGGGCCGAGATAGACGTGCTCCATCTTCTCCACCGGCACGCCGCGCGCCACGGAAACGTAGGAAGCCGCCCCAAGCGCCGTGCCGGAGTCGCCCGAGGCCGGCTGCACGAACAGCTCCTTGACGTCTGGCCGGGCGAGGATGCGCTGGTTCAGCTTGACGTTGAGCGCGCCGCCGCCGGCGAAGGCCAGGCGCCCGGTCTCGCGCAGGATGTCGCCCAGATAGCAATCGATCATCTGAAGAGCGAGGTCCTCGTAGAGCTTCTGCATGCTCGCCGCGTAATGGATGTAGGGGTCGTGGGCGACGGCGCCGACGCGGCGCGGGCCGAGCCAGTCGACCAGCTTCGGCGAGAAGTAGTAGCCCTTGCCGTTTTCCTTGTGGCGGCGCAGGCCGATCACGTTGGCATAACTCGTGTTGATGACCAGTTCGCCGTCTTCGAACTTCGCCAGGCGCGAGAAGTCGTATTTGCCCGGATCGCCGTAGGGCGCCATGCCCATCACCTTGTACTCGCCGTCGAGCATCTCGAAGCCGAGGTACTCGGTCAGCGCGCCGTAGAGGCCGCCGAGCGAGTCCGGGTCGAAGAATTCCTTGATCTTGTGGATGCGGCCGCCCTCGCCATAGCCGAAGAAGGTGGTGGCGTACTCGCCCTTGCCATCGATGCCGAGGATGGCGGTCTTCTCCGTGAAGCCGGAGCAGTGGTAGGCGCTGGAGGCGTGGGCGAGATGGTGCTCGACCGGCACGAGGTCGACCTTTTCCGCGTCGAAGCCGAGCTGGCCGAGGCACTCGAGGATGCGGCGGCGGTAGCGGCGATAGCGGCGGTTGCCGTTGAGGAGCGCGTCGAGCGCCCGGTCCGGCGCGTAGCAGTAGCGCCGCGCATAGTGCCAGCGCGCCGGCCCGAACAGGCTGATCGGCGCGAAGGGGATCGCCACGGCGTCCACGTCCTTCGGCTGGATGCCGGCGAAGTCGAGGCAGAACTTCGCTGCTTCAAACGGCATGCGGCCCTTGGCGTGCTTGTCGCGGACGAAGCGCTCCTCCTCGGCGGCGGCGACCAGCTTGCCGCCGATGTAGAGCGCGGCGGAGGGATCGTGCGAGAGCGAGCCGGAGAGGCCGAGGACGGTCAGGGGCATGTCAGGGCGAAAGCGCTCTCAACGCGGCGGGCGGGCATGTAGCGCGCGGAGGGAAACGATCGAAGGCAGCCTTCGTGTCCCTGCGGCCCCGTGCGCCCCGTGTCGAAACAGGTCGGTGCCCGCTGCCCATCTCATTTGGCCCAGGCCTCGAGGAAGGCCCGCCAGTGCGGCTGCCCGAGTCCCTCGAGGACGGTGCGCACCAGCCGGCTCTCCTCGTCGAGTGCCTTCTGCGTCAGGGCCCCGCGCAGGCGCTGGAAGCGCAGGTAGGCGAGGTAGGTGTTCACGGCGTCGGTCTCGCAGTAGTCGCGGATGGCGTCGATGCGCCCCTCCTGCCAGGCGTCCCAGACGGCACCACCGTCCATGCCGAGCTTGCCGGGCAGGCCCATCAGCCTGGCCAGTTCGTCGAGCGGCACGCTGGCGCGCGGCTGGTAGAGCGCGAGGAGGTCCATCAGGTCGAGATGGCGGGCGTGGTAGCGGCTGATGTAGTTGTTCCACTTGAAGTCGCGGCTGTCGCGATAGTCGCCTTCGCCCTGTTCCCAGTAGCGTTGCGCGACGGCGCCGTGGATCAGGCCGCGGTAGTGCAGCACCGGCAGGTCGAAGCCGCCGCCGTTCCAGGAGACGAGCTGCGGCGTGAATTTCTCGATGCCGTCGTAGAAGCGCTGGATGATCGCTGCCTCGGCCAGCCGCGGCTCGGCCAGCGACCAGACGCTGAAGCGCTCATCCTCGCGCAGCGCGCAGGAGACGACGATGACGCGCTGCAGGTGCAGCGGCAGGAAGTCGCTGCCGGTGGCGGCGCGGCGCTTCTGGAAGGCGAACTCGGCGACCTCGCCGTCGGCGAGCCCGGCGGGCAGGTCATGGAGCTTGCGGATGCCGGCGACGTCGGGAATCGTCTCGATGTCGAAGGCGAGGACGGGCGTCATTGCGCCGCCTCGGCCGGCGCCGGCTTGCCGGCCGCGGGGAAATGGACGTGCAGGTTGTCGCAGCCGGCGAGCAGCAGGGTCAGGACGCAGAGGAGTGTCTTGCTCATTCGATGACGACGCCGGGGCGGCCGGCGATCACTTCGCGGATGCGCGCCACCAGCGCCGGCCAGTCGATGCGCGGATTGTAGCCGATGATGCGCACCGACGGGATGCCGGCGCCGCGCATCAGCACCACGCCGTCGCCGTCGGCCTCGGCGCCCTCGAGCAGGCAGACGCCGTCCCTCAGCGTGCAGCCGAAGTCGATGCGCTCGTAGCCGAAGCTGACGCCGCTCCGCTCCGGCAGCCGCGTGAGCCATCCGCCCGGCCGCCCAAAGGATGGCTCGGTCAAGGACGCGGAGCCGCATCGCGGCGAACATGCGTCACCCCCTTCCCCGGGAAGGGGGCGGGGGGATGGTCGTTCGCCCTGCGACTCCCCCGCTTCGCCGAGGGCGGTGATGTCCTTCAGCGCGCCGAGGCTCAGCTGGCGCGGATAGTCGCCCTCGCTGCTGGCGACGCGCGCCTCGAAGCGGACCGGCGTCCAGCCGCGCAGCTCGAGGTCGTGCAGGTCGATGTCGAAGCGGCCCTCGATGCTGCCGAAGGCGAAGGTGCGTGTCAGCATGCCAAGGTCGAGGTTGCGCGCCGTCACGTCGGCGAGAAAGCGGCGCTCCTTGCTGAAGGGGTCGATCATCCGCAGCTGGTGCACGATGATGCCGCCGTCGAACACCTCGATGCCGAGGGCGCCGTCGAGGCGCAGCAGTCCCGGTTCGTAGGCGATGCGCGGGATGCGCGCCGTCAGGCTGCCCGCCATGGCCGGCAGCCTGAGGGCCCGTGACAGCTTCGGCATGGAGACCGCCTCGATGCCGCCCTCGAACTCGCCCTGCCAGCCGGCCGGACCCTTCTCCAGGCGCAGCGAATCGACCACCAGCCTGCCGCCGAGCATCGGCGCGACGAGGCCGCTCACCTGCGCCGAGGCCCCTTCCATCCGCAGCGGCAGCGTGAAGCTGCCGAGCGGCAGCTCGCCGAGCCGGCCCGAGGCGACGCCGATCTCGGCCTCGCTGGCCATCCCCGCCTCCCAGGGGATGCGCGCATCGACGCCGTGGAGTTCGAGGTAGCCGGTGCCGTCGGCCAGCGAGGCGCCCTCCAGTCCGGCGTAGAAGCGCTGCAGGCGCCGCCCCTTCCATTCTGCGGAAACGCGGCCCTGCCCGCTCACCCGCCATTCGGGAAAGCCGAGCGTCGCCAGCCACGGCTGCAGCCAGTCGCGCATGGCGGCGGCGAGGTCGATCCGCTCGGTGATGAAGCCGCCGTCGGTCGCTTCGCCGCGCCGGCGGTCCCAGCGCAGGCTGGCGGTGACCTCGCCGAGGCCGTCGACCTGCAGCCGGGCCAGCGACACCTCGAGCGTCTCGTCGTCGAGCTCGCCCTCGGCGTCCATGCGCATGCCGGCCGCGCGCCGCCAGGGCGCGCGCAGCAACTCGCCGCGCGGCCAGTCGAGGTGGGCGCGCCAGTGCCAGCCTCGCTCGCCGCGATCGGCGCTGGCGTTCAGGGTGACGTGGATCTCCTTGCCGGCGATGTCCTTGTCGCGGCTGGCAAAGGCGAGGCCGCGCAGGTCGAGCGCCAGACGAGCCTGCCCGCCGTCGATGGCGAGCGCCAGGTCGAACTTGCCCTGCGGCTGCCAGCCGCGCAGGCGCTTGACCAGCGGCGACAGCGCCACGGCATCGACGTCGCGCAGGGAAAGGTCGAGGAAGCCGCCGGTGCGCCAGGCCAGCGCGAACGGCAGCGCCGGCCGGTTGCGGCCGCGCTCGTCGCGCCGCTCGATGGCGCCGCGCGGGCAGTCGAGCCGCCGGCCGTCGTAATAGAAGCCGCTGCAATGCAGCCCGAGCTGGCGGTACTCGCTGCCGGCGACCAGCAGGCGCTCGAGGCGGATGTCCGCCTCGCCGGGCCGGGCCGCGTCGAAGGAGATGCTGACGCCCTCGGCGCTGAAGGCCTCGTGCTGCAGCGAGCCGACGGAAAACGTGACCTGTGCCGCCTCGGCCGATGCAAGGGCCAGTACGGCGAGACCGGCCAGGACCAGTGCGAACAGGCTGCGGCGGCGCTGCCGCGCCAGCCGTCGTGCGCTCCTTTCGGGCCAGGGCGCTCGCCGGGGGCGGGCCAGACCGGCCGGGCGGCCAGCTCTCGTCTCAGGCGGGGAAGACACCCGTTGACAGGTAGCGGTCGCCGCGGTCGCAGACGATGGTGACGATGACCGCGCCGCTCGCCTGCTCGGCGATGCGCAGCGCCACCGCCATGGCGCCGCCTGACGAGACCCCGGCGAAGAGGCCTTCCTCGCGCGCCATGCGCCGCATCGTCTCCTCGGCGTCGTGCTGGCCGACCAGCTCGATGCGGTCCACACGGCTGCGATCGTAGATCTTCGGCAGGTAGGCTTCCGGCCACTTGCGGATGCCCGGGATCTGCGCGCCCTCTTCCGGCTGGCAGCCGATGATCTCGATGCCCGGGTTCCTTTCCTTGAGGAAGCGCGAGCAGCCCATGATGGTGCCGGTGGTGCCCATGCTGGAGACGAAGTGGCTGACCCGGCCTGCGCTGTCGCGCCAGATCTCCGGGCCGGTGCCCTCGTAGTGGGCGAGGGGGTTGTCCGGGTTGGCGAACTGGTCGAGCATGATGCCCCTGCCCTCGGCCACCATGCGCTCGCCGAGGTCGCGCGCCGCCTCCATGCCGCCCTTCTGCGGGGTGAGCACGAGTTCGGCGCCGAAGGCGCGCATGCCCTGGCGCCGCTCGACGGAGAGGTGCTCGGGCATGATCAGCACCATCCTGTAGCCGCGCATGGCGGCAACCATGGCCAGGGCGATGCCGGTGTTGCCGCTGGTCGCCTCGATCAGGGTGTCGCCGGGGCGGATCTCGCCGCGCGCCTCGGCGCGCAGGATCATCGACAGGGCCGGCCGGTCCTTGACCGAGCCGGCCGGATTGTTGCCCTCCAGCTTGGCCAGCACGACATTGCCGCGCCGCTCGGCTTCCGGCCCCGGCAGGCGCTTCAGCCGCACCAGCGGCGTGTTGCCGATGAAGGCCTCCAGCGTGCTATTCATGGCCGAGCCTCGCCGCCACGTAGCGGCCGACGCCCTCCTCGACGCCGGCGAAGGGCGCCTCGTAGCCGGCCTCGCGCAGCAGGGAGATATCGGCCTCGGTGTAGCTCTGGTACTTGCCGCGCAGGGCCTCGGGAAAGGCGATGTACTCGATGATGCCGCGCGCCTGCATCTCGGCCAGGCCGAGCGTGCTCTCGCCGGCGGCCGCGCGGCAGGCGTTCACCGTCGCCACGGCGACGTCGTTGAACGACTGGGCGCGCCCGGTGCCGACGTTGTAGATGCCCGAGACGCCCTTGTCGAGGAAGTGCAGGTTCACCGCGACGACGTCGTCGACGAAGACGAAGTCGCGCCGCTGCTCGCCGTCGCCATGACCGTCGCAGCCCTCGAACAGCCGCACCCGCCCCTCGCCCTGGTACTGGTTGAAGAAATGGAAGGCGACCGAGGCCATGCGGCCCTTGTGCGCCTCGCGCGGGCCGTACACGTTGAAGTAGCGGAAGCCGGCGACCTGGGCGGGGAAGTCGGCCTCGGCGAGGCGCCGGCGCACGGCCTGGTCGAAGAGGAACTTCGAGTAGCCGTAGATGTTGAGCGGCGCCTCGAACGGGCGCGCCTCGCGGAACACGCGGCCGGCGCCGTACACGGAGGCCGAGGAGGCGTAGAGCAGGGGCACCGCCTGGTCCATGCAGAAGTCGAGCAGTTCGAGCGAGTAGCGGTAGTTGTTGTCCATCATGTAGCGGCCATCGCTTTCCATGGTGTCGGAACAGGCGCCCTGGTGCAGCACCGCCTCGACGGCGCCGTCCAGCTCGCCCGCGGCCAGCGTCTCGAGGAACTCCTCCTTGTCGAGGTAGTCGGCGATCTCGCAGTCGACCAGGTTGCGGAACTTGTCGGCGCGCGTCAGGTTGTCGACGGCGATGATGTCGCTGACGCCGCGCTCGTTGAGCGCCTTCACCAGGTTGGCGCCGATGAAGCCGGCGGCTCCGGTCACGATGGTGTACATCTCTCCTTCCCCTTCGTCAAAGCGCGCCGCGCACTTCCTCGAGGCTGGCGACGGCCGTGCCCAGCTTGCCGACGACGATGCCCGCCGCGCGGTTGGCCAGGCGCACCGCCGCCGGCAGGTCGGCGCCGCTCGCCAGCATGACCGCCAGCGCGGCGATCACCGTGTCGCCGGCGCCGCTCACATCATAGACCTCCCGCGCCTGCGCCGGCTCGTGCAGCGCCGCGGCGGCGCCGTCCGCCGCGCTGAACAGCGTCATGCCCTCCTCGCTGCGCGTCAGCAGCAGCGCCTGCAGGCCGAGCTCGCGCAGCAGCCGGCCGCAGCGCGCGCGCAGGTCATCCTCGTCCCGCCAGCGGCCGACCACCTGGCGCAGCTCGGCGCGGTTCGGCGTGAGCAGCGTGGCGCCGGCATAGCGCGAGAAATCCTCGCCTTTCGGGTCGACCAGCACCGGCTTGCCGGCGTCTCGGCCGAGACGGATCATCTCGCCGATGTGGGCCAGCCCGCCCTTGCCGTAGTCGGAGAGGATGACCGCGTCGCAGCCGGGCAGCTGGCGCCGGTACTCGGCCAGCTTGGCCTGCAGCACCTCGTGCGCCGGGCTGTTCTCGAAATCCACCCGCAGCAGCTGCTGCTGGCGGCCGATGACGCGCAGCTTGATGGTGGTGGACAGCGCGGCGTCCTCGTGCAGGCTGGCGGCGATGCGCTCGTCCGCCATCAGGCGCGCCAGCGAGCGCCCGGCCTCGTCGGCGCCGACGACCGACAGCAGCGTCGCCCGCGCCCCCAGCGCGGTGCAGTTGCGCGCCACGTTGGCGGCGCCGCCCGGGCGCTCCTCGGTGCGCTCGACCCTCACCACCGGCACCGGCGCCTCCGGCGAGATGCGGCTCACCTCGCCGAACCAGTAGCGGTCCAGCATGACGTCGCCGACGACGAGGACGCGGGCGGCGGAGGTGTCGGGCAGGGCGGGCGGCGGGCTCATGCTCTTCCTATCGCATGGTATTCGATTCCGGCGGCGCGCATCTGCGCCGGATCGTACAGGTTGCGGCCGTCGAAGACGAGCGGCGCCTTCAGGCGCCGCTTCATGGCGGCGAAGTCCGGGCTCCTGAACTCCTACCACTCGGTGACGATCGCCAGCGCGTCGGCGCCGTCGAGCGCGTCCAGCGGCGCCGCGGCGTAGGCGACGCGCGGCTCGTCGCCGAAGGCGCGGCGGGCCTCCGCCATCGCCACCGGGTCGTAGGCGCGAACCGTGGCGCCGCGCGCCAGCAGCTCGGCGACCAGCCGCCGGCTCGGCGCCTCGCGCATGTCGTCGGTGTTCGGCTTGAAGGCCAGCCCCCACAGGGCGAAGCGGCGCCCCCCCAGGTCCTCGCCGAGGCGCTCGGCGATCTTGCGGCCGAGCACTCCCTTCTGGAGCTCGTTGGCCGCCTCCACCGCCTCCAGCACCCGCAGCCGGCTGCCGGCCTCGGCCGCCGCGCGGTTGAGCGCCCGCACGTCCTTGGGAAAGCAGGAGCCGCCGTAGCCGCAGCCCGGATAGAGGAACTGGTAGCCGATGCGCGGGTCGGCGCCGATGCCCTGGCGCACCTGCTCGATGTCGGCGCCCAGCCGCTCCGCCAGGTTGGCCAGCTCGTTCATGAAGGAAATCCGCGTGGCGAGCATGGCATTGGCGGCGTACTTGGTCAGCTCGGCCGAGCGCGCGTCCATGACGAGAAGCCGCTCGTGGCTCCTCTGGAACGGCGCATAGAGCTGGCGCATCAGCTCGATGGCGCGCGCCTCGCCGGCGCCGACGATGATGCGGTCGGGACGCATGAAGTCCTCAACCGCCGCGCCCTCCTTGAGGAATTCCGGGTTGGAGACGACGCTGAACTCGCAGTCGAATCCGCGCGCCGCCAGCTCCTCCGCCACCGCCGCGCGCACGCGGTCCGCCGTGCCCACCGGCACGGTCGACTTGTCCACGATGACGCGATAGCCGTCCATGTGGCGGCCGATGGCGCGCGCCGCGGCGACGACATGCTGCAGGTCGGCCGAGCCGTCCTCGCCGGATGGGGTGCCGACGGCGATGAACTGCAGCAGCCCGTGCGCCGTCGCCGCGGCGACGTCGGTGGTAAAGCGCAGGCGGCCGGCGGCGCGGTTCCGCGCCACCATCGGCAGCAGGCCGGGCTCGTGGATCGGCAGGCCGCCGCCCTCGAGGACGCGGATCTTCTCCGCGTCGAGGTCGAGGCACAGCACCTCGTTGCCCACCTCGGCGAGGCAGGCGCCACTGACCAGGCCGACGTAGCCGGTACCGATGACGGTGATCTTCATTTTCAAGTTCCGTAAGCGGTCAGCAGTAAGCGGTTAGCGGAAAATTTGTCCGGTCTTCCGTTCACTGCTCGCTGCTCACTGCTCACTGCTCACTGCCCACTGTCCACTGCCCACTGCCCACTTCCCACTGCCCACTTCCCACTGCTCTCCCCCCATCATGGCGTCAGATCGAACTCCTCGGTGCGCCGCGGCGGATAGCTCTCCCAGGCGCCACAGCCCGGGCAACGCCAGTAGAACTGCCGTGCCTTGAAGCCGCAGTTGCCGCAGCGGTAGCGCGACACCTTGCGCGTGTGCTCGTGGATCAGGTTCTTGATCAGCTCGAGGTCGGCGCGCCGTTCCGGCGGCGACACCAGCAGCTGCGCCTCGAGCAGCTTGTCGAGGCCAAGCAGGGTCGGGTTGCGCCGCAGCTCATCTCGCACCAGCGGGTAGGCCGCCTCGGGACCGGCCTCCTCGAGCGCCCACTGGAAGGCGACATCGAGCAGGTCGAGCGAGGGGTGCTGGGCGAGGTAGCCGCGCAGCAACTGCAGCCCCTCGCCGCCGCGGCCGAGCCGGCGATAGGCGTCGCGCAGCCGGCTCGCCACCAGCGACAGATAGACCGGATCCTGCTGCTCGATGCGCCGCCACGCCGCGATGGCGCCCTCGGCGTCGCCGCTGGCGGCGTGCAGGTCGCCGAGCAGGATCGTCGCCCGCACCGATTTGCGGTGGGTCGCCAGCGCTTCCTCCAGCAGCTTGCGTGCCTCGGCCGGGCGCGCGTGGCTGATCTCGCCGGCGGCCAGCTCGCAGTAGAAATTGGCGACCTCCTTCTGCCACAGCTGGCCGGAATGCTGCGCCAGGCGGCCGGCGATGTCGATGGCCTTGCGCCACTCCTTTTCCTGCTGGTAGATCTCCAGCAGGAAATTGAGGGCCGCCTCGTCCTGCCCGCTGCCGCGCAGGCGGGTGAAGATGTCCTCGGCGCGGTCGAGCAGGCCGGCCTTGAGGAAGTCGTGGCCGAGCTCGGCCAGAGCCTGCTGGCGCTGCGCCGGGCGCAGGCCCTCGCGCTCGGCCAGGTTCTGGTGCATGCGGATGGCGCGGTCGGTCTCGCCGCGGCGGCGGAACAGGTTGCCGAGGGCGAAATGCAGCTCGACCGTCTCGGGATCGACCTTGGTCGCCTCGAGGAAGGCGTCGATCGCCTTGTCGGGCTGGTCGTTGAGCAGGAAGTTGAGCCCCTTGAAATAGGATTTCGGCAGCGTGCGCGACTCGCGCACGACATGGCGGATGTCCACCCGCGCCGCCAGCCAGCCGAGGGCGAAGAACAGCGGGATTGCCAGCAGCCACCAGAGTTCGAATTCCATCGCCGGGCCTGTCGTTATCGTGAAACGGCCTGCATGCCGCCTATTGCGGAGGGGAACGCTCGGGCAACCCCTGGCGCAGACGCGCCAGTTCGCGGCGCAGCCGCAGCCAGGCGCCCAGCGCGGCAGACAGGCCGGCCAGCGCCCCGGCGGCGAAGAACAGCAGCAGGATGGCGACCAGCGGCAGCTGCCAGGCGGCATCGAAGAAAAAACGCAGCGTCACCAGGCCGCTGTTCTTCACCGCGAAGCCGAGCAGGACCAGGAACAGCAGGAGGCGCAGCAGCCAGGCCAGGTACTTCATCCGCTCCCGTCAGGCGCGACCGTCCGGGTCGCGCTCGAAAAAAGGGCGGCATCGCCGGACGCAGCCCGCTTCCACCGCATCCGTCGCGCCCGTCGCCCCGCTCAGCCGATGCGGTCGACCCGCTCGCGCAACTCCTTGCCCGCCTTGAAGTGCGGCACGTATTTCTCCGGCACCTGCACCTTCTCGCCCGACTTCGGGTTGCGGCCGATGCGCGGCGGCCGGTAGTTCAGGGCAAAGCTGCCGAAGCCGCGGATCTCGATGCGATGGCCGCGCGTCAGCGCGGCGGTCATGGCATCGAGAATCATCTTGACGGCGTAATCGGCATCCTTGGCGACGAGCTGCGGAAAGCGCGCCGCCAGTTTCGCGATGAGTTCCGATTTCGTCATGGTCGCCCGCCGCGCTTATTGCTGGTTGCTGCTGTCGAGCTTGGCCTTGAGCAGGGCGCCGAGGTTGGTCGTGCCGCTGGCGGCGGACGACTCGCTCTGCAGCTTCTGCATGGCCTCGTGCTGCTCGGCCTGATCCTTGGCCTTGACCGACAGGTTGATCGAGCGCGACTTGCGGTCGACGTTGATGATCATGGCGTCGAGACTGTCGCCCTCCTTGAGCAGCGTGCGCAGGTCCTCGATGCGCTCGCGCGCCGCCTCGGAGGCGCGCAGGTAGCCCTCGACTTCGTCGGACAGCTGCACCACCGCGCCGCGCGCATCGACGCTCTTCACCGTGCCGCGCACCAGGCTGTTCTTGTCGTGGGTGGCGATGAAGTTGGTGAACGGGTCGCCTTCGAGCTGCTTGATGCCGAGCGAGATGCGCTCGCGCTCGACGTCGATGGCCAGCACCACCGCCTCGACCTCGTCGCCCTTCTTGAAGTTGCGCACCGCCTCCTCGCCCGCCGCCGACCAGGACAGGTCGGACAGGTGCACCAGGCCGTCGATGTTGCCGGGCAGGCCGATGAAGATGCCGAAGTCGGTGATCGACTTGATCTGGCCGCGCACCTTGTCGCCCTTCTTGTGGTTGATCGAGAACTCGTCCCACGGATTGGGCAGGCACTGCTTCATGCCGAGCGAGATGCGGCGGCGGTCCTCGTCGATCTCGAGGATCATCACCTCGACCTCGTCGCCCAGCTGGACGACCTTCGACGGATGCACGTTCTTGTTGGTCCAGTCCATCTCGGAGACGTGCACCAGGCCCTCGATGCCCTGCTCGACCTCGACGAAGGCGCCATAGTCGGTCAGGTTGGTGACCTTGCCGAACAGGCGCGTGCCCTGCGGATAGCGGCGCGAGATGCCGACCCACGGATCCTCGCCGAGCTGCTTGAGGCCGAGCGAGACGCGGTTCTTCTCCTGGTCGAACTTGAGCACCTTGGCCTGCACCTCGTCGCCGACGTTGAGCACCTCGGAGGGATGGCGCACGCGGCGCCAGGCGAGATCGGTGATGTGCAGCAGGCCGTCGATGCCGCCGAGGTCCACGAAGGCGCCGTAGTCGGTGATGTTCTTGACGATGCCCTTGACGACGGTGCCCTCCTTCAGGCTGGCGAGCAACTGCTCGCGCTCCTCGCCCTGGCTGGCCTCGAGCACGGCGCGGCGCGAAACGACAACGTTGTTGCGCTTGCGGTCGAGCTTGATGACCTTGAACTCGAATTCCTTGCCCTCGTAGGGGGTGGTGTCCTTCACCGGCCGCACGTCGACCAGCGAGCCGGGCAGGAAGGCGCGGATGCCGTTGGTCATCACCGTCAGGCCGCCCTTCACCTTGCCGCTGATGACGCCCTTCACCAGGGTCCCCTCGTTGAGCGCCTTCTCGAGGTCGTTCCAGGCGGCAATGCGCTTGGCCTTTTCGCGCGACAGGCGCGTTTCACCATAGCCGTCCTCCAGCATCTCGATGGCGACGCTGACATAGTCGCCTGGCTGGGCCTCGACCTCGCCGCGGTCGTTGCGGAACTCATTGATGTCGATGAAGCTCTCCGACTTGAGGCCGGCGTTCACGACGACGAAGTTCTGGTCGATGCGCACGACCTCGGCGGTGATGACTTCGCCCGCGCGCATTTCCTGGCGGGAGAGGCTTTCCTCGAACAGCGCGGCAAAGCTCTCGGGATTCGTGGCGGGGGTGGGGGGGGTGGTAGCGGTTGAAATGGACATGTTTTCCGGACCTAAGGCCGTCGCATCGGGACGGCTCCTGCTGGTTGAACATCGCCGCGGGAAAAAACGCGCTCTTCGGCAGGCTGCGCCTGCAGCGAGCGGGATTCCGGTTGAGCCTCAGGCAGGCGGAACCTTCTGCGTCTTTTCCACGCGACACCTGGCCGCCGCGCGGCCCCGATTCAGGACCGCGCCATGATCTGCGGCATGCGCTGCCTCGCCTTGTCGACTACCCAGGCGACGGCTTCTTCCACCGTCATGGCCGTGGTGTCGAGCAGCTCGGCATCCGCGTTCCTTTGCAGGGGAGCGACCGCTCGCGCGCTGTCGCGCGCGTCGCGTTCGCGAAGATCCTGCAAAAGGGTCGCCATGTTAGCAGACATTCCTTTTTCGATCAACTGTTTATAGCGCCGCTCCGCGCGTGCCTCAACGCTCGCCGTCAGATAGATCTTGAGCGGCGCCCAGAGAAATACCACCGAGCCCATGTCGCGGCCCTCGGCGACCAGCCCCGACGGCTTCTGCCAGGCGCGCTGGCGCCCGAGCAGGGCGGCTCGCACGGCCGGCAGGGCGGCCACCCTCGACGCAGCGACGGAGCATTCCTCGCTGCGGATGGCCTCGGTCACGTCTGCCCCGTCGAGCAGGGCACGGTCGCCGGCGAAAGCCGCCGGCAGCGTGCTGGCCAGCCGGGCGAGGCCCGCCTCGTCATCGAGCGCGGTGCCGGCGCGCAGGGCGGCCAGCGCCACCAGGCGGTAGAGGGCGCCGCTGTCGAGATAATGGAAACCCAGCGCCTGCGCTACCCGAGCCGCCACCGTGCCCTTGCCCGAGGCGGCAGGGCCGTCGATCGCGATCACCGGCGCCACCAATCTGGCAAATTCCTGAAAATATTCAGGAAAGGTCTTGTTGACGCATTTCGGGTCGTTGATCCGCAAAGCCACCCCACCCAGACAGGCGAGAGAGAAGCTCATCGCCATGCGGTGGTCGTCGTAGGTATCGATGGCGGCGCCTGGAGCAAGACTTGGCCCCGGCGTGACGGCAATCCAGTCGCTGCCCTCCTCCACCGTCGCGCCAAGCTTGCGCAGTTCGGTCGACATGGCGGCGATGCGATCGGTTTCCTTGACTCGCCAGCTGGCGATATTGTCGAGCCGCGTCGTCCCCTCGGCGAACAGGGCGACGACGGCCAGGGTCATGGCCGCGTCCGGAATGGCGTTGCCATCCAGCGTCACGGCCTTCAGGCCGCCGTGCAGCGGGGCGCGCGCCTCGATCCAGTCGGCCCCCATCTCGATCCGCGCCCCCATCGCGGCAAGGGCCTCGGCGAAGCGCACGTCGCCCTGGATGCTGTCGCGGCCGGCGCCCAGCACGCGCACCGGTCCGCCACCGACCGCCCCGGCGGCGAGAAAGTACGAGGCGGCGGAGGCGTCACCCTCGATGCTCACCTCGCCCGGACTGCGGTAGCCCGCCGCGGCCGGCACTTCAAAAGCCTGCCAGCCCTGGCGCGCGACGGCGACGCCGAAGCGCGCCATCAGGCTCAGCGTGATGTCGATGTAGGGCTTGGAGATGAGTTCGCCCGCCACCTTCACCGTCGTGGCCGCTCCGGTCAGCGGCAGGGCCATCAGCAGGGCGGTGAGGAACTGGCTGGACGCCTCGCCGCGCACCGTCACCCGGCCGACGTGGCGCAGGGCGGCCGGGCGGATCTCCAGCGGCGGGAAGCCCTCCTCGCCCAGGTAGCGGATGTCGGCGCCGATCTGGCGCAGGGCGTCGACCAGGTCGCCGATCGGCCGCTCGTGCATGCGCGGCACGCCGGACAGGCGGTAGTGCCCGCCGCTGAGCGCCAGCGCCGCCGTCAGCGGGCGGAAGGCCGTGCCGGCATTGCCGAGGAACAGCTCGGCCTGCCGGGCCGGAAAGGCGCCGCCGCTGCCGCGCACCAGCAGATCGCCGCTCTCTTCCCGCCGCCAGACGATGCCGAGCGCCGTCAGCGCCTCCAGCATGCGCTCGACGTCGTCGGCCTCGAGCAGGCCGCGGATGCGCGTCTCGCCGTGGGCGAGGGCGGCCAGCAGGAGATAGCGGTTCGACAGGCTCTTCGAGCCGGGCAGGCGCACCGTGCCCGCCGCGAGCCTTGCCGGCGGCAGCTCGAGGAATTCCATCAGCTCAGCTTGCCCTCGTCCCAGGCGCGGCGCACGGTGCGCGCCTCGGCGAAGACCGCCTCGATGGCCGCCGCGTCCTGCTCGAGCAGGGCCCGATGCAGCGTCTCGAGCTGGCCCTGGTAGCGCTCCAGCTCGCCGAGCAGCGCCGTGCGGTTGGCGAGGCAGATGTCGCGCCACATTTCCGGGTGGCTGGCGGCGATGCGCGTGAAGTCGCGGAAGCCGCTGGCGGCGAAGCGGAAAAACTCCTCGCGGTCCTCGCGCCCGGCCAGCTCGTGCACCAGGGCGAAGGACAGCAGATGCGGCAGGTGGCTCACCGCGGCGAAGACCTGGTCGTGGCGGTCCGGCGCCATCTCGTGCACCTCGGCGCCGCAGGCGATCCAGGCCGCGCGCACCCGCGCCAGCGCGTCGGCATCGTTTTCCGGCAGCGGCGTCAGCACCACCTTGCGGCCGGCGTAGAGGTCGGCGCGCGCCGCGGCGGCGCCGCTGTTCTCGGCGCCGGCGATCGGATGCGCCGGCACGAAGCGGCCAAGCTGGCGCGGCAGGAAGCGGCGCGCCGCGGCGATGACGTCGCCCTTGGTGCTGCCGCCGTCGGTGACGACGCTGCGCTCGCCGAGATGCGGCGCCATCGCCTGCATCAGCTGCGGCATCTGGCCGACCGGCGTGGCGAGCAGGACGAGGTCGGCATCGCCCAGCGTCGCCGCGTCGCAGGCGCCAACGCGGTCGATCAGGCCGCGGCTCAGCGCCTCATCGAGCGTCGCCCGGCTGCGGCCGATGCCGCACACCTGCGAGGCGGCGCCGGCCGCCTTCAGGGCCAGGGCGAAGGAGCCGCCGATCAGGCCGACGCCGCAGACGACGATCTTGCCGAAGGCGGGCGCCACGGATCAGCCGGCCAGCGCCTTGCCCAGCGCCTCGAGGAAGCGCGCGTTCTCGCGCTCGAGGCCGATGGTGACGCGCAGGTGCTCGGGCAGCGCGTAGCCGGCGATCGGCCGCACGATGACGCCCTGCCGCAGCAGGGCCTGGTTCACCCCGGCGGCGTCGCCGACGCGGAAGGTGACGAAATTGCCGTGCGAGGGAATGTACTCGAGGCCGAGCCGCTTCAGGCCGGCGACGATCTGCTCCATGCCGCGGCGGTTGCTCTCGTAGCTCTCGGCGACGAAGGCGTGGTCGTCGAGGGCGGCGATGGCGCCGGCCAGCGCGAGATTGTTCACGTTGAAGGGCTGGCGCACGCGGTGCATCAGGTCGGCAATCTCCGCCGTCGTCACGGCATAGCCGACGCGCAGGCCGGCGAGGCCGTGGATCTTCGAGAAGGTGCGTGTGATGACGAGATTGGGGAACTCCCGCAGCCAGGCCACGCTGTCGACCCGCTCGGCGGGCGTCAGGTACTCGTTGTAGGCTTCGTCGAGCACCACCACGACGTCGGCCGGCACCGACTGCAGGAAGGTCCTGACCTCGCCGCCCGGCAGGAAGTTGCCGGTCGGGTTGTTCGGGTTGGCCACCCAGACGATGCGCGTGTCGGGGCGGATGGCGGCGCGCATGACGGCGAGGTCGTGGCCGTAATGCCTGGCCGGCACGACGATGCACTCGCCGCCGGCGGACATGGTCGCCAGCGGATAGACGGCGAAGGCGTGCCGCGAAAAGACCGAGGAGCGGCCCGGAGCGAGGAACACCCGCGCGGCCAGGTCGAGCACGTCGTTCGAGCCGTTGCCGAGCACGATCTGCTCCATGCCGACGCCGAGGCGCTCGGCCAGCGCCGCCGTGAGGTCGTATTGGTCGGGGTAGCGCTCCAGCTCGCCCATCGCCGCCTGCATCGCGGCGCGCGCGCGCGGGCTCATGCCGAGCGGGTTCTCGTTCGAGGCCAGCTTGACGATCTGCTCGACCGGCAGGCCCATCTCGCGCGCCAGCTGGGTGATCGGCTTGCCCGGCTGATAGGGCGAGATGGCGCGGACATAGGCGGGAGCGTGTTCGGCGATGCTCATGGTCTTTCCTCCTTCTTTGGCATCCATTTGTCTTGGCGCCCCTCAGGCCGCGGCGGCCGGGTAGGAGCCGAGCACCTTGACGAAGGCGGCGCGGCTGCGCAATTCGGCGAAGGCCCGCGCCACCCGCTCCTCCTCCGGATGGCCGTCGACATCGATGTAGAAGACATACTCCCACAGGCCGGTGCGCGAGGGCCGCGATTCGAACTTGCTCATGGAGACGCCGTGGCGGGCGAGCGGCTCGAGCAGCGCATGCACCGCGCCCGCCTTGTGCTGCGCCGAGCAGACGAGGGAAGTCTTGTCGCGGCCGGAGGGGCCGGCATCGTGCAGGCCGATGACGAGAAAGCGCGTCGTGTTGTTCGGGTCGTCCTCGATGTCGCGCGCTAGCGTGTTGAGGCCGTAGCGGTCGGCCGCCGCCTCGCCGGCGATGGCGCAGGACTCGGCGTCCTCCGCCGCCAGCCGCGCCGCCTCGGCATTGCTCTCCACCGGCACCCGCGGCAGCCCGGGCAGGTGGCGGCCGAGCCACTCGTGGCACTGCGCCAGCGACTGGCTGTGCGAGTAGAGCCGGCGCACGTCCTCGAGGCGCGCCGCCCGCGAGAGCAGGTGCTGATGGATGCGCAGCATGACCTCGCCGCAGATGCGGATCGGCGTCTGCAGCAGCAGGTCGAGGGTGCGGCCAATGGCGCCCTCGGTCGAATTTTCCACCGGCACCACGCCGTAGTCGGCGTGCCCCGCCTCGACCGCACGGAACACCTCGTCGATGGTCGCCAGCGCCGCGAAATCGGGCGCCGAGCCGAAATGCTTCTTCGCCGCGCTCTCGGTAAACGTGCCCGGCGGCCCGAAATAGGCGACGCGCAGCGGCTGCTCCAGCGCCAGGCAGGCCGACATGATCTCGCGGAAGATGCGCCTGACCGTTTCCTCGCCGAGCGGGCCCGGATTGAGCCCGGCGATGCGCCGCAGCACCTGCGCCTCGCGCTCCGGCCGATAGGCCGCCGCGCCGCCCTTGAGGCGGCCGATCTCGCCGGCGATCGCGGCGCGGCGGGACAGGCGCTGCAGCACCTCCTCGTCGAGGCGGTCGATTTCCGCGCGCAGGCGCTGCAGTTCCTCGCTCACCCGGCCTCCTCCCTTCCCTTCTCCGCGCCCGGCGAGCGGGTCGGCTCCGCTCGCCGGCCGGCAGCGCTCATGCCGGCAGGTAGCGTACCGCCAGCACCCCCTCGATGGTGGCAATCGAGTCGATCACCGCCTGCGGCACGGCGCTGTCCACGTCGACCAGGGTGTAGGCGACGTCGCCGCGCGACTTGTTCATCATGTTGCTGATGTTGAGATTGGCCTTGGCCATCGCCGTCGAGATCTGGCCGACCATGTTCGGCACGTTGGCGTTGGCGACGGCGATGCGAAAGCCCGACTCGCGCGGCATCGCGGTATTGGGGAAATTCACCGCGTTCTGCACGTTGCCGTTCTCGAGGTAGTCGCGCACCTGCTCGGCGACCATCGCCGCGCAGTTGTCCTCCGCCTCGCGCGTCGAGGCGCCGAGATGCGGCAGCGCCACCACCCGCGGATGGCTGTTCACCCGCGCGCTGGGAAAATCGCAGACATAGCTGCCAAGCCGCTTCTCCTCGAGGGCGGCCAGCACCGCCTCCTCGTCGACCACGCCCTCGCGCGAAAAATTCAGCAGCACGGCGCCGTGGCGGACATGCTTCAGCACCGGGCCGTTCACCATCTTGCGCGTGGCATCGACCAGCGGCACGTGCAGGCTGATGAAGTCCGCGTGCTTCATCACCTCCGCCACGCTGCCCGCCTTCCTCACCTGCGCCGGCAGGCTCCAGGCGGCATCCACGGTAATCTCCGGATCGTAGCCCATGACGTCCATGCCGAGCCGGATGGCCACATCGGCCACCAGGCAGCCGATCTTGCCCAGCCCGATGATGCCGAGCGTGTGACCGGCCAGCTCATAGCCGGCGAAGCCCTTCTTGCCCTCCTCGACCTTTTTCTCCATGTCGGGGTCGGCAGGATCGAGGGCGGCGACGAAGCGCATGGCGCCGGTCAGGTTCCGCGCCGCCATCAGCATCCCGGCGAGGACCAGTTCCTTCACCGCGTTGGCATTGCCGCCGGGGGCGTTGAACACCGGCACGCCGCGCGCGCTCATCGCCTTGACCGGAATGTTGTTGGTGCCGGCGCCGGCGCGGCCAATGGCCTTGACCGAGAGCGGGATGTCCATCTTGTGCATGTCGGCCGAGCGCACCAGGATGGCGTCCGGCGCCGCGATGTCCTTGGCGACGCTGTAGCGCTCCTGCGGCAAGCGCTTGAGGCCGGCCTGGGAAATCTGGTTGAGCACCAGGATGCCGTACTTGTCAGCCATGTTTCGCCTCGAATTCCTTCATGTAGTTGACCAGGGTGCGCACGCCCTCGAGCGGCATCGCATTGTAGATCGAGGCGCGCATGCCGCCGACCGAGCGATGCCCCTTCAGTTGGATCATGCCGCGTGCCTTGGCGCCCTTGAGGAACTCCTCATCGAGCTCCGGCTTTTTCAGGGTGAACGGCACGTTCATCAGCGAGCGGTCGGGCTTCGCCACCGGGCTGAGGAAGAAGCCGCTGCCGTCGAGAAAATCATAGAGCAGCGCCGCCTTCTCGCGGTTGTGCTTTTCCATGGCCGCCAGGCCGCCCTGCTGCTTGAGCCAGCGGAAGACCAGGCCGGCGATGTAGATGGCGTAGGTGGGCGGCGTGTTGTACATCGAGTCGTTGTCGACGTGAGTCTTGTAGTCGAGCATCAGCGGGGTCTGCGGCAGCGCCTGGCCGACCAGGTCCTCGCGCACGATGACGATAGTCAGCCCGGCCGGGCCGATGTTCTTCTGCGCGCCGGCATAGATCAGGCCGAATTTCGAGACGTCTACCGGGCGCGACAGGATGTTCGATGACATGTCGCAGACCAGCGGCACGTCGCCGCTGTGCGGCTGCCAGTGGAACTCGACGCCACCGATGGTTTCGTTGGCCGTGTAATGGACGTAGGCCGCATCCTTGTCGAGCTTCCAGGCCTCCTGTGCCGGCGCGTAGCTGTAGTTGCGGTCCTCGGCCGAGGCGGCGACATTCACCTGGCAGTACTGCTTCGCCTCCTTGATCGCCTTCTTCGCCCACTCGCCGGTGTTGACGTAATCGGCGCTCGCCTTGCCGCGCAGCAGGTTGATCGGCACCATGGCGAACTGCAGCGTGGCGCCGCCCTGCAGGAACAGCGCCTTGTAGTTGGCGGGGATGCCCATCAGTTCGCGCAGGTCGGCCTCGGCCTCGGCGGCGATGGTCATGAATTCCTTGCCGCGATGGCTCATTTCCATCACTGACTGGCCGCTGCCGTGCCAGTCGAGCATCTCCTCCGCCGCCTGCCTGAGAACGGATTCCGGCAGGGCTGCCGGTCCAGCGCTGAAATTGAAAACGCGTGCCATTTATTCCTGCTCCTCGTCGGTCTCGATGATTTTTTCGATGCCGGCCAGCCGGGTGCCGTCATCGAGGTTGATCAGGGTCACGCCCTGGGTCGAGCGGCCCATCTCGCGCACGTCGCTGACCAGGGTGCGAATCAGCACGCCGCCGCTGGAGATCAGCATCAGCTCGTCGCTCTCGCCGACCAGCACGGCGCCGATCAGGCGGCCGTTGCGGTCGCTCGTCTGGATGGCGATCATGCCCTTGGTGCCGCGGCCGTGTCGGGTGTACTCGGCGATGGCCGTACGCTTGCCGAAGCCGTTCTCGGTGGCCGTCAGCACGCTCTGCTCCTCGCCCCTGGCCACCAGCATCGAGATGACGCTCTGGCCCGGATCGAGCTGCATGCCGCGCACGCCGCGCGCCTCGCGGCCCATCGGCCGCACGTCCTCCTCGGCGAAGCGCACCGCCTTGCCAGCGTCGGAGAACAGCATGACGTCGAAGCCGCCGTCGGTGATGGCGACGCCGATCAGGTAGTCGTCCTCGGCCAGGTCGGCAGCGATGATGCCGGTCTTGCGCGGGTTGGCAAAGGCTGCCAGCGGCGTCTTCTTCACCGTGCCGCCGGCGCTGGCCATGAAGACATAGTGTTCCTCGTCGAACTCCTTCACAGGCAGCACGGCGGTGATCTTCTCGCCGTCGGCCAGCGGGAACAGGTTGACGATCGGCTTGCCGCGGCTGGACGAGGAACCTTCCGGCACCTCATAGACCTTGAGCCAATAGACGCGGCCGCGGCTGGAAAAGCAGAGGATGTAATCGTGCGTGTTGGCGACGAACAGATGGTCGACGAAATCGTCCTCCTTCATCGCCGCCGCCTGGCGGCCGCGGCCGCCGCGGCGCTGGGCGCGATAATCGGCCAGCGCCTGCCGCTTGAAGTAGCCGCCATGCGACAGGGTGACGACGACGTCTTCCGGCGTGATCAGGTCCTCGATGCAGATGTCCTCGGCATTGGTCACGATCTCCGAGCGGCGGGCGTCGCCGAACTGCTCGCGCACCGCCGCCAGTTCCTCGCCGATGATGCGGGTGATGCGCTCGGGGCGGGCGAGGATATCGAGCAGATCCTCGATCTGCGCCATCACTTCGCGGTATTCGCCGACGATCTTCTCCTGCTCCAGCCCCGTCAGTCGCTGCAGGCGCAACTCGAGGATGGCCTGGGCCTGGGCATCCGACAGCCGGTAGCCCTGCGCTGTCTGGCCGAATTCCGGCGCCAGTCCATGCGGCCGCGCGGCCTCGGCGCGCACGCGCGCCAGCATCTCCTCGACCAGGGCCGAGCGCCAGCGGCGCGCCATCAGTTCGCGCTTCGCCTCTGGCGGCGTCGCCGCCGCCTTGATCAGGGCGATGATCTCGTCCACGTTCGACAGCGCCACCGCCAGACCCTCGAGCACATGACCGCGCTCGCGCGCCTTGCGCAGCTCGAACACGGTGCGCCGCGTCACCACCTCGCGGCGGTGGGCGAGGAAGGCCTCCAGCACCTCCTTCAGGTTGAGCAACCGCGGCCGGCCGTCGACCAGCGCCACCATATTGACGCCGAAGGTGTCCTGCAGCTGCGTCATCTTGAAGAGGTTGTTGAGCACCACCTCGGGCATCTCGCCGCGCTTCAGCTCGATGACCACGCGCATGCCGGACTTGTCCGACTCGTCCTGGATGTGCGAGATGCCTTCCAGCTTCTTCTCGTTCACCAGCTCGGCGATGCGCTCGAGCAGGGTCTTCTTGTTTACCTGGTAGGGCAGCTCGTCGACGATGATGGCCTGGCGGTTGCCCTTTTCCAGGTCCTCGAAATGGGTGCGCGCGCGCATGACGATGCGGCCGCGGCCGGTGAGGTAGCCTTCGCGCACGCCGGCCGTGCCATAGATGATGCCGGCAGTGGGAAAGTCCGGGGCGGGAATGATGTCGATCAGCTCCTCGATGCCCAGCCCCGGATCCTCGAGCAGAGCGAGGCAGCCGGCCACCACCTCGTTGAGGTTGTGCGGCGGGATGTTGGTGGCCATGCCGACGGCGATGCCCGAGCTGCCGTTGATCAGCAGGTTGGGGATCTTGGCCGGCAGGATCAGCGGCTCGCGCTCGGAGCCGTCGTAGTTCGGCCCGAAATCGACGGTTTCCTTGTCGATGTCGGCGAGCAGCTCGTGGCCGATCCGCGCCATGCGGATCTCCGTGTAGCGCATGGCGGCGGCATTGTCGCCGTCGACCGAGCCGAAGTTGCCCTGGCCGTCGACCAGCATGTAGCGCAGGCTGAAGTCCTGCGCCATGCGGACGATGGTGTCATACACCGCCGTGTCGCCGTGCGGATGGTACTTGCCGATGACGTCGCCGACGATGCGCGCGGATTTCTTGTAGGCCTTGTTCCAGTCGTTGCCCAGCTCGTGCATGGCATACAGCACGCGGCGATGCACCGGCTTGAGGCCGTCGCGCACGTCCGGCAGCGCCCGGCCCTTGATCACGCTCATGGCGTAATCGAGGTAGGAATGCCGCATCTCCTGCTCGAGGCTGACCGGCAGGGTTTCCTTGGCGAATTGGAGGATCATCGAATGGGACCGGCAGGACGGGAGAACGCATCCCGCCAAAAAGTGGCAATTTTATCATGTCCGCCTGTCCGGTTGCCGCGCCGGCCTATCCCGCCCTTCCGCCAATTGTCGTTCCGACTACAAGTTGTAGCTGTCTGGTTTTTGTGCTTAAATTTTTTGGTAAAACATTCATTCCGGCGAGGCTGCCCGCCGGCCGCCTGAAATCGCTCATCCACAGTGGAGGATGCATCTTGAAAACCGCCCGCCTCTCCAAGACCACGCTGTTCGCCCTGCTTGGCCTCGCCACCTCGATCGCCGCCGCTCAGGCGCCGAACAACGACGGCTATCTCTTCGACACCCGCGGCGTCGTCGCCCGCAGCGGCTTCGGCCTGTGCTGGAAGACCACCCGATGGACCCCCGCGATGGCCATCGCCGAGTGCGATCCCGACCTGGTGAAGAAGGCCGAGCCCACGCCGGCGCCCGCGCACGCACCGGCACCCGCACCGGCTGCCGCGCCGGCCAAGCCGAAGGCCTGCAACTTCAGCTATGCGCTGCAGAGCGACGCCACCTTCGCCTTCGGCAAGGCCGACCTGAACGCCGCCGGCAGGGAGCAGCTCGACAAGAACGTGCTGGCCAGGCTCGACAGCTGCGCCAGCGTCAAGCTGCTGATGATCACCGGCCACACCGACCGCATCGGCAGCCATCAGGCCAACCAGAAGCTCTCGGAGAAGCGCGCCGAGGCGGTCAAGGCCTACTTGACCGGCAAGGGCGCCAGGGCGGAAGCCGTCGAGACCATGGGCGCCGGCAAGACCCAGCCCGTGCCCGGCGTCAAGTGCGACGACAAGCTGCCGCGCAAGCAATTGATCGAATGCCTGGCGCCGAACCGTCGCGTCGTGGTCGAAGTCGTCGGCCCGGGCAAGTAAGCCCGTTCCGCCAGCAAAACCCCGCCGCGCCCTGGCGGGGTTTTTTTTGGTCATGCCGCAATCCGCAGATCTTCTGATCGAGCCGCGCTGGCTGATTCCGGTCGAGCCGCGGGGCGCCGTGCTGGAAGAGCACGCCGTAGTCGTATCGGCGGGCAGGATCCTCGACGTGCTGCCGGCGCGCCAAGCGTGCGAGCGCTACCAGCCCGGCCATCGCGTCGCCCTGCCCGAACATGTCCTGATCCCCGGCCTTGTCAACCTGCACACCCACGCCGCCATGGCCCTGCTGCGCGGCATTGCCGACGACCGGCCCCTGATGGACTGGCTGCAGACCCGCATCTGGCCGGCCGAAGTAAAGCATGTTTCACCCGCCTTTGTTCGCGACGGCACGCTGCTCGCCTGCGCCGAAATGCTGCGTGGCGGCATCACCTGCTTCAGCGATATGTATTTTTTCCCGGAGGCAGCGGCCGAGGCGGCGCTCGTCCTCGGCATGCGCGCCGCGATCGGCCTCTTCGTCATCGAATTTCCGACCGCCTATGCCACGGATGCGGACGACTACCTGCGCAAGGGCCTGGCGGCGCGCGACAGGCTGCGCAACGAGCCCCTGCTGTCTTTCTGTCTCGCCCCGCACGCGCCTTACACCGTGTCGGACGCGATCTTCGAACGCATCGCTACCCTGAGCGCCCAGCTCGACCTGCCGATCCACCTTCATGTGCATGAAACGCAGCAGGAGACGGAGGAAAGCCTCGCCCGCCACGGCGCCCGCCCGCTCGAGCGCCTGCGACGGCTGGGACTGCTCGGTCCGGGGCTCATCGCGGTCCATGCCATCCATCTGGACGAAACAGAGATCACCCTGCTGGCCGAGAACAATTGCAGCGTCGCGCATTGCCCCAGCTCCAACATGAAGCTAGCCAGCGGGATTGCTCCGATCAGCCGCATGGCCGAACAGGGGGTGCGCATCGGCCTGGGTACCGATGGCGCCGCCAGCAACAACCGGCTCGACCTCTTCCAGGAAATGCGCCAGGCAGGACTGCTGGCCAAGGTCAGCACGGGGGATGCCAGCGTCCTCGATGCCCATGCATTATTGCGCATGGCCACCCTGAGCGGCGCTGCCGCGCTCGGTCTTGACGCGGAAATCGGCTCGATCGTGCCCGGCAAGGCGGCCGACCTGTGCGCCGTCCGGCTCGGCGGGATCGAGACCAGCCCCTGCTTCGACCCGGCCTCGCACCTGATCTATGCCGCAGGCAGGGAGCACGTCAGCCACGTCTGGGTCAATGGCCGGATTCGCCTCGAGGACGGCGTGTTGCGCCAATGCGACACAAGAACATTGCTTGACACCGTAATTTTGTGGCAAAATAAACTAAATGCTTGAGTTGTCACGGGCATGCAACTAGGATACAGGGCAGGACAGGCCGCTCTATTAATGATGGGTTTCTTGCAAACTCCCCTCCTGCACCGCCTGCTCGAATCGACTTTGACTGCTTTGCCTGTTTATTATTGAACCGCGCCGTTTCGTACTTCAACGAGGGAGAACATGAAGAAACAAATTATGCAAACCACCCTGCTGGCGGTCCTTGGCTTGAGCGCTTCCGTCGCGCTCGCTCAAGCTCCGAACAACGACGGCTACCTGTTCGACAATCGCGGCGTCGTGGCGCGTAGCGGTTTCGGCCTGTGCTGGAAGACCACCCGCTGGACGCCGGCCATGGCCGTTCCCGAGTGCGATCCCGACCTGGTGAAGAAGCCCGAGCCCGCTCCTGCCCCGGCTCCCGCCCCCGCTCCGGCGCCGACGCCGAAGCCCGCCGCCCAGAAAGTGACCCTGGCCGCCGACGCCCTGTTCGATTTCGACAAGGCCGTGCTGCGCCCCGAGGGCAAGGCCAAGCTCGATGATGTCACCAGCAAGCTGCAAGGCATGAAGCTGGAGGTCATCATTGCCGTCGGCCATGCCGACCGCATCGGATCGGACAAGTACAACCAGAAGCTGTCCGAGAAGCGTGCCGAGGCTGTCAAGGCCTATCTGGTCGGCAAGGGTGTCGAGGCGAATCGCATCTACACCGAGGGCAAGGGCAAGAAGCAGCCCGTCACCGGCGACAAGTGCGGCACCAGCACCAAGAAGACCAAGCAGCTCATCGAGTGCCTGCAGCCCGATCGCCGCGTCGAGATCGAGGTGATCGGCACCCGCTGATCCGGTCGAGCATCGCAAAAAAGCCCTGCCTGGCAGGGCTTTTTTGTTTCCGCCGGCAATCCCCCCATGAACGACAGCACCAGGCAAAACGCCGATGCGGCCGAGCTCGAGAAATTCGGCGAGCTGGCTCACCGCTGGTGGGACCCCGCATCCGAGTTCAAGCCGCTGCACGACATCAATCCGCTGCGCCTCGACTGGATCGACCGCGCGGTCGGCCTCGCCGGTAAGGTAGTTCTCGATGTCGGCTGCGGCGGCGGCATCCTGGCCGAAGCGATGGCGGCGCGCGGCGCCCGCGTCACCGGCATCGACCTCTCGGACAAGGCGCTGGCCGTGGCCCGGCTGCACCTGCTGGAAAGCGGCCGGCAGGTCGATTACCGCAAGCTCTCCGCCGAGGAACTGGCGCAGGAGAGCCCGGCCGCCTTCGATGTCGTCACCTGCCTCGAGATGCTCGAGCACGTGCCCGATCCGGCCAGTACGGTGCGCGCCTGCGCGGCGCTGGCGCGGCCGGGCGGCAGCGTCTTCTTCTCCACCATCAACCGCAACCCGAAAGCCTATCTCTTCGCCGTCATCGGCGCCGAATACGTGCTCAAGCTCCTGCCGCGCGGCACCCACGACTATGCGAAATTCATCCGCCCGGCCGAGCTCGCCCGCTACTGCCGCGAAGCCAACCTGCAGGTCGAGGAAATCACCGGCATGAGCTACAACCCCTTCACCAAGACCTATGCCTTCGGCGGCAGCAGCGACGTCAATTACCTGCTGAGATGCCGCCGCGATGGCTGAGCTCGTCCTCTTCGACCTCGACGGCACGCTGGCCGACACTGCCCTCGACCTCGGCGCGGCGCTCAACCGTCTCCTCGCCGAGTCTGGCAGGCCGTTGTTGCCGCCGGAACGGATCCGTCCCCACGTCTCCGCCGGCGTGCGCGGCCTGCTCGGCATCGGCTTCGGCCTCAAGCCGGAAGACGACGGATTCGGCGAGTTGCGCCAGCGCTTCCTCGACTTCTACGAAGAGTCCCTCTGCGCCACCACCCGGCTGTTCGAGGGCATCCCGGAACTGCTCGACGGCCTCGAAGCGAGGGGCCACAGCTGGGGCGTGGTGACCAACAAGACCAGCCGCTACACCCTGCCCGTCCTGAGCGGCCTCTGCCTGGCCAAGCGGGCCGCCTGCATCGTCAGCGGCGACTCGGCGCCGCGCCCCAAGCCGGCGCCGGATCCCCTCCTGCTCGCCTGCTCCATCGCTGGCTTCACGCCGGCGCGAACCCTCTACATCGGCGACGACCTGCGCGACATCCAGGCGGCCCGCGCCGCCGGCATGGGCGCCCTTGCCGCCGCCTGGGGCTATCTCGGCGAAGAACTGCCGGTGGAGGAATGGGGCGCCGATGCCATCCTCGCCGAGCCGCAGGCACTGGAAAGATTGCTCGAGGGGGCGTGATAGAATCGCAAGGCGAGGGAACCTCCGGCGCGTACGGCGGTCTTCATTGCAGCAGCAGCGTTTCACAGCGAATCCGGGGGCGACCTGGCTTCGACGTGGGTCGCGAAGCAGAGCAGTGCATGCCGAGGACCAGTTACCTCGCAAATCCATCTGGAAAACCACAAACGCCAACGACGAGCGTTTCGCTCTCGCCGCCTAAAACCGGCGAGCGCTGCACCGGACGGCTCACGGGCCGGGCGGGGCAACCCGCAGCAGCGTCATTGACGTGAGATAAGGGCGCGTTTCGCCGCGGGGCGCGCCTCGAAAATCCAGCGGATCGCCCTGCGACAGCCCGCCGGTTGGCGGTTGCCGGGTTAAATCAAACAGCCAGGCTAAGCATGTAGGACTGCCTGTAGAGGGCTTGCGGACGCGGGTTCGATTCCCGCCGCCTCCACCAATCACAAGGGCTCGGATAGTCTCCGGGCCCTTTTTCTTTGCGCGATTCCCCGCGTGGCGCGGGGTTCTGGTCATTGCTGTTGCGGGTGGCCACCAGCCGAAACGCCCTAAATTGGCCATTTTCTCGGCCAGAGCCGTCTCTATTCTCTGTTTGGCCTGCGGGTAGGCGCAGATGACGGTCTAGCAAAATCAAATACTTACGCGCGTCGGTTCATCGTCAACCAAGGCGACCGGTCACGCATCGAACCCCGCCACTACCTCCCGCTGTGCCACCCAGTCGGTCTGCAGCGGGTTGCGCTGGAACCACAACAGGCTCATGCACCGGGGCTGCTTGCCTGACAGGATGCTCTGGATGATGGCGGGTTCCAGCAGGGTCAGGCGCAGCAGTTCGTTGACCGTCGAGTGGTGCAGTCCCTCTGCTTTAGCGATTTCGCTGCCGCTGCCGACCACGCCGTCATCGAGCAACTGCTGCCAGTAGAAGGCCCGCATCAGCGCCACCAGCAGGGGCTGATCGATCTGCGTGGCGACCTTGCCCGGCGCATCCAGTTGACCGTCAGGACGAATCACCACCTTGCTGCCGCCACGCTTGCGGATCTTCAGTGGGATAAAGGTGGAGATTTTGATCTGCGTGCCATCGTGGCGTTCGCGGGCGATGGCTGCGCCCAATGCCTGTACTTTCGGCCTCATACCGTTTCCTCCTGCTGTTCCCATTCCTGCAATTCAGCGCCGATGGTGCCGGGCGCAAGCTCTGTGGCCAGCTCCTGCCAGCCCTGATCGCGCCAGATGATTTCCAGCCCGCCGTCGGCCATCACAACGCGTTCGATCAGCAGTTGTGCCAGTCGGCATCGCTCTGCCGGAAACAACTCCCGCCACAGGCCCGCCAGATTGCGCATCGGCAAGACCACTTCGGGTTCTGACATCTCGGGCCGGGTTGCCCGAATTCGATCCCACACCGCCTGCACGATGTGCGGTGTCGACAGCGCCGCCACGATCTGCTGCGTGACCAGTTCTTCAATCGGCACGGCGGGCAGTGCCCCGTGCTGGCTGGCCCAGGCACCGAGTCGCCGGTGCTTGATGGGGCTGTAGTAGCGGTAGGTCTTGCCCTTCTTCTTGGTGTAGCTGGGCACCAGCCTCTCGCCGTCGGATGTGAACAGCAGGCCCCGCAGCAGCACTGGTTCACTCTGGCGATCGTTGGTCGCGCGCCGACGTTCGATGCCATCGGTGGCAATCAGCGCGTGCACTGCGTCCCACTGCGCCTGGGTGATGATGGCTTGATGCTGGCCAGGGAAGTGCTGGCCCTTGTGGACGATGTCGCCCAGGTACATCCGGTTGTGCAGCATCTTGTAGAGGGTCTGCTTGGTGAAGGGCTTGCCGCCCTTGGTGACCACGCCTTCAGCGCAATAGGCCTTGGCCATCAGCGTGGCCGAGCGCATCGCCACGAAGTCGTCGAAGATGCGGCGCACCAGAGCCGCCTCACGTTCGTTGATCACCAACAGACGGTCACGCACGTTGTAGCCCAGCGGCAGCGGCCCGCCCATCCACATCCCCTTGGCCTTGCTGGCGGCAATCTTGTCGCGGATGCGCTCGCCGGTGACCTCGCGCTCAAACTGCGCAAACGACAGCAGCACGTTGAGCATCAGACGGCCCATCGAGGTGGCCGAGTTGATCTGCTGCGTGACGGCGCTAAAACTCACGCGATGCCGGTCGAATACATCGACCATCCGCGCAAAATCCGCCAGCGAGCGTGACAGGCGGTCGATTTTGTAGACCACCACGATGTCCACCTTGCCCATCTGGATGTCGGCCAGCAGGCGGCGCAAGGCAGGCCTGTCCATATTGCCGCCCGAGAAGCCGCCATCGTCATAATCGTCGGCCACGGCGATCCAGCCCTCGTGGCTCTGGCTCTTGATAAAGGCGTGCCCGGCTTCCTTCTGGGCATCGATGGAGTTGAAAGATTGATCCAAGCGCTCGTCGCTGGAGACGCGGCAGTACACCGCGCAGCGTTTGGGCGGCAGCAGCGGCATATTCATCGCCCCGCCTCCTTGCCGCCGCGCAGGCCAAAGAACTTCGGCCCGTTCCACTGCGTGCCGGTGATGTGGCGCGCTGCCGCCGACAGGCTTTTAAACACCTGTCCATTGAGTTCGTACAAACCATCCGGGGTGACGGTCACGCGGTACTCGCGTTCATCCCATTCGCGGATCAAGGTGGTGCCGGGCATCAAGAGGGTTTGCGTACTGCGCCCAGTGGCCGACTTGATCTTGGAATGCTTGGCCCCGGCCTCCACCAGCATCTTGCGGATGTTGGTCGGCAGCGCGCCGTAGGCCTGCTCCTGGATGCGGTAGGCCAGACGCGATTCCACGTAGTGGCGGTTGCGATGGCCGGGCCGCCGGGGAAAGTGCTGATCCCACAGCGTCCACAGTTCGGCCATCGGCAACGTGGGCAAAGCCGCGATCTGCGCCGACACGGTGCCGACGCCCGTGTTGGGGTTTCTGGTCATCGAGGAATCTCCTGTGGTTGAGACATCCGCATTCAGGCGCTGTGGCGACCAGAAGCCAAGTCAAACCGCGCTCTGTGGCTGTGCCGCCAAGGACGGTGGCGTGAAGCCGACGGCGGACTCGGTGTCGGTGCGAAAGCTGATGGCTTCGCCCGTGACCGGATGGCGCAACGTGCCGAACGTCACCTCGCTGCCGATGCGCAGGGCAACGGCGTAGGTATCGTCCAGATGCGCCGGAAACACCCAGCCCCGCACGCCGTCCGGAATGCGGGCGAACTCCTCGATGTTTTGCAGCAGGTAGGGTTTACCGAACGCGTCGGCTTCGGCCTGGGCCCGTGCAATGGCGTCGGGCTCGTCACCGACCTCGACGATGGGAATCCACAGCACGTCGTGACCAGCTGTAAACCACAGCAGGACTTCGGCCTGCATGTCGAAGGCGTGTGGGCCGAGGGGTTGAATGATGTGATGACTCACGGGATGACCTCCAGTTTCAGGATGGGATCGGGCTGAACGGGTGCCGGTTTGCGCGATGCCTTTCGCGCTTGGCACCGGCAGGCCTTACGTGGCATGGGCGGAGCCGGACTGGCCGAGACGATCAAGCACCAGTCCGAGGCGGACGACGGATATGCCACGACTGCCCGCCGCCTGCCCCATGAATCACGCGCTCGGTCGCTCCGCCACCAGCTTCGCGCGGGCGGCTTCGAGGTACTCGTTCGGAATCTCGATCTCGATCCGGTGCTCTCCGCTCGTGCGGAACCCGGCGATGCGCGCCGCGACCGAAGCGCGAGCCAGCGCGTCGTAGAGGTGTGGCAACTGCTCGTTGAGTTCGATTTGCGCGACGCTGGCCTGACGATGCTTGAATGCCCGATCCGCATCACTGATCTGGGCGGGAATGGTGGCGATTTTGGCATCCAATGCCTGCACCGCACTGCCCAGGCGCTCGCGCGTGGTACGGGCCACGCGCAGTTCCACGTCGAGTTTCATCAGCGCCTCGGGCAAGGTGAACTCGTCCTGGTCAGCCGCCATCGCATCGCTGGCGGATTGCGTTTCGGCGGCGATACGCCGCTCCAGTTCGCCGATGCGCGTTTCGAGCTTGGCGATGAGCTTCACTTGTTGTTCGCGCTCGGACTGGAGTACGCCCCTGCGCCGACGCAATTCGATGAGGGCCGCGCGGTGCTGTTCCAGCTTGCCCGGCGCTTCGACTATGGAGCGCAGATCATTGAACGTGCCTGCGAGCGTGCTGGCCTCGCGCTTCAAATCATCGGCGTGGTGTGCGGATTGGCTGGCCGCAAGCCGCGCGCGGCGTTCCGGTTTGGAGACGAAGTTCTGGTTGCCGCGCTGCTCCAGTTCGAAGGCGTATTTCGCCTTGGCTTCGGCATCGGCCTTCGCTTCATCGGCTGCGGCCTGTGCTTCTTCGAGCCGCTGCTTGACCTCGGCGAATTCGGTCTTGATGCGTTCGTAGTAGCCGGTGGTGGTCTTCTTGCTGAAGGGGTTGAGTTTCATGGTCGGGGCTCCGGTGGTCTTGAATCAGGAATGGGGGAGGAACTCGGCGGGATAGCGGGCATCACCCGGTTTGGCCACGGTGCTTGTCCACAGGCCGGGGCCGAGCTGCTTCTTGATGCCTACCGGCGCGCCGGGGCGGTGCGGACGGTTCGTGGCCTGCCAACCGTGGCGAGTACTTGATGGAGCGGTGGATGTGGCGGTCATCACCGCAACGGCCTGCGCCAAATCCGTTCGGGCCCACGGCGAGGTGGCGTCCAGTGGTTGGACGGCATCGGGCGCTTGAAGGCCCAGCGCCTTGCGCCAGACCGGATGTAAATGGGACAGATTGGAATGGCTCACCGTGTTCTCCGTTGTGGGTTGAGGAAGTGCAACGTGCACAGGAGAAATGGTGGCGAAACAGAGACGTTCTGACGATCTGGGCGTAGCGGGTTTGGGCGTGTTTTGGCGTGCGAGCGCTCCCTACAGCGCCCGTCAGCGCACTCGTACCTGCTGCGGATAGACGGTTTTGCGGCGATGCTTGGGGCCATCTGTTGCAGATGTGCATCCGAAGCCATGAGCCAATTAGGGCAATGCGTGGGCGGTTTGTCCTCGGTTTCGACGATTCGGCCATTTCGGGTGTTTGCCGCCACGACAGGAACCACGAAGAATCTGTTGCAACGCTCGCGGCGCAGCCCCCACCGATGGAATGTGAGGGACGTCAAGGGCACAACGACCAGAAAGGAAATCCATGAACACCATCGAACATCCGGGCCTGCTCACCCCACGCCAGTTGGCGGCCCGCTGGGGCATGAGCGAAAAAACTCTCGAACGCTGGCGCACGCTGGGCACGGGCCCGACGTACCTGAAGCTCGGCAGCCGCGTGATGTATCCGCTGACCTCCATCGCGGAACACGAGCAGGGCCGGATGCGCCGCTGCACGGCAGGCCAAGAACTGTCCCAGTTCCAACACTGCTGATGTCCTCGATGCAGACGGCCTCGGCGATCAGCGCGACAGCGGTCGCGCACCCGTGGTTCGACTTCAACGATGCAGTCGCCGCCTGCCCGCGCTTGGACAAGGAGGACATCCGCGTCCGGCTGCTCGAGCAACTGGAATCGGCGCTGGCCTACCTGCTGCCGCGCGGCAAGCGACGCGGTGCGCAATTTGTCGTCGGCAATGTGCGGGGTGATGCGGGCGACAGCCTCGTCGTCGATCTCGATGGCGCAAAGCGCGGCCTGTGGCTGGACTTCGCCACCGGCGAATCCGGGGATGCGCTCGCGCTGTGGGCCACTGTGTGCGGCTTCATCCTTCCTCAGCAGTTTGATGCGCTGCTGGAGGACATCGGTCACTGGTTGGTGGTGCCGCGTGTCGCCGTGCCGATCACGGTGCCATCGAGCGTGCCGCACGATGAGCTTGGCCCCGCCACCACCAAGTGGAACTACCACGATGCCAACGGCGCGTTGCTGGCCTGCGTGTACCGTTATGACCCGCCTGGCGGCAAGCAGTACCGCCCGTGGGATGTGAAAACACGCTCGATGCGGATGCCGGAGCCGCGTCCGCTCTACAACCTGCCAGCCATCGCCGCCAGCAACGATGTCGTACTGGTCGAGGGTGAAAAATGCGCCGATGCCTTGATGCACCTCGGCATCACGGCCACCACCGCAATGGGCGGTGCGGCCACCGCCATCGAGAAAACCGACTGGATGCCACTGGCCGGCAAGACAGTCGTCGTCTGGCCTGACCACGACGAGGCCGGATCGCGCTACGCCGATGCCGTGATTGCGAGGCTGCGGCAGATCGGTGCGAAGGTGCGGCGCATGACCGTGCCGCAGGACAAGCCCAAGAAGTGGGATGCCGCCGACGCGGTGGTGGAAGGCCTCGATGTGTCGGCGCTGCTGCGCTCGTCCGCGCCAGTCGCCGATGACCTCCAGCCTCTGGAGGCCATCCAGATCCCACGGTGGCGCGCGCTGGATCGCTTCACCGGCCATCCTCAAGCCCGGCGCTGGCTGGTCGAAGGCGTGTTTCCGCAGGCTCAGGCCGCGCTGGTGGCCGCAGCGGGCGGTGTCGGCAAATCCTTCCTGCTGCTGGCATTGGCGCGCGAGGTCGCGGCCTTCGATGGCACCAAAGACCATGCCCCGATCGTGTTCGGCAGTGCATTGGCAGGCCACGGCGTGGCGATTTACATCACCGCCGAGGACGACGCCATCGAGGTGCACAACCGCCTGAACGCCCTGGGCCCGATCCCTGACCGGCTCTACGTGCTGCCGCTGCCCGATGCCGGTGGCGCGCAGCCGCTGTTCGCACCCGACCCGGCCACACGCGGCCCGGCCACCACGGCAGCCTGGCTCGAAATGGAACGGCAACTCCGAGCGATGACCGGGCTGCGGCTGGTGGTGCTCGATCCCCTGCAACCGCTGTGCGCGCTCGATCTCAACGTGCCCGAGAACGCGCAGTTCGTCTGCTCACGCCTGGCTGCGCTGGCGGCCCGCACCGGCGCATCGGTGATCGTGTCGCACCACTTCGCCAAGCGTGAGGCGACTACTCCGGAGCAGGCGCGCGAGGCGATTCGCGGCACGGGCGGGCTGGTGGACGGCGTGCGGTCGGTGTACGCGCTGTGGCAGCCCAAGGAGGAACAGGCCCGCACGTTGTGCAAGACCTTGGGCGAGCCCTTCGAGCGCGGGCGCGTGGTGCTGGGCGGCGTGGTCAAGGCCAACGGGCAGGCCGACCTGCACGTCACGACCTTCCTGCGCGATGCGCGCGGGCTGCTGGTGGATCGCAGCCAGGACCTTCGGCGCACGGCGCAGCCGGACATCGAACTGCTCCCTGCATTGAAGGCCGCCATCGCCCGCGCGGCTGCCGCAGGTCAGCCCTACACCAAGACGGGCGGCAACGGCATCTACGAGCGCCGCCACGAACTACCGGAAGACTTCCAGCACATCGGCAAGCATCGGCTGACCGAATGGGTGAGCACACTGCTTGACCGCGAGGAGCTGGTGATGGCGATGGCAGAAGGCTCCAAGCTGGTGAAATGGCTGGACGTACCCGATGGGCCCGTCGCCAACGGCGCGGCGCAGTTCGTGACCGGGCACCTGGGGCGCTCGTCCGCTGGCCGACGATGAGCATCGAGGGAGGTGAGCATTCCCGATGCTCACCCTCTCTTTAGAGAGCCATCACCGGGAACCGGGAACGATTTGTAGATCGTTGATCTGCAAAGACAATCACCGACACAATCGTTCCCACCCCACCCCTGGGAACGATTCGACCCGGGAACGATTTTTGTCCGCGCCAGCACTGGATTTAATCGTTCCCACCCGGTCAATCGTTCCCAGCCGGGAACCGGGAAACCGGGAACGATTACGGACGACCAGTCCGAGGCAAAACGGGTCCTTCCTGCGGAAAAAGCAATACGGGGGGCGCGAGCGCGGCATCTCGCCACCGTCAGGCCCCGAAACCGGGTTACCGCCCGAGGTTACCGGTTACCACCCGCCGACGATGCAAACCATGGCCGCCGGTGCGAACCGCAAACCCCTGCAAACCTTGTTTTTGGTTCGCACGGTAGCGAAGCGTCGCGCTCGCGCCCCCCGTATGGGTCACGGTGAAGAAGGACCCCTTTTGCCTCGGGCCGTCACGCGACCGGCAAAACGGTGATCGGCGCAAACGCAGCAACGGTGCGGGCTTGCGGCCATTTCAACGTCCGATGGCGTCCATTCGGTGAGCGTGGGGTGGAGGCTGGCAAAAGGGGGTGACCGCTTTGTTGTCGTCGCACGGCGGAAAACGGCCGACGAGAGAAAACCAACACGGGCGCGGGTTTGGCGCGGTTTCCCCGCCGGAAACAGGCACATCGGCTGGCGTGTCGGCGGCGAGATCAAGGGCGCGAGCCGCGTTCACACCCCTGAGCCAGCGCCGAAAGGGTATCCAGATACTGGACACCCCGGCGGCGCAATCAGCAGGTGGTCAGACGCGTTCCTGTTCTTCGACGAGGCCGCAGTGGATCACGAAACCCGCGAGGTACGGCAGGCCGCGCGGGATGCCGTATTGCTTGCTGGTCTGGCGGCCAATCGTCCAGCCCATCCAGCGCCCCGTGGCGGCGTTGATCGCGTCCGCCAGGGGCTGGCCCTGATAGAGCCCGTTCTGGACGTCGTCCGCAAAGTGGCGTCCGTGGCGGCTGTCGAGGAAGACCCGGATGTGGTCGAAGTCTTCGCCCGTGGCGTTGGCGATGGCGGTCATGGCCAGCGGCCAGGCAGTGGCGGCGTGTTCGTTCATCGCGCCCCAGAAGCCCCACGCTTCGTTGAGGCTGGCCGGGATGGTGGTGTTGCTCATGGTGTTCTCCGTGATGGCGATGATTGAAGTAACGCGCTGACGGAGATGGAAGCCAAGCTCTTTCTGGCGTCCGGCTCCATCTTCACTTCACGCCACGCGGTAGATGCGCTCGCCGCCGGGCTGCTTATCGGACACCAGCGTCAGGCCCAGTTTCTTCCTGAACGCCCCGGCAAACGCGCCGCGCACCGTGTGCGCTTGCCAGCCGGTGGCATCGCAAATCTCGCGGACGGTCGCACCTTCGGGACGCTGGAGCATCCGCACGACCTCGGCCTGCTTGCTGTTCGCCCGCGTGCGTGGCGCGGCAGGCGGCGCGAAACTGGCTTCGGCGGCGGCAACGGCGGCCTCTAGTTCCGGGTCCGCAGGCGTCGATCTCAGCGCGTGGACGCCCGCCGCCGTCCGGCCTGCATTCGTCACCAGCCACTGCTTGCGGGCGAGTTTCGCCAGCCCGCGCTTGGCAAGGCCATCCAGTACCTTCTGGCGTGCGCCGCCCTTGATGTTGTCGGGGAACCATTCGATCCGGCCTTCGGTTTGGCCGATGGCGTGGGCGAGGACAGCCTGCTGGGCCGGAGTCAGGGAATCGCTGTTCATCGTGTGCTCCTTCAAGGATGGTGATGTGGAGCTCGATGAACGCGCTGTTCGGCGTGGAAGCCAAGTGGAAGCCGATGCGCCGCAGCGCCTCTTTCTGTATGCCAGCCTGATAAACTGCTGAGCATCTTTCATCCGCCTGTCCACCCGACGATGAAACGCTGCACCGTTGGCATTCGCCGCCCCGAGGAACAGAGCCGTCCTGCTGCTGGACGGGGTCAGCCTACGGTCTGGTTTCCGTCAATGGCGACGATGGCGGCAGTGCTGTCCGAGGACAACCGGGCCTTGCTGCGCGTGATCCGCGACCAGCGACCCAAGTCGCTGACGGCGCTGGCCGAACTCACCGGGCGGCGTGTGCCCAACCTCTCGCGCTCGTTGCGGATGATGGAGGGCTACGGGCTGGTCAGGCTCAAGCGCGACGTGCATGGCGTGGCACCCGTGGCGCTGGCGACCAGCTTCAAGATTTTGATTGATTGAAGGCTCGAACGTGAACAACAACAAAGAAGCCGAACGGGCTGAACTGCACAAAACCATCTGGCGCATCGCCAACGACCTGCGCGGCAGCGTGGATGGCTGGGATTTCAAGAGCTACGTGCTGGGGATGCTGTTCTACCGCTTCATCTCGGAGAACCTCGCCGCTTATCTGAACGATGAAGCTCATCGCGCCGGAGAGAACGACTTCGACTACGCCGCGCTGTCCGATGCCGACGCCGAACAGGGCCGCGCCGAAACGGTCAAGGAAAAAGGTTTCTACGTCTTGCCCTCGCACCTGTTCGCCAATGTGCGCGAGCAGGCGCGGCAAGACGCCAACCTCAACGAAACTCTGTCGCACGTGTTCAAGGACATCGAAGGCTCGGCCATCGGCGCGGACAGCGAAGACGACTTCAAGGGCCTGTTCGACGACCTTGATGTGAACAGTAGCAAGCTCGGCCCCACGGTCGTGCGTCGCAATGAAAAACTGGTCAAGCTGCTGGACGCCATCGGCGATCTGCCGCTCGGCAGTTTCACCGACAACACCATCGACCTGTTCGGCGACGCCTACGAATACCTGATGCAGATGTACGCCTCGACTGCCGGCAAATCCGGCGGCGAGTTCTACACCCCGCAGGAAGTCAGCGAACTGCTAGCGCGCATCGCCGTCAGCGGCAAAACCGAAGTCAACAAGGTATACGACCCGGCCTGCGGCTCGGGCTCGCTGCTGCTCAAGTTCGCCAAGGTGCTGGGGCAGGACAAGGTGCGGCAAGGCTTCTACGGGCAGGAAATCAACCTGACCACCTACAACCTGTGCCGCATCAACATGATCCTGCACGACGTGAACTACGAGAAGTTCAACATCGCGCACGGCGACACGCTCACCGACCCGGCGCACTGGGACGACGAGCCGTTCGAGGCCATCGTTTCCAATCCACCGTATTCCATCAAGTGGCCGGGTGACAGCAATCCGCTGCTCATCAATGACCCGCGCTTCGCGCCTGCGGGTGTGCTCGCACCAAAAAGCTACGCCGACCTTGCATTCACGATGCACATCCTGAGTTGGCTTGCCGTCAATGGGACTGCTGCCATCGTCGAGTATCCCGGTGTGCTATATCGCAGCGGCGCAGAACAGAAGATTCGCCAGTACCTGATCGACAACAACTACGTCGATACTGTCATCCAGCTTCCGCCCGACTTGTTTTTCGGCACCACGACCGAAACTTGCATCATCGTGCTGAAGAAGTCCAAGCGCGATAACGGCACGCTGTTCATTGATGCCAGCGCCGAGTTTGTACGCAACGGCAACAAAAACAAGCTCACCGAGGCCCACCAGCAAAGAATCCTCGACGCCTTCATAAACCGCAGCGATATCGCGCATTTCGCTAAGTTGGTGGACAACAGCGAAGTTGCGGCGAACAGCTACAAGCTCACGATCTCGTCATACGTCGAACCACCGGACACCAAAGAGGACGTGGACATCACGGCGCTCAACGCCAAGATCGCCCGCATCGTGGTGCGACAGGCGGAATTGCGAACACAGATTGATGCCATCGTTGCCGATCTGGAAGGGGAAAACGTATGAGCCGCATTGACAGCCTCATCGCAGAGCTTTGCCCTGGCGGTATTGAGTTCAAGGCGCTCGGGGACATTGCCGAGTTGGTGCGTGGCAACGGGATGCCCAAATCCGACTTCACGGAAAGCGGCATCGGCTGCATCCATTACGGTCAGATTTATACGCACTACGGTGTTTGGGCGACCGAGACCATTTCCTTCGTCGCGCCGGGAACCGCCGTGCCGCTTGCGAAGGTGAACACTGGCGATCTGATCATCACAAACACCAGCGAGAACGTCGAAGACGTGTGCAAGGCAGTTGCTTGGTTGGGCGAACCGCAAATCGTCACCGGCGGTCACGCCACGGTGATCAAGCACGAGCAAGACCCGAAATACCTGTCGTATTACTTCCGCACGCCTGATTTTTTCGCACAGAAGAAAAAGCAGGCCACGGGCACAAAGGTCATTGATGTGTCCGCCAAGAGCCTTGCGAAAATTCGTGTCCCTGTGCCGCCGCTGGAAATTCAGCGGGAAATCGTGAAAGTTCTTGACACTTTCACGGAGCTTGAGGCGGAGCTTGAGGCGGAGCTTGAGGCGCGTCGGCGGCAGTACAAGTACTACCGCGACGCGCTCTTGACGTTCGCTGAACGCACTGACGGCGACGGCGACGGCGACGGCGCAAGCAAGCAAATTGTAAGGTGGTCGACCTTGAATGACATCTGTCTGAACGTATCGTCCGGTGGCACGCCCCTGTCGAGGCGTGCCGATTTCTACGGCGGGGACATTCCGTGGCTGCGCACTCAGGAAGTCGATTACACGGACATCCACTCGACAAGTGTGACGATCACTGAAGCCGGACTGAAAAACTCGGCAGCAAAATGGGTTCCTGCAAACAGCGTCATTGTTGCAATCTCTGGTGCGGGCGTCACACGGGGACGTGTCGCAGTGAACAAGATTCTGCTGACGACGAACCAGCACTGTTGCAATTTGGAAATCGACTCATCCCAAGCGCACTACCGTTTTGTTTATCACTGGCTGGTCAATCAATATGACGACCTGCGTTCCCGTGGGCATGGCAACCGTTCCGATTTGAACATCGGAATCGTCAAAGGATATCCAATTCCTGTTCCTCCGCTCGAAGAACAGGCGCGGATCGCAAATGTCCTCGACAAATTCGATGCGCTGGTGAACGACCTCTCCTCCGGTCTGCCCGCCGAGATCAAGGCCCGCCGCCAGCAGTACGAGCACTACCGCGACCGCCTGCTCACCTTCCGGGAGGCAGCGTGAGCGAAGCCCCTGCGCCCAGCCACTACGAGCCGATCGCGCTTTCCAGCGAAAGCACCGTGGTCGCGGAGTTCGTGCGCCCGCACGAGGCGCGCGAGGAACGCTACCAGTCCGAAGCGGAGCTTGAACGGGATTTCATCGCACGCTTGCAGGTGCAGGCTTACGAATACCTGCGCATCACATCGGAGGATGACCTCAAGGCCAACCTGCGCCGCCAGTTGGAGGCGCTGAACAAGATCACGTTCTCTGACCGCGAATGGCAGCAGTTCTTCGGCGAGAAGATCGCCGGAGCCAACGACGGCATCGTCGAGAAAACCGCACGCGTTCAGGAAGATCACATTCAGGTTCTGAAGCGCGACGACGGCAGCACCAAGAACATCTACCTGATCGACAAGCAGAGCATCCACAACAATCGCCTGCAGGTCATCAATCAGTACGAAGCCGAAGGCGAAAGCAGGCTTGGCGTGAAACGGGCCACCCGCTTCGATGTGACCGTGCTGGTCAATGGCCTGCCGATGGTTCACATCGAACTGAAGCGCCGGGGCGTGGACATCCGCGAGGCGTTCAACCAGATCGACCGCTACCAACGCGACAGCTTCTGGGCTGGTTCCGGCCTGTTCGAGTATGTGCAGTTGTTCGTCATCAGCAACGGCACGCTGACCAAGTATTACAGCAACACCACGCGCGACGGTCATCTGGCCGAGCAGCGCGGCAACCGCCGTGCGCGTGGCAAGACTTCCAACAGCTTCGCCTTCACAAGCTGGTGGGCCGATGCGAAGAACCAGCCCATCACGGAACTGGCCGACTTTACCAAGACCTTCTTCGCCAAGCACACGCTGCTGAACATCCTCACCCGATATTGCGTGTTCGACGTGGATCGCAAGCTGCTGGTGATGCGGCCCTACCAGATCGTCGCCGCAGAACGCATCCTGCAACGCATCGCCACCGCCACCAACCACCGGCAACTGGGCACGGTGGCGGCGGGCGGCTACATCTGGCACACCACGGGCAGCGGCAAGACGCTGACCAGCTTCAAGGCCGCGCAACTGGCGCTCGGACTGCCGGAGATCGACAAGGTGCTGTTCGTGGTGGACCGCAAGGATTTGGACTACCAGACCATGCGCGAGTACGAGCGGTTCGAGAAAGGTGCGGCCAATTCCAACACCTCGACGGCAGTGCTGCAAAAGCAACTGGAAGACCCGAACGCGCGCATCATCATCACGACCATCCAGAAACTGAGCCGCTTCGTCGCCAAGAACAAGAAGCACGCGGTCTATGACGCGCATGTGGTGGTGATCTTCGATGAATGCCACCGCAGCCAGTTTGGCGACATGCACGCGGAGATCACCCGGACTTTCAAGCGCTACCACCTATTCGGCTTCACCGGCACGCCGATCTTCGCCGACAACGCGGGAGCGGGCGGCAACCCGAAGCTGCGCACCACGCAGCAGGCGTTCGGCGACAAGCTGCACACCTACACCATTGTCGATGCCATCAACGACAAGAACGTGCTCCCGTTCCGCATCGACTACATCAACACCATCAAGGCGGCAGCCACTATCCGCGACAAGAAGGTTCCGGCCATCGATACCGAACGGGCCTTGCTGGCACCGGAGCGCATCACCCAGATCGTCGGCTACATCCGAGAGCACTTCGACCAGAAAACTAAGCGCAGCGCCAGCTACCGGCACGGTGGCAAGCGGCTCAACGGCTTCAATTCGCTGTTCGCCACCGCGTCCATCGACGCCGCCAAACGCTACTACACCGAATTCGCCCAGCAGCAGAAAGATGTGCCGCCGGGCCAGCGGCTGAAGATCGGCCTGATCTACAGCTTCGCGGCCAACGAAGGCAGCGAAGATGGTCTGCTGGACGAAGAAGCGTTCGAAGCTGAAGGACTGGATCAAGGCTCGCGCGATTTTCTCGATGCCGCCATTCGTGACTACAACGGCCTGTTTGCCACCAGCTTCGACGCCTCGGACGGCAAGTTCGAGAACTACTACAAGGATTTGTCGCAGCGCCTGAAAAACCGCGAACTCGACCTCGTGATCGTGGTCAACATGTTCCTGACCGGCTTCGACGCCACCACGCTCAACACCCTGTGGGCAGACAAAAACCTGCGGGCGCACGGCCTGATTCAGGCGTATTCGCGCACCAACCGCATCCTCAATTCGGTCAAGACCTACGGCAACATCGTTTCCTTCCGCGATCTGGAGCAGGCGACCAACGACGCGCTGGCGCTGTTCGGCAACAGGGACGCCAAGGGCATCGTGCTGCTCAAGCCCTATGCGGACTACTACGCGGAGTACCAGAAGAAGGTCGGCGAACTGGTGGCGCTGTTCCCGTTGGGCCAGGCCATCACGGGCGAAGCGGCGCAGAAGGCGTTCATCAAGCTGTTCGGCGCCATCCTGCGGCTGAAGAACATCCTCACCGCCTTCGACGATTTCGCGGGTAGCGAAATCCTCAGCGACCGCGACTTTCAGGATTACCAGAGCCTGTACCTGAACCTGTACGCCGAATTCCGCAGCACCTCCGAGGCCGAGAAGGAAACGATCAACGACGACGTGGTGTTCGAGATCGAACTGATCAAACAGGTCGAGATCAACGTCGATTACATCCTGATGCTGGTCGAGCGATACATCAAGGCCAAGGGCACCGGCCAGGACAAGGAAATCCGCGCCACCATCGAGCGCGCGATCAATTCCAGCCCGTCGCTGCGCAACAAGAAAGATCTCATCGAGGCGTTCGTGGATTCCGTTTCCCCGAAAGCCAAGGTGGATGCGGAATGGCAGGCGTTCGTCGCCAGGAAGAAAGTCGAGGAACTTGACCGCATCATCGCCGACGAGGGGCTGAACCCGGATGAGACGAGGGCGTTTGTGGACAACGCCTTCCGCGATGGAGGGATTCCGACCACGGGCACAGCCATTACGAAGATTCTGCCGCCGGTCTCGCGGTTCTCGAAGAACAACAACCATTCGACGAAGAAGCAAACGGTGCTGGAGAAACTGGCGGCGTTCTTCGAGCGGTATTTTGGACTGGGATAAGACGATGGCTGACGACGTCCTCACACAATCTGATGCCGATGTCCTGTTTCGAATGGAGAAGGTTCCTGCATTGGCAGATGCCTTCCACTTCCCCGACTTGGGTGGGCGCATCGAAGTTCCGTTGGTATCGCGTGACGAACGTGAACATTTTTCTCTGGACATCAATCGCAAACGCATCACCTTGACCACCGGCTATCAGGCCCGTGCCAGAAAGGTTGTAGTGCTGGCGCGTCTCGACTTCGCCGCGCCTCATCGCAACCCGGATGGGAGCGAAGTGGGCGTGCCGCATTTGCATCTGTACCGCGAAGGCTACGGTGACAAGTGGGCCGTCGAGGTTCCGGCTGGGGTCTTGAGCAATCCAGCGGATGCGTGGCAGGTGTTGCACGACTTCATGCGCTACTGCGGCGTGATCGAACAGCCGAATATCGTGCGAGGTCTTTTCTCATGAGCACGACCGATGATTTGATCAATCGTTACTATGATTGGCTCAAGGCCAAGACTAACTGGCGGGAGATCAACGATTGGGTGGAAATCACCACTCCGTACCTGGATCGGCATAACGACTGCATCCAGATTTATCTCAAGCGGCAAGATGGCGAGTGGGTGTTGACCGACGATGGTTATACGCTGGCTGATCTTGCGCAGTCCGGTTGCGAGATCGACACGCCACGCCGAAAGGCGTTGCTAGCCACAACGCTGAACGGCTTCGGTGTGCAGCAAAATTTCGAGGCACTGGAGGTCAAGGCGACCGAGGAGAATTTCCCGCTGCGAAAGCACAGCCTGTTGCAGGCCATCCTAGCGGTCAACGATCTTTTCTACGTGGCCCGAGCCAATGTCGAAAGCTTCTTCTTCGAGGACGTGGCCTTGTGGTTGGATGATGCCGACGTTCGCTATACCTCGCGCGTGAACTTCGTCGGGCGCAGTCACTACAACCATCAGTTCGATTTCGTGGTGCCGAAATCGAGACGTGCACCCGAACGGATTCTTCGTGTCATCAACAATCCGAGCAAGGACACCGCCCAAAGCACTGCTTTCGCTTGGCTGGATACCAAAGAAGTACGACCTTCAGATTCACAGGCGTTTGCAATCCTGAATGATCGTGACCGGCAGGTCGGTGATGCTGTGCAGGATGCCTTGCGCAGCTATGACATCACTCCGATTGCGTGGAGCAAACGCGAGGAGTTCAGGGAGCGGTTGGCTGCATGAGCGCAACGAACTGGAGATGAACGAAGCCGATGCATTGGCATCGCTGCGCGCCGAAAACGCGCGCCTGACCGCACTGCTGGACGCGCACGGCATCGCGTGGCGCTTGCCGCCGCAGGCGCATACGCCGACGGTTGCTGAGCTCTCTCGGTTGACCACTGACGAGAAGGTGGCGCTGTTCCGAACGTTGTTTCGCGGTCGCATGGATGTGTATCCGATCCGCTGGGAAGGCAAGACCAGCGGCAAGTCTGGCTACGCCCCGGCCTGCGCCAACGAGTGGCGCGCAGGCGTCTGCGAGAAGCCGCGCATCAAGTGTGGCGACTGCGCTCACCGCGTCTTGCAGCCGCTGACCGATGCGGTGATCTACGACCATCTGGCCGGTGAGCACACCATCGGCGTCTATCCGCTGCTGGAAGGCGACACCTGCCATTTCCTGGCAGTCGATTTCGATGAGGCCGATTGGCGCGAGGATGCGAAGGCCTTCATCCAGTCTTGTACTGAACTGGGCGTGTCAGCGGCACTGGAGATATCCCGCTCTGGCCAGGGCGCGCACGCCTGGGTGTTCTTCGCCAGTGCGGTATCGGCGCGCGATGCGCGTCGTCTGGGTACGGCCATCATCAGCCACGCCTGCACGCGCACCCGTCAACTTCAACTGACGTCCTACGACCGGCTGTTCCCGAATCAGGACACGATGCCCAAGGGCGGTTTCGGCAATCTGATCGCCTTGCCCTTGCAGAAGCACCCGCGCGAGCGGGGGTTCAGCGTATTCGTGGATGCCAGTCTGCAGCCGTATCCCGACCAGTGGGCGTTTCTCGCATCCGTTGCGCGGATGCCCGCACACGACATCGAACCGACCATCCTGCGCGCCACGGGCGGCGCGCATCCGCTGGACGTGACCTTCATCGACGACGAGGATCTGGCCACGCCGTGGAAGCGGGACAGCAAACCAGCCAAGCTGGCCGGGCAGATGCCCAAATCGCTGACCGTAGTCCTGGCCAATCAGATCTATTTCGAGAAGGCGCAACTGCCGCAGGCGCTGGCCAATCGCCTGATCCGACTGGCAGCCTTCCAGAATCCGGAGTTCCATCGGGCGCAGGCGATGCGGCTGTCCGTGTGGGACAAGCCGCGCATCATCGGCTGCGCCGAAAACTTCCCGCAGCACATCGCGCTGCCGCGCGGCTGTCTCGACGCGGCCCACGACCTGTTGGCGGACAACGGCATTCGCATCGACCTGCGCGACGAGCGCAACGCCGGAACACCCATTGCCGTCGACTTCAGCGGCACGCTGCGCGCAGACCAGGAAGCCGCCGTGGCGGCGATGCTCGGTCACGATGCTGGTGTGCTGTGCGCGCCAACGGCCTTCGGCAAGACGGTGACGGCCGCAGCGATCATCGCCAAGCGCGGCGTCAACACCCTGGTGCTGGTGCACCGCACGGAACTGCTCAAGCAGTGGCAGGTGCGCCTTGCCGCATTCCTGGATGCAGGCAAGGGTGTGATCGGCGTCATCGGCGGCGGCAAGAACAAGCCCACCGGTCAGATCGACATCGCGGTGATGCAATCGCTTTCGCGTCAAGGCGAGGTCGATCCACTGGTGGAAAGCTACGGGCAGGTGATCGTGGACGAATGCCACCACGTCGGTGCAGCGTCCTTCGATGCCATCCTGCGGCATGCAAAGGCAAAACACGTGGTCGGCCTGACGGCAACGCCGATTCGCCGCGACGGGCAACAACCCATCATCTTCATGCAATGCGGGCCGATCCGGCTCAAGGCGGCGCAGCCGCTTGAGGCGCCGCACGATCTGGCGGTGATGCCGCAGTTCATCGAGTCGCCGATCGCTCTGCCACTGGAGGCGGGCATCCAGGATGTGTTCCGGCATCTGGCACAAGACGCGGCCCGCACGGCAGCCATCGCCAGCGCGATCATCGACGCCTTCCGGCAAGGCCGCAAGGTGCTGGCGCTGACCGAACGCACCGAGCACATCGACGCCATTCGCACCGCGTTGGCGGGTCGGGTGCCGCAGCCGTTCGTGTTGACGGCCGGATGTCAAAAAAGCAGCGCACCGCGTTGATCGCCGCGCTCGATGCCTTGCAGCCGGACGCGCCGCGCGTTCTGCCGGCTACCGGTAAGCTGGTTGACGAAGGCTTTGACCATCCACCACTGGACACCTTGGTGCTGGCGATGCCCGTCTCGTGGAAAGGCACGCTGCAGCAATACGCCGCTCGCCTGCACCGGGAGCACGCCAGCAAGACCGACGTGCGCATCATCGACTTCGTCGACACGGGGCATCCGGCCTTGCTGCGGATGTGGGACAAGCGCCAGCG
>CAUJIV010000013.1 GCA_963205435.1 Pseudomonadota bacterium
TTGCCGCGCCTCGGCGCGGAATCGTCGGTAAGACAGCGGGTTGTGCCGCCGTCGCCACTTCGGTATCCGATGCCACCGATCTTTCGCAGAGCAGTTTGACTGCGTCTAGGCCGAATGACCCACAGAAAACCCGGAAGGACCCGCGAAAAAAATCACGAAATGCCGATGGCCGCTTTGCGATCAGGGGCTTCCGAACGCGGAGGGAAGCGGGGCTAGGCGTGAATGCCAGTCTACCCAATTGATTTGATGGATTTTTCTCTTGTAGCCGGGCTTTCAGGCGTCCGGCAACTTGGAATCAGAGAGCATCCTCGGCAATCGCCAGGGCGCCGGCGCCGCCCTTGATCACGGTCGCCGCCAGCCCCGGCGCCTGGGCCAGCAGGTGGTCGGCATAGAAGCGGGCGGTGCTGATCTTGGCCTTGCAGAAGCCGGCGTCGCCCTCCCCTGCCGCCAGTTTCCGCTGCGCGACCAGCGCCGCGCGTGCCAGTTGCCAGCCGCCGCTGACGATGCCCATCAGGCGCAGGAAGGGCACGGCGCCGACATGGACGGCGAGAATGTCCTCGCTGAAGCGGGTGGCGACATGGGTGGCGGCTCCGGCCAGCGCCTCGACGCCGCGCGCGAAGCCGGCGTGCAGGGCGGCGAACTCCTCGCCCGGCTGGGCGGCCAGCTCCTGCGCCACCTGCTGCATGGCGGCGACCACCGCCTTCAGGGTGGCGCCGCCCTCGCGGGCGATCTTGCGCCCGATCAGGTCATTGGCCTGGATGCCGGTGGTGCCCTCGTAGATGGTGGTGATGCGCGCGTCGCGCAGGTGCTGGGCGGCGCCGGTCTCCTCGATGAAGCCCATGCCGCCGTGGATCTGCACGCCGAGCGAGGCGATCTCGTTGCCGACCTCGGTGCTCCAGCCCTTCACCACCGGGATCATCAGGTCGACGAAGGCCTGGTTGCGCTGCCGCTCGGCGGCGTCCGGATGCCGGGCGGCGGCGTCGTGCGCCGCGGCGACGACATAGGCCAGCGCGCGCATCGCCTCGGTCTGCGACTTCATCAGCATCAGCATGCGGCGGATGTCCGGATGGCGGATGATCGGCACCGGGCCGGAGCCGTCGGCGAGGTCGCGCCCCTGCAGGCGCTCGCGCGCGTACTGCAGCGCCCGCTGGTAGGCGCGCTCGGCGATCGCCACGCCCTCGAGGCCGACGGCGAAGCGCGCCGCGTTCATCATGACGAACATGTACTTCAGGCCCTCGTTCTCGCGGCCGACGAGGTAGCCGGTGGCGCCGCCGTTGTCGCCGTAGGCCATGACGCAGGTCGGGCTGGCATGGATGCCGAGCTTGTGCTCGATGGAAACGCAGCGCACGTCGTTGCGCGCGCCCGGCCCGCCGCCGGCGTCGAGCAGGAACTACTGCGCGACGAACAGCGAGATGCCCTTCACGCCCTCCGGCGCGTCCGGCGTGCGCGCCAGCACCAGGTGCACGATGTTCTCGGCGAGGTCGTGCTCGCCGTAGGTGATGAAGATCTTCTGGCCGTACAGCTTGTAGCTGCCGTCGCCCTGCGGCACGGCGCGCGCGCGCACCAGCGACAGGTCGGAGCCTGCCTGCGGCTCGGTCAGGTTCATGGTTCCGGTCCACGTGCCGGCGATCATCTTCGGCAGCCAGGCCGCCTTCAGCTCGGGCGTGCCGCTCAAGGTGATCGCCTCGATGGCGCCGGTGGTGAGCAGCGGGCAGAGCGAGAAGGCCATGTTCGAGGCCTTCCACATTTCCTGCACGGCGGCGACCACCAGCTTCGGCATGCCCTGGCCGCCATGCTCCGGCTCGCTGCCGATGCCGTTCCAGCCGTTCTCGATGAATTGTGCATAGGCCTCCCTGAAGCCGGCCGGCATGGCGACCTCGCCGTCCTGCCAGCGCGCGCCCTGCCGGTCGCCGGGCACGTTGAGCGGCGCCAGAACGCCGGCGGCGAACTTGGCCGCCTCCTCGAGGATCGCCTCGACGGTGTCGGGCGACGCCTCCTCGTAGCCCGGCAGTTTGCCGACTTCCTCGATGCCGGCCAATTCGCGCAGGACGAACTGCATGTCGCGCAGGGGCGCGGTGTAGGTGCTCATGCCTGTTTCTCCTTCAGATAGCGCTCGTCGTCGAAGGTGCTCACCCAGGCGGGCAGGTAGACGACGAACAACGTGATGAATGCGCCCGTCAGCCAGGCTTCGGAAAAGCCGACGAGCAGCGACCAGGACAGGAAATCATCGACCAGCGTGCGCCCGGCATAGACCGAGGCGGCCCACAGCAGGGCCGTCGCCGCCAGCGCGGTGGCGACCACCACCAGGGCGGCGTTGGCGAAGGCGCCAACGAAGAGATAGACGAACAGGTTGCGCGGCAGATGACGCTCGACCAGGTGCAGGCCGAGGCGCGCCGCCGCGCAGGGCAGCAGCGCCGTCAGCCAGGCGTTGAGCCCGTAGGCGCCCCAGCCGGCGCCGCCGTTGGCGCTGGTGGCCGCCAGCACGGCGAGCAGGGCGAGGAAGGCCAGGCGGAAGCCGAACATCAGGGTCAGCGCCGTGGCGCCGAGCAGATGCAGGGTCAGGCCCGGCCGGATGCCCGCCTTCAGGCTCCACAGCAGGCTGAGGGCGACGATGGCGCCGAACCAGACATGGGCGCCGCCGAGGCGCCGCCAGGGCGCGCTGCGCGCCGCCCAGAGGACCAGCGGCAGCAGGAGCAGCCAGGCCGCCCACTGCCAGCTTTCCGGAAAGAGCCCGTCCGGAAAATTCATGCCGGCTTCGCCTCGCCGCGTCCTTCAGCCGAGTTCGCTCACCAGCTCCGGCACGGCCTGGAACAGGTCGGCGACCAGGCCGTAGTCGGCCACCTGGAAGATCGGCGCCTCCGGATCCTTGTTGATGGCGACGATCACCTTGCTGTCCTTCATGCCGGCCAGGTGCTGGATGGCGCCCGAGATGCCGACGGCGATGTAGAGCTCGGGGGCGACGATCTTGCCGGTCTGGCCGACCTGGTAGTCGTTCGGCACGAAGCCGGCATCGACGGCGGCGCGCGAGGCGCCGAGCGCCGCGCCGAGCTTGTCGGCGAGCGGCTCCAGCACGCTGCGGTAGTTCTCCCCGCTGCCGAGGCCGCGGCCGCCCGAGACGATGACCGTGGCCGCGCCCAGTTCCGGCCGCGCGCTCTTGGTCAGCTCGCGGCCGACCAGCTTCGACAGGCCGGCATCCGCGCCGGCGGCGATCGCCTCGACCGCCGCCGCGCCGCCTTCGCCGGCCGCGTCGAAGGCGGTGGTGCGCACGGTGACGACCTTGACGGCGTCGACGCTCTTCACCGTCGCCAGGGCGTTGCCGGCGTAGATCGGCCGCACGAAGGTGTCGGCCGACTCGACGGCGACGATGTCGGAGACCTGCGCCACGTCGAGCAGCGCCGCCACGCGCGGCAGCAGGTTCTTGCCGAAGGTGGTGGCCGGCGCCAGGATGTGGCTGTAGCCGGCTGCGTTCTGCCTGACCAGCTCGGCCAGACTCTCGGGCAGCTGGTCGGCGTAGATCGGGGCATCGGCGACGCGCACGCGGGCGACGCCGTCGAGCCGCGCCGCCGCCTCGGCCGCCGCGGCGCAGCCGCTGCCGGCCACCAGCACGTGGATCTCGCCGCCGAGCTTCTTCGCCGCGGCCAGCGTGTTCAGCGTCGCCGCCTTGAGCGACGCGTTGTCGTGTTCGGCTATGACCAGGACGCTCATCAGATCACCTTCGCCTCGTTCTTCAGCTTCGCCACCAGTTCCTTGACGTCGGCCACCTTGGCGCCGCCGGCGCGCTTCGGCGGCTCGACCACCTTCAGCGTGGCCAGGCGCGGCGCGACATCGACGCCGAGGTCGGCCGGCGTCAGCGTGTCGAGCGGCTTCTTCTTCGCCTTCATGATGTTGGGCAGCGTCGCGTAGCGCGGCTCGTTCAGCCGCAGGTCGGTGGTGATCGCCGCCGGCAGCTTCAGCTCGACGGTCTCGAGGCCGCCGTCGACCTCGCGCGTCACCGTCGCGCAGCCGTCGGCGATGGCGATCTTCGAGGCGAAGGTGGCCTGCGGCCAGCCCATCAGGGCTGCGAACATCTGGCCGGTCTGGTTGGCGTCGTCGTCGATCGCCTGCTTGCCGAAGATGACCAGCTGCGGCGACTCCTTCGCCGCCAGCGCCTGCATCAGCTTGGCCACCGCCAGCGGCTGCAGCTCGGCGTCGGTCTCGACCAGGATGGCGCGGTCGGCGCCGATGGCCAGCGCCGTGCGCAGCGTCTCCTGGCAGGCGGCGAGGCCGCAGGACACGGCCACCACCTCGCTGGCGATGCCGGCCTCCTTCAGCCGCACCGCCTCCTCGACGGCGATCTCGTCGAAGGGATTCATCGACATCTTGACGTTGGCGAGATCGACGCCGGTGCCGTCGCTCTTGACGCGCACCTTGACGTTGTAGTCGATCACGCGCTTGACCGGCACGAGAATCTTCAAACCAGATCTCCTTTTCCTGTTTGTGCGAACGCAGCGCCGGGCGCTGCCGCCAAATGGCGGATTATGACATCCCGACGGGCGGTTTGGCAGGCCGCGGCCGGCCGACCCGCCGCTGCCGGCAGCAGGTTGCGAGCCCCTTGCCAGCCGCGGGCCGGTTGCGCCGCCCTAGCGCGTTCCGGCCATCTTCCTGTACAGCGCGCCGATCTCGCCGACGATGCCGCGGCGGAAGACGAGGACGCAAACGACGAAGATGAGGCCCATGATGACCGTGACGAGGGAGCCGACCTTGTCGGCCAGCTGGTCCTGCAGGGTGACGATGATGGCGGCGCCGGCCATCGGTCCCAGCACCGTGCCCATGCCGCCGAGCAGGGTCATCAGCACCACCTCGCCGGAAGTGTGCCAGTGCGCGTCGGTGAGGGTGGCGAAGCGGAAGACCAGCATTTTGGTCGCCCCGGCCAGCCCGGCCAGCGCCGCCGAGAGCACGAAGGCCAGCAGCTTGTATTTGGCCACGTCGTAGCCGAGCGAGATGGCGCGGGCCTCGTTCTCGCGGATCGCCTTGAGCACCTGGCCGAAGGGCGAGTGGATGGTGCGATGGATGAGCCAGAAGGCGAGCGTGAAAATCGCCAGCACGACGTAATAGAGGTTGATGTCGTCGGCCAGGTCGAGCACGCCGAACAGGCGGCCGCGCGGCACGCCCTGCAACCCGTCCTCGGCGCCGGTGAAGGGCGCCTGGATGAAGATGAAGTACATCATCTGCGCCAGCGCCAGGGTGATCATGGCGAAATAGATGCCCGCCCGGCGGATGGCCAGCACCCCGAACAGCCAGCCGAGCGCGGCGGCGGCCAGCGTCCCCAGGAGCAGCCCCCATTCCGGCGGGAACTGCCAAATCTTGATGGCGTGGCCGGCGACATAGCCGGCGGTGCCGAGAAAGGCCGCGTGGCCGAAGGACAGCAACCCGGTGAAGCCGGTCAGCAGGTTGAAGGCGCAGGCAAACAGGGCGAAGCAGAGCACCTTCATCACCAGGATCGGATAGGCGAGCGCCGGCGCGACGAGCCCCAGCAGGAGGAGCAGTCCGTAGCCGAGCGTCTGCCGGCTCATGGCTATTTCTCCCTGCCGAACAGGCCGGCCGGCCGCAGCAGCAGGACCAGGACCATGACGAAGAACACCACCGTCGCCGAGGCCTCGGGATAGAACACCTTGGTCAGGCCTTCGATGACGCCGAGCCCGAGGCCGGTCAGAATCGACCCGAGGATGGAGCCCATGCCGCCGATGACGACCACGGCGAAGACGACGATGATCAGGTTCGAGCCCATCAGCGGGCTCACCTGCAAAGCCGGCGCCGCCAGCACGCCGGCGAAGCCGGCCAGCGCCACGCCGAAGCCGTAGGTCAGCATCACCATCAGCGGCACGTTGATGCCGAAGGCCTGGGTCAGCCGCGGGTTCTCCGTGGCGGCGCGCAGGTAGGCGCCCAGCCGCGTCTTCTCGATCATGAACCAGGTCAGCAGGCACACCGTCAGCGAGGAGAGCACGATCCAGGCGCGGTACTTCGGCAGGAACATGAAGCCGAGGTTGAAGGCGCCCGCCAGCTCCTCCGGGATGGTGTAGGGCAGCCCGGAGACGCCGAAAAGGTCGCGGAAGAGCCCCTCGATGATCAGGGCCAGGCCGAAGGTGAGCAGCAGGCCGTAGAGATGGTCGAGCTTGTAGAGCCATTGCAGCATGCTGCGCTCGATGAGGATGCCGAGCATGCCGACGAGGACCGGCGCCAGCAGCAGGGACCACCAGTAGCCGATGCCGAGGTACTCGAGGCTCATCCAGGCGATGAAGGCGCCCATCATGTAGAGCGCGCCATGGGCGAAGTTGATGATGTTGAGCATGCCGAAGATGACGGCGAGGCCGAGGCTCAGCATGGCGTAGAAGGAGCCGTTCACCAGCCCCAGCATCAGCTGGCCCAGCAGGGCCTGCAGCGGGACGCCGAAGACCTCGCTCATGTCCGGACTCGTCGGGCGTTCGCGCCGCGCGCCGGCGGGAAGGGCGTGGCGCGTCGCCGGCCGCGGCTTCCCGCCGACAGGGTCACTTCTTGATCAGCGGGCACTTCGACAGCGACAGCGGCTGGAACGCCTGCTCGGCCGGGATCACCTTCTTCAGCTTGAAGTAATCCCACGGGTACTTCGACTCCTCCGGCGACTTCACCTGCATCAGGTACATGTCGTGCACCATGCGGCCGTCCTGGCGGATGTAGCCGTTCTTGGCGAAGACGTCGTTGATCTTCGCCTTCTTCAGTTGCGCCATCACCGCGTCGGCGTCGTCCGTCCCGGCGGCTTTGACCGCCTTCAGGTAGGTCAGCACCGAGGAATAGACGGCGGCCTGGTCGAAGGACGGCATGCGCTTCATCTTCTCGAAGAAGCGGCGGCCGAACTTGCGCGTTTCGTCGTTCATGTCCCAGTACCAGGCGTCGGTGAGCAGCATGCCCTGCGCGGTCTTCAGGCCGAGGCTGTGGATGTCCGAGATGAAGATCAGCAGGCCGGCCAGCGTCTGGTTCTTGGTCAGGCCGAACTCGTTGGCCGCCTTCACGGAATTGATGGTGTCGCCGCCGGCATTGGCCAGGCCGATGATCTGCGCCTTCGACGCCTGCGCCTGCAGCAGGAAGGAGGAGAAGTCGGAGGCATTCAGGGGATGGCGCACCGCGCCCAAGACTTGGCCGCCGGCGGCCTTGACGACCGCCGCCGTGTCCTGCTCCAGGGCGTGGCCGAAGGCGTAGTCGGCCGTCAGGAAGAACCAGCTCTTGCCGCCCGTCTCGACGATCGCCTTGCCGGTGCCGTTGGCGAGGGCGTAGGTGTCGTAGGCGTAGTGGACGGTGTAGGGGTTGCATTCCTCGTTGGTCAGCGCCTTGCTGGCCGAGCCGGTGTTGAAGTAGGCGCGCTTCTTCTCGTTGGCGACCTTGGCCACGGCGATGCCGACCGAGGAGGTCGGCACGTCGACGATCATGTCAACGCCCTGGGCGTCGAACCATTCGCGCGCCTTGCTGGCGCCGACGTCCGGCTTGTTCTGGTGGTCGGCGGCGACCACCTCGATCGGCTTGCCGAAGATCTTGCCGCCGAAGTCGGCGACGGCCATCTTCGCCGCCTCGACGGAGCCGGGGCCGCCGATGTCGGCGTAGAGGCCGGACATGTCGTTCATCACGCCGATCTTCACCATGTCGCCCGACAGCTTGCCGCTCTGGGCCAGGGCCGGACCTCCCGCCAGCGTCAGCGACAGCAGGGCGGACTGAATCATCGTGCTCAGGATCTTGCGTCTCATCTTTCACACCTCCTCGGAAAATCCGGTGCTCGGCACCGTTCGGTTGGTCGCACAAACCTGGCTTCGCTTCAGACGCCCAGGTATTTCTGCAGCATGGCGCTTTTCTGCTCGAGCTCGCCCTTGCCGATCTCCGCGACGATCGCGCCGCGTTCGACAATATACATCCGGTCGGCCAGCGGCGCGGCGAAGCGGAAATTCTGCTCCACCAGCAGGATGGTGAAGCCCTTCTCCTTCAGCTGGCGGATCACCTCGGCGAGCTTCTGCACGATGACCGGCGCCAGGCCCTCGGATATCTCGTCGAGCAGCAGCAGGCGCGCGCCGGTGCGCAGGATGCGCGCCAGCGCCAGCATCTGCTGCTCGCCGCCGGACAGGCGGGAGCCCTGGCTCTTGCGGCGCTCGTGGAGGTTGGGGAACATGGCGTGGATCTCTTCCAGCGAGAGGCCGCCGCTGGCCACCTGCGGCGGCAGCATCAGGTTCTCCTCCGCCGACAGGCTGGCGTAGATGCCGCGCTCCTCGGGGCAGTAGCCGACCCCGAGGTGGGCGATGCGGTGCGGCGGCGCGGCGATCACCTCGCGGCCGTTGAGCATGATCGAGCCGGTGCGCCTGCCGGTCAGGCCGAGGATGGCCTTCAGCGTCGTCGTGCGCCCGGCGCCGTTGCGGCCGAGCAGCGTGACGCACTCGCCGCGATTGACGCGGAAATCCATGCCGTGCAGGATGTGCGACTCGCCATAGAAGGCGTGCAGGCCGGTGACGCGCAAATACTCGGCCGCCGGATTCATGCGTGGGCCGTCCCCATGTAGGCCTCGATCACCGCCGGGTTGCGCGACACTTCCGCATACGGGCCCTCGGCCAGCACGGCGCCGCGCGCCAGCACCGTGATGGTGTCGGAGATGCCGGCGACGACGCTCATGTTGTGCTCGACCATCAGCACGGTGCGGTTGGCCGAGACCTTCTTGATGAGGTCGCGGACGCGGCCGACGTCCTCGTGGCCCATGCCCTGAGTCGGCTCGTCGAGCAGCATCAGCTCCGGCTCCAGCGCCAGCGTGGTGGCGATTTCCAGCGCGCGCTTGCGTCCGTAGGGCAGCTCCACCGTCAGCATGCCGGCGTAGGGCTCGAGGCCCACCTCGGCCAGCAGCTCCAGGGCGCGACCGTCGAGCACGGCCAGCGACTTGCTCGAGCGCCAGAAATGGAAGGAGGTGCCGAGCCTGCGCTGCAGGGCGAGGCGGACGTTCTCCAGCACGCTCAGGTGCGGGAAGACCGCCGAGATCTGGAACGAGCGCACGATGCCGCGGCGCGCGATCTGCGCCGGCTTCTCGCCGGTGATGTCGACGCCCTTGAAGCGGATGACGCCGCTGGTCGGCTCGAGGAATTTCGTCAGCAGGTTGAAGCAGGTGGTCTTGCCGGCGCCGTTGGGGCCGATCAGGGCGTGGATCTGCCCCTGGCGCACCTTCAGGCTGACGTCGTTGACGGCGACGAACCCCTTGAATTCCTTGACGAGATGGCTCGTCTCCAGGATGTATTCCGCGGACACCGCGCCCTCTGGCATTGTTCGGCTGTTTTTGGATCCAGGCTCCCCCTGCGGCGCGCCGATTATGGTCGAAGCCCTTGGTTTAGGCAACAACTTTTCAGGCTTGCCGAATCGGGCCGCCACCCCTCCCCCCTCTGGCCGCGGCGGGCGCCCGGCATGGCGCGAGCCGCTGGCGGCCAGGCGACGCTCAGCGGGTTTTCGACTGCCAGTCCCTGAAGTCTTCCCTCAGCCTGGTCTTGAGGAACTTGCCCGTCGAGGTGCGCGGCAGGGCGTCGACGAAGGCGTAGTCGTCGGGAATCTGCCAGGGAGCGAAGTGCGGCTCGATGAAGCGGGCGAGTTCCTCGGCCGTCACGCTCGCGCCGGGCTTCGCCACCACCACGGCGAGAGGGCGCTCGCCCCATTTCTCGTGCCGGATCGCCACCACCGCCGCCTCGGCCACCGCCGGATGCCCCATGATGGCATTCTCGAGATCGACCGAGCTGATCCACTCCCCGCCCGACTTGATCAGGTCCTTGGTGCGGTCGCAGATGCGCATGTAGCCTTCGCCGTCGATGCAGGCGACGTCCCCGGTGCGCAGCCAGCCGTCGGCCGTCACCTTGTCCGGGTCGTCCGGCTGGTTGTGGTAGCCGCCCGTCACCCACGGGCCGCGCGCCTGCAGCTCGCCCATCGAGGCGCCATCCCAAGGTTGCGGCCCGTCTTCCCCCATGATGCGCAGTTCCACCAGCGGCAGGGCAAGCCCCTGGCGGGCGCGGACGTTGTGCTGCCCGCCGGGCGCCAGCCCGTCATGCTCCGGCTTCAGCCAGGACAGGGTTCCCACCGGCGACAGCTCGGTCATGCCCCAGCCGTGCTTGATCGACAGGCCGTACCTTTCGAACGCGGCGATCATCGCCTGCGGCACGGCCGCGCCGCCGACCATCATGCGCATGCCCCGCCGCAGCCGCCAGCGTGAGGGCGCCGCGTCGAGCGCCTGCTGGATGGTCATCCAGATGGTCGGCACGCCGAGCGCCAGCGTGACCTGCTCCTGTTCCATCTGGTCGAGCAGGTCCTCGGCGCCGAGGTGCGGGCCGGGGAAGACCAGCTTGGCGCCGACCATCGTCGCCGCATACGGCACGCCCCAGGAATTGGCATGGAACATCGGCGTCACGGCCAGCACGGTGTCGTGGCAGGACAGGTCGAGGCAGTCCGGCAGCGAGATGGCGAGGGAATGCAGCACCGTCGAGCGGTGCGAATAGACGACGCCGCGCGGCCGCCCGGTCGTGCCGGAGGTGTAGCACATGCCGCAGGGAGCGTCCTCGTCGAGTTCCGGGCAGCGGTAGGCCGAGGCGTCGACCTCGATGAAGCGCTCGTAGTCCGTGCGGCCGGCCGGCACGGCGGCGCCGGTGGTCGGCACGACGATCACCTGCTCGAGATGGACCAGCGCCGCCAGCCTGTCCGCCAGCGGCAGCAGCACGTCGTCCACGATAAGGACGCGGTCGCCGGCGTCGGCCAGGATGAAGGCGAGGTCGTCCGCGCTCAGGCGCAGGTTGAGCGTGTGCAGGACAGCGCCGGCGGCCGGGATGCCGAAATAGGCCTCCATGTGCCAGGCGTGGTTCCACATCAGCGTCGCCACCGGCTCGCCGGGCCTGACGCCGGCTTTCGCCAGCGCCGCCGCCAGCTGCAGCGCGCGCCGCCGCAGGTCGGCGTAGGTGCTGCGGCGACAGGTCTTGTCGGGCAGGCGCGAGACGATCTCGCGCGCTCCGAAATAGCGGCTGCCGCGCTCCAGCAGATGGTTCGTCGACAGTGGCACCTTCTGCATGGTGGACCGCATGCCAGCATCCCCTCGCGTCAGCGGCTTCCGTCCCGGGGGCTCAGCAGCCCTTCCACTGCGGCATCGGCTGCTTGGCGATGAAGGCGTCGATGCCGGCCTGGGCGTCCTCGGCCATCATGTTGCAGGCCATCGTCTCGGCCGCCATCTGGTAGGCGCCGTCGAGGCCCATCTCGATCTGGCGGTAGAAGGCCTGCTTGCCCATCGCCACCGCCGCCGGCGACTTGGCGAGGATGGCGCCGGTGAGCTGCCGCACCTCCTCGTCCAGGCGCTCGGCCGGCACGACGCGGTTCACCAGCCCGCGCGCCAGCGCCGTCGGCGCGTCCATGAACTCGCCGGTGACCAGCATCTCGAAGGCCTGCTTGCGCGGCAGGTTGCGCGACAGAGGCACCGCCGGCGCACTGCAGAACAGGCCGAGGTTCACGCCGGAGACGGCGAACTTCACCCCTTCGGCCGCCACGGCGAGGTCGCACATGGCGACCAGCTGGCAGCCGGCGGCGACCGCCATGCCATGCACGCGGGCGATGACTGGCTGCGGTAGCTGCGTCAGCTTGAGCATCATGCGGCCGCACTTGCCGAACAACGCCTGCTGCCAGGCCTTGTCCGGATGGGCGCGCATCTCCTTCAGGTCGTGGCCGGCGCAGAAGGCCTTGCCGGCGCCGGCCAGCACGACGACGCGCACCGAGCGGTCTTCGGCGATGGCGTCGAGCTCGGCCGCCAGCTCGTCAATCAGCGCCTCGGACAGCGAATTGAACTGGCTCGGCCGGCTCAGCGTCAACGTCGCCACACCGCCCTCGTCGGCGCGCAGCAGCTGCGGTTCGTCAGCGGATTTCATGATCGCACTCATTTCGTCTTCTCCTTAGTTGAAAGCCTGCACCGACTTCGCCTTCTCGCGCAGGATGAATTTCTGGATCTTGCCAGTGGAGGTCTTCGGCAGTGCGCCGAAGACCACCTGCTTGGGCGCCTTGAAGCGGGCCATGCGCTCGCGGCAGAAGCCGATGATCTCCTCCGCCGTCGCCTGCGCCTCCGGCTTCAGCTCGACGAAGGCGCAGGGCACCTCGCCCCATTTCTCGTCCGGCGCCGCCACCACCGCCGCCGCCAGCACCGCCGGGTGGCGGTAGAGCACGTCCTCGACCTCGACCGAGGAGATGTTCTCGCCGCCGGAGATGATGACGTCCTTCGAGCGGTCCTTGATCTTGGCGTAGCCGTCGGCATGCATGACGGCGAGGTCGCCCGAGTGGTACCAGCCGCCGCGGAAGGCCTCCTCGCTCGCCTGCGGGTTCTTCAGGTAGCCCTTCATGGTGATGTTGCCGCGGAACATGATCTCGCCGACCGTCTCGCCGTCGCGCGGCACCGGCCGCAGGGTTTCCGGGTCCATCACCTCGATGGCCTCCTGCATGTGGTAGGGCACGCCCTGGCGGCCGTTGAGGCGCACCCGCTCCTCCAGCGGCAGCTCGTTCCACTGCGGATGCTTGGCGCAGACCGAGGCCGGCCCGTAGGTCTCGGTCAGGCCATAGACGTGGGTGAGGTCGATGCCGATGCGCTGCATGCCCTCGATCATCGCCGCCGGCGGCGGCGCCGCCGCCACCTGGGCGCTGACCTTGTGCGCGATGCCCTCGCGCCATTCGGCCGGGGCGTTGATCAGCATGGTGTGCACGATCGGCGCGCCGCAGTAGTGCGTCACCCTGTGCGCGCGGATGGCGTCGAGGATGGCCTTCGCCTCGACGCGCCGCAGGCAGACGTTGGCGCCGGCGTTCGCCGCCATGGTCCACGGATAGCACCAGCCGTTGCAGTGGAACATCGGCAGCGTCCACAGGTACACCGAGTGCGGCGGCATGCCCCAGGAGACGATGTTGGAGACGGCGTTGAGGTAGGCGCCGCGGTGGTGGTAGACGACGCCCTTCGGGTTGCCGGTGGTGCCCGAGGTGTAGTTGAGCGAGATGGCGTCCCACTCGTCGGCCGGGCCCTGCCAGGCGAAGCCGGGGTCGCCGGCGGCGAGGAAGGCCTCGTAGTCGATCTCGCCGAGGCGCTCGCCGGGACCATCGTACTCGGGATCGTCGACGCCGATCACCGGCAAGTCGCGGCCGAGCCGCGCCAGGGCCGCGGTGACCGTCGGCGCGAACTCGCGGTCGGCGATCAGCGCCTTCGCCTCGCCGTGGTCGAGCATGAAGGCGACGGCCTCGGCGTCGAGGCGGGTGTTGAGGGTGTTCAGCACGGCGCCGGCCATCGGCACGCCGAAATGGCACTCGATCATCTCCGGCGTGTTCGACAGCATCACGGCGACGGTGTCGTTCTTGCCGATGCCGCGCGCCGCCAGCGCCGAGGCGAGGCGGCGGCAGCGCTCGTAGGTCTGCGCCCAGCTGTAGCGGCGCGCGCCGTGGATGGCCGAGGTCATCTGGGGATAGACGGCGGCCGTGCGCGCGATGAAGGACAGCGGCGACAGCGGCGTGTAGTTGGCCGCGTTGCGCTCGAGACCGATGGTGTAGGGATTTGCCGTCATGGATATTCGCGCCACGAAAAGCGTCCGGCAGCTGCTCAGCTGCGGCAGCGCCTCGCGATATTCAAGCCCCCCGCGCCGGCGGCGTCAAGCCCGCCGAGCCAGTCGCGCAGCTGCCCGGAAAGCTCCTCGGCCGCGGCCGCAAGCGCCGCCGCGCCGCCCGCCGCGTCCGCGCTGGCCGCCGCCCGCGCCAGGCTGAAGTCGTGTCGCGCCAGCACGGCGCCGTCGCCGGGAGCGACGAGCTGGACGCGCGCCTCGAGCAGCGCGCGGCTGTTGCGCTCGTCGTCGAACACCTGGAGGAACTCGTCCAGTTCCACGCGCAGCCGGCAGGCGCCCTCGGCCGGGCCGGAGAGCATGCGCTTCCTCAGCGCGTGCGCCAGCAGCTCGGCCGGCGTGGCGGCCCAGCGGCTCTCGGCGTAGGCCTGGCGGCGCTGGCTGGCGGCATAGGCCAGGCGATACTGCATGGCCGAGGACTCCAGCCAGGGCGCGGCGAGCACGTCGAGGCTGCGCAGGCTGGCGACGGCGCGGTTGTTCGGCGCCGCCGCCTGCGGGCCGAGGTCGTAGGTGGCGATGCTGGAGGGAGAGCGCGCCATGCCGCCGCAGGCGGCCAGCAACGCGAGCGCCAGGACTGGCAAGGATGTTCTCAGCTTGGCTTTCATCTTGCCGTGAATCCCTTCTCCCCCGGCCCTGGGTGGCGCGGCTCGCGGCCGAAGACCAGCATGCTGGGCGCATCCTCGACCTGGTCGAGCAGGCGGGAGAGCTGGCGCGAGTCGAGCGAAAGATCCTGCAGCAGGCGGTTCAGCCGCGGCAGCGTGGCCTGGCTGATCTCGCCGCCCGATTCGGCCAGCAGCGCATCGAGCTTCTGCGATGCACCCTTCAGGCTGGCCATCAGCGGCGTCGCATCGTTGCTGACCTTTTCCAGGTTGGCCATCGTCGCGCCCAGCCGTCGCACGTTCTCCTCGTTCAGGGCGACCTTGAGTGCCGCCATCACCTCGGGCAGGTCCTTCATGCCGGCCGCCAGACTGGCCGAGGCGGTCTCGACGCCGCCGAGGGCGGCGCCGATGCGCTGCAGGTTCTGCTCGGAGAGCAGCGCCGTGGTGCGCTCGGCGACCTGGCGCAGCTGCCCCAGCAGCTCGGCGGCATGGTCGCCGAGCGTGTCCATGAAGGCCGGCTGCAGGGCGATGCGCGGCGGCTCGCCGTCGCTGCCGGTGAGCGGCTCGGGATCGCCGCCCTTGTCCTCGAGCAGGATCGAGGCGAGGCCGGTGACACCCTGGTGGAACAGCCGCGCCGTCGTGCCCCGGGTCACCGGCAGGCTGGCGTCGATGCCGATGGTGATCAGGATGTTGCGCGGGTCCGCCGGGTCGAGGGCGATGTCCTGCACCTTGCCGGCGCGGATGCCGCGGAAGCGCACCTGGGCCTGCGGGTTGAGGCCGGCCACGCTGCCCTGCGTCACCAGCACGTATTCGTTGGTGGCTTCGCGCTTGCCGGAGAACCAGAAGGCCGCCAGCGCGCAGGCCAGCCCGAGCAGGAGCGTGAAGATTCCGGCGGCGAGCGCGTGGGCGCGGCTTTCCATGGTCAGGCCGTTCCTTCGGGGATGCGGCTCTGCAGCGCGCGCAGGGCGCGGGCGCAGCAGAAGAAGTTTTGGACAAAGGGATGGTCGACCTGCATGATCTCGTCGATCGTCCCGACGGCGAGTATACGCTGTTCGGCCAGCACCGCAACGCGCGCCGCCAGGCCGGCCAGGGTGTCGAGATCGTGGGTCACCAGCACCACCGTCAGGCCGAGCTGGCGGTGCAGGCTGTCGATCAGGCGGACGAAGGATTCGCTGCGGTCGGGGTCGAGGCCGGCGGTCGGCTCGTCGAGCAGCAGCAGCTCCGGCTCCAGCGACAGCGCCCGCGCCAGGGCGACCCGCTTGATCATGCCGCCGGAGAGTTCGGCCGGCATCAGCCAGGCGTGCTGCGGCAGCAGCTCGACCATCGACAGCTTGAGCATCACGAGGTCATGGATCAGCCCTTCGTCGACCACGCCCAGCTCGCGCAGCGGAAAGGCGATGTTCTGGAAGACGTTGAAGGCCGAATAGAGCGCGCCGTACTGGAACAGCATGCCGAAGCGGCGGCGCAGCGCCGTCTCCTGGCGCGCGTCGCCCGTGAACAGCGGCTCGCCGAACAGGCGGATCTCCCCTTGCGTCGGCCGCAGCAGGCCGATCATCTGCCGCAGCAGCGTGGTCTTGCCGCTGCCCGAGCCGCCGACCAGCGCCAGCACCTCGCCCTGGCGCACGACGAGGTCGAGGTCGCGATGCACCCAGTGCTCGCCGAAGCGGGTGGACAGCTTCTCGACCGCGATGACCGCCTCGCTCACAGCGGCATGCCGATCTTGCGCGTGGCGATGGCGAACACGGCGTCGACGAGGATGACGACGGTGATCGCCGTCACCACCGAGGCGGTGGTGTTCGACGACAGGCTCTCGGTGTTCGGCCGCACCAGCAGGCCGAAATGGCAGGCCACCAGCGCGACGAGGATGCCGAAGACGACGCCCTTCACCAGCGCGATGTAGAGGTTGGCCACCGGCACCACCTTGGGCAGGGTCTCGATGAAGAAGCCGTAGGAGATGTCGAGCTGCACCTGCGCCGAGACCATGCCGCCGATCAGGGCGATGGCGCTGGTCCACAGCACCAGCAGCGGCATGGCCAGCGCCAGCGCGGCGACCTTGGGAAAGACCAGGCGCAGGCTGCGCGAGACGCCCATCGTCGCCAGCGCGTCGATCTCCTCGGTGACGCGCATCACGCCGAGCTGCGCCGTCATCGCCGAGCCGGAGCGGCCGGCCACCAGCACCGCCACCAGCACCGGGCCGAGCTCGCGGATGATGCCCATGCCGAGGATGTTCACGATGAAGATGTCGGCGCCGAAATTCTTCAGCTGCAGGGCCGACAGGTAGGACAGCACGATGCCGATGAGGAAGCCGACCAGCGCCGTCACCGGCATGGCGCGCACGCCGCTCTTGTAGAGGTTGGCCGAGGTCTCGCGCCACGGCCCCTCCGCCGGGCGGCGCGCCACGTGCAGGGCGTCGAGCGCCAGCTGGCCGACCAGGGCGGTGAAGTCGGCCAGGTGACGCAGCAGGCCGAGGCCGAGCCGGCCGAGCGCGGCGACCCATTCCCAGGGCGGCGCCCGTCCGGGGCCGTCCTCCTTCTGCCGGGCGGCGGCCTCGATGCGGGCGAATACCGCGCCCAGCTCGTCGCGTGTCTGCAGACTTTCCGGCAAGCGCCCGCCCCAGGCGCGCCACAGCATCATCGCGCCGACCGAATCGAGCGAGGCGATGCCGCGCAAGTCCCAGCCGAGGGTGGCGTCGCGGCCGTGCGCTGCCAGTTCGGCGTCGAGGGCGGCGAAATCCGGCGCCAGCGCCCTCAGCCGCCACTCGCCCGCCAGGCGCGCCCAGCGCCGGCCGCCGCCGTCCGTCTCGAGCGTCACGCTTGCGCCGCCCACTCCCCCTCCCCCGATCGTCATTCGAGTCGTTCCGCCATCGCTGCGGCGGGACGGCGCATTATGCCGCAGCCGGCTGCCTGCCGCTCCCGGCCCTGATCCTCACCTCGACGCCCAGAGCGGCCCACTGGCGCGTCTCCTCTTCCAGCGCGGCGGCGGTCAGCGGCAGGACCGCCAGCCCGTCCGCATCGACGTCGAGGGCGAAGCCGCGCGCGGAGCGCCGCGCGACAATCGCCGGCGGCGGCGTATCGTCGCGCGAGCGGTGCAGGATCGCCGCCAGGCGCAGGCTGAGGACGAGCAGCCGCTCGTTGCTGCCGGGCGGTTCGTCGCCGAGCCAGTCCAGCTTGCCGCGATGGGCGAACACCAGGCGCGACAGGCGCGCCTGGTCCATTTTCGAGAAGCCGGGCATGTCGGCATGGGCGAGGATGTAGGCGCCGTGCCGGTGGTAGCCGGAATGGGCCACCGAGAGGCCGATCTCGTGCAGCAGCGCCGCCCATTCCAGCAACTGGATCTCCTGCGCCTCGTCCCCCGGCAGCAGCTGCCGCAGGAAGCCGCGGGCGCTCGCCGCCACGCGCGCCGCCTGGCCGAGATCGGCCTGGTAGCGGCGCAGGAAGTGCTGCACGGTGGCGTTGCGCTGGTCGCGCTGGTGCGTCCGGCCGAGCAGGTCGTGGAGCACTCCCAGGCGCAGGCCGCCGTCGGCGTAGTCCATGTGCTCGAGGCCGAATTCCCGAAACACCGCCAGCATGATGGCCAGCCCCCCCGGCAGCACCGGGATGCGCTCGGGCCGCAGCCCGGGCAGATCGAGCCTGCGCAGATCGCCGGCGCGCAGCAGCAGGCCGCGCAGGCGCTCGAGCCCGCCGCGGCTGATGCCGCCCGGCGACAGGCCGTTCGCCTCGAGGATCTCCCCCAGCGCGCGGGCGGTGCCGGAGGAGCCGACCGCCGCCTGCCAGCCGGTCGCCCTGAATTGGCGCACGATCGACTGCAGCTCCTTTCTCGCCGCCAGCTCGGCCGCCTTGAAGCCGGCCTTGTCGGCGCGGCCGCGCGGGAAATGCCGCCGGCTGAAGCCGACGCAGCCCATGTAGAGCGAGGCCAGCTCGAGCGGCTCGAAGCCGCGGCCGATGATGAACTCCGTCGAGCCGCCGCCGATGTCCACCATCAGCTGCTGGCGCCGCGGATCGGGCACGGCGTGGGCGATGCCGAGGTGGATCAGGCGCGCCTCCTCGCGGCCGGCGATGATCTCGATGGGGAAGCCGAGCGCGGCCTCGGCGCGGACGAGGAACTGCGCCGCGTTGCGCGCCACGCGCAGGGTGTCGGTCGCCACCGCGCGCACGGCGCCGGCGTCGAAGCCGCGCAGGCGCTCGCCGAAGCGCGCCAGCGCCGCCAGCGCGCGCTGCTGCGAGGCGGCGTCGAGGCGCTTCTGCGCCGTCAGGCCGGCCGCCAGCCGCACCGTCTCCTTGAGCGAGTCGAGCGGATAGAT
>CAUJIV010000014.1 GCA_963205435.1 Pseudomonadota bacterium
CAGGTCGCGCGCGAGCGTCTCGAGTACGAGGGCGTGCATCCGCTGCTGGCGCGTCTGTATGCGGCGCGCGGCATCGCCCACGCGACCGACCTCGACACCGCGCTCACCGCCCTGCTCGACCCGTCCCTGCTGAAAGGCGCCGCCGAGGCGGCGACGCTGCTGGCCGACGCCATCGCGGCGAAGCGGCGCCTGCTCATCGTCGCCGACTACGACTGCGACGGCGCCACCGCCTGCGCGGTGGGCATGCGCGCGCTCGCCGCCTTCGGCGCCGACGTCGCCTACCTCGTGCCCAACCGCTTCGACTACGGCTACGGGCTGACGCCGGAGGTGGTGCGCCTCGCATCCGAACGCAAACCCGATGTGATCGTCACCGTCGACAACGGCATCGCCAGCGTCGAGGGCGTCGCCGAGGCGCGGCGGCTCGGCATCGGCACGCTCATCACCGACCACCACCTGCCCGGCGACGAACTGCCGGCGGCCGACGTCATCGTCAATCCGAACCAGCCCGGCTGCGGCTTCCCGAGCAAGGCGATCGCCGGCGTCGGCGTGATGTTCTACGTCATGCTGGCGCTGCGCGCCGAGTTGAGGAAGCGCGGCGCCTTCGCCGCCAGCCCGGAGCCCAACCTCGCCGCCCTGCTCGACCTGGTCGCCCTCGGCACAGTCGCCGACGTGGTGCGACTCGACCGCAACAACCGCATCCTCGTCGCGCAGGGCCTCGCGCGCATCCGTCAGGGGAAGATGCAGCCCGGTCTGCGCGCCCTCTTCCGCGTTGCCGGCCGCGAATCGGAGCGCGCCACCACTTTCGACCTCGGCTTCGCGCTGGGACCGCGCCTGAACGCCGCCGGGCGGCTCGCCGACATGTCGCTCGGCATCGAATGCCTGGTCACCGACGACCTCAGCCGCGCGCTCAACATCGCGCAGGAGCTCGACCGCCTCAACCGCGAGCGGCGCAGCATCGAAACGGACATGCAGGAGCAGGCCCTCGCCATTCTGGACAACATCGAGGCGGCCGAGCGCGCCAGCCTCGCCCTCTACGACCCGGCCTGGCACCAGGGCGTCATCGGCATCCTCGCCTCGCGCGTCAAGGACAAGCTGCACCGACCGGTGATCGCCTTCGCGCGCGGCAATGCCGGCGAACTCAAGGGCTCCGGCCGCTCGATTGCCGGGCTGCACCTGCGCGACGCCCTCGACCTCGTCTCGAAGCGGGCCCCCGGCCTGCTGCTGCGCTTCGGCGGCCACGCCGCGGCGGCGGGACTGACTTTGCGCGAGGCGGACCTGGAACGCTTCGAGGCGCTGTTCGAGGAGACCGTGCGCGGACTGGTCGGCCCGGCCGAGCTGACGCGCACCCTCGAAACCGACGGCCCGCTCGAGGCCGGCTGGATGTCGCTGGAAAGCGCGCGCATGCTGGAAGGCGAGATCTGGGGCCAGGGCTTCCCGGCGCCGCTGTTCAGCGACGAGTTCGCGGTGGAGAAGCAGCGCATCCTCAAGGGCCGCCACCTCAAACTGACCCTGCGCAAGGGCGCCGCCCGCTTCGACGCCATCCAGTTCAACTTCGCCGACAGCGTGCCGGCCGACGTGCGCGCCGCCTACCGCCTGGCCGTCAACGACTTCAACGGCCTCTCCAGCGTGCAGCTGGTGTTGGAGCACATCGAGCCGGCGTGACGGCAACCTGCGTTCGCTTGCCGGGCGCACAGAGTCGGATCGAATCGCTACTCCTGCCAAAAGTCAGTCTCCCCGGTACGGCGTAGGGAAGCAATCGACCGAGGCTGTGTGGAAACACGGGAATTTCAGGGACGGTATGGGAAACGTGACCGAGCAGTTCCACCTATTTGGGGCCAAAGGCAGCCAGAGGCGTCACTCGAAGAAGGGCGAAGAGGGATCTGCTAGCCTGCCATGGCCCTGATCAGGGGCTGCACCCCGAAGATCTTCATCATTCGCTTCAGGTTGTAGGCCAGCACGTGCAAACTCATCTCAGTGCTGACGCGCGGCAGGGTCTTGGTCAGGAAATGGGTTGATCCCATCCAGGCCTTGAGTGTACCAAAGACATGCTCGACGGTTCGGCGGCGAATCCGCGACGCCTCGGGAGTGCGCTTGAGGCGTTCGTTCATCCGATCGAGAATGTGTTCATGCTCCCAACGGGCAATGCGCCGATAAACGCTGGTGGTGCATTGCGGCTTGAGCGCACATTTCGTGCAGGCGGATGACCAATACTTGTGGAGTGTCTGACCCCGCTCGACGCTGCTGAAACGCCAGATTGCACGTTCTCCAGCCGGACAGCGATACTCATCCTGCTCGGCGTCATAGATGAAGTCCTGCTTATCAAAGAACCCCGCCGCCCGATTGCTCGACGTGAGCGGCTTGGGCACCAGCGTTTCGATGCCCTGGTCTTCGCACGCCTTGATTTGCTCGCCGTTGAAATAACCGCGGTCAGCCAGCACAGTAAGGCGGCTCCCGCCCAAGACTTCCTTGGTCGCTTGCGACATGGGCACAAGCTGCGTGCGATCATGACCAAGATTGGTGACCTCGTGGGCCACCAGCAGGTGGTGCTCGGCATCCACGGCTACCTGCACGTTATAGCCGACAATGCCCGTGCCGCGCCCGCTGGTCGCCATGGAGCGGGAATCCGGATCAGTCAGGGAAACCTGGCCATCCGGCGCGGCCTGCATCTCGGCGCCTATCTCCTTGAGGTGCTGCATCTGCTCCTTCAGTCCGCCAATCCGGTCCTTGAGACGGGCAACACGCTCCTCGCTGACCGCCGTGGGTTCGCGATCCGAACGGTCAAGCTCATCCAGGTAGCGTCCGATACTCTCCTCCAGTTGCTCCATCCGTGCCTGCAACTTCCGGTCGGTGAAGTTCTTGTCGCGGTTATTGACCGCCTTGAACTTGCTGCCATCGATCGCCACGATGGCTTCGGAAAAGAGATCGAGATTCCGGCACAGCAGAACAAATTCCCGACATGCCCTCCGGATCGCCGGTCCGTTGCCCTTGCGGAAGTCGGCAATCGTCTTGAAGTCGGGCGCCAAGCGTCCGCTCAGCCAGATCAACTCCAGATTGCGTTGCGCTTCCCGTTCCAGACGACGGCTCGACTGGATGCGGTTGAGATAGCCGTAGATATACAGCTTCAGCAGGACCGCCGGGTGGTAGGCCGGCCTGCCCGTCGACTTGGGTTCCGCTCCCGCAAACCCCAGTTCCTTCAGGTCGAGCAGTTCAACAAATGCATCGATGGCTCTGACCGGATTGTCTTCGCCCACGTAATCATCAAGCCGCTCCGGCAGCAGCGTCCCTTGCGTCCTGTCTTCCCCTTCAACAAACCGCTTCATCACCCGCTCCAGTTAATGCCTAATGCATAGACAAGAATGGGCCGCGATAGTTCACCGGGTTTTCACACAGCCTCGGTCGAAAGCGGCCCGATAAAAAGTCAGTCTCCGCAGCACGGCGACGACCGTGCGCCGTATCCCGGCGACTGACTTTCAGCCGATCCGCTCGATGAACCCGGCCATCGCTTCGAGCGTGGCCTGGGGCTGATCCTTGTGGGGGGAGTGGCGGCAGTCGGCGAGCATGAGGACTTCTACTTCGCCCTTGGCCTGTTGGCGGATGGCCTCGACCTGCGCCGGGGTGCCGTACTCGTCGTCCGCGCCCTGCAGGGCGAGCACCGGGCAGGTCACGTTCGGCAGGTACTCCTCGATGTTCCAGGCGCGGAAGTCGGGGTGCAGCCAGATGTTGTTCCAGCCCCAGAAGGTTTTTGCGGGATCGCGGTGGTACTTGCCGAGCTTCTGCGCGAGGTCGGTGGTCTCGAAGGTCACCTTCGCCTGGGCGATGCTGGCGATCGACAGGTCCTCGACGAAGACGTGCGGGGCCATGAGGATGAGGCCGGCGACATCCCGCCCCGCCCCGCCGGCATGGATCAGCGCGATGGAGCCGCCGTCGGAGTGGCCGACCAGCACCGGCTTGTCTATTTCCAGTTTGTCGAGCAACTCGGGCAGCGCGACCAGCGCCTCGTCATGCATGTAGCGCACGCCGAAGGATTCCGTCAGCAGGTGGGATTCGCCGTAGCCGTAGCGCGAATACACCAGCGTGCGGCAGCCGGTGGCGGTGGCCACCTTGGCCGGGAAGTCGCGCCACATTGCCAGCGAGCCGAGGCCCTCGTGCAGGAACACCAGCGTCGGGCGGTTCATCTGGTGGGCGGGGATGAGGCGGTATTCGAGATTGTGGCCGGCGGCCTGGATGAAACCGGTTTGCATGGCGATGTCTGTTTACCCACTCCCCAGCCCTCTCCCTGGAAGGGAGAGGGGGTTGATGTGGTGCCCTCTCGTTGGCAGGGAGAGGGGGTTGATGTGGCGCCCTCTCCCTGGGAGGGAGAGGGAGAAAAACGTCAGACCCCGAGGAAGCGGTGCATCAGTTCTTCGTTGTCGGACAGTTCGCTCGACGAGCCGGCGAAGACGACGCGGCCCTTGACCAGCACCACGCTGCGGTCGGCGAGCGCCATCACGGCGCCGTAGTTCTTGTCGACGATCACCGTGGCGATGCCGGAGGCGCGGATGGTGCGGATGATGTTCCAGATTTCCCTGGCGATCAGCGGCGCCAGCCCTTCGGTCGCTTCGTCGAGGATGAGGAGATCCGGGTTGGTCATCAGGGCGCGGCCGATGGTGAGCATCTGCTGCTCGCCGCCGGAGAGCTGCGCGCCGCCGTTGTCGATGCGCTCGGCCAGCCGCGGGAAGGTGGCCATGACGCGCTCGAAATCCCACTCCTTGCGGCCATCGACGCCGGCGCGCGCTGCCATGACGAGGTTCTCGCGCACGCTGAGGTTGGGGAAGATGCCGCGCCCTTCCGGCACGTAGGCGATGCCGGCGCGGGCGATGGCGTAGGGCTCGTCCTGCGTCATGTCGCGGCCGCGCACGCGCACGGCGCCCTCCTTCGGCCGCACCAGGCCGAGCATGGATTTCAGCAGCGTGGTCTTGCCCATGCCGTTGCGGCCCATCAGGCCGATGGTCTCGCCGCGCGCGACGGAGAAGTCGACGCCGTGCAGGATGTGGCTAACGCCGTAGAAACTGTGCAGGCCGGTCGCTTCGAGCAACAACTCCGAGCGAAGCGAACCGCCGTCACCCCCTTCCCCGGGAAGGGGGCCGGGGGGATGGCCCACGATGTCAGCCATGGAGGTTGTCCTCCCCGCCAAGGTAGGCGAGCTGCACGGCGGGGCTGTTGCGCACTTCAGCCGGCGTGCCGGACTCGATCACCTCGCCGTTCACCATCACGGTCAGCTTGTGCGCCACGGCGAAGACGGCGTCCATGTCGTGCTCGATGAGCATGATGGCGTGGCCCTCGGCGAGCTACTTGATGAGGTCCACCATGCGGTGCGACTCGTGCGGCCCCATGCCGGCGAGCGGCTCATCGAGCAGCAGCAGGCGCGGTCGCGTCGCCAGGCACATGGCGATCTCGAGCTGGCGCTGCTCGCCGTGCGACAGCGTGGCGGCGACGCGCTCGCGCCGGTGGGCGAGGCCGGCCGCCTCCATCGCCTCCTCGGCGAGCCGGTTGATGTCGCCGAAGACACCTGCGCCCTGCCACACGCGCCAGGCACGCGGCGTGCGCGACTGCGCGGCCAAACGACAATTTTCAAACACCGTGAACGGCAGGAAGATGTTGGTCTTCTGGTAGCTGCGGCCGACGCCGAGGCGCGAGATGCGGTCTGATTTCAGCCCGCCGATGTCGCGCCCCTCGAACTGCACCGAGCCGGAGCTCGGCGGCAGGTCGCCGGAGAGCAGGTTGGTGAGGGTCGACTTGCCGGCACCGTTGGGGCCGATGACGGCGTGCACTTCGCCGACGTGCAGTTCCAGCGACACCTTGTCGACGGCGACGAGTCCGCCGAAGCGCCGGGTGAGTTCCTGCGTGCGGAGAATCGGGGCGTTCATGGCGTGCCTTCGGCCTTCTCTTCCTCGGCCTTCTCGGCGGCGTCGGCGGCCGTCGCGCGATTGCGTGCAAACAGGCCGGCCAGTCCCCGCGGCAGGTAGAGTGCCACCAGGATGATGAAGAGGCCCATCGCCAGCTGCCAGTGCTTGGCCCAGGCGCCGAACCAGGCCTGGTTGGAGAAGGCTTCCTGCAGCAGCACGAAGGCGAAGGCGCCGAGCACCGGGCCGTAGAGCGTGCCCATGCCGCCGAGGATGACCATCATCATCACGGCGCCTGACTGGTGCCAGGACAGTATCTCCGGGTTGACGAAGCCGAACTGCACCGCGGCGAGGTAGCCGGACAGCCCGCCCAGCGCGCCGGCCAGCACGTAGCTCGCCAGCTTGTAGCGGAACACCGGGAAGCCGAGCGCCTGCATGCGGTGCTCGTTCACCTTGATGCCGACCAGCGCCCGGCCGAAGGTCGAACCGAGCACGCGCGCCAGCAGCAGATAGACGGCGACCATCAGAACCAGCACCAGCCAGTAGAAATGCTCGGTCTTGTCGAGGTTGGCGAGGGCGAAGTCGCCGAGCTTCAGCTCGGGCTTGTTGTAGATGTAGATGCCGTCGGAGCCGCCGCCGAGCTTGGTGTCGTGGAAGACGAAGAACAGCATCTGGGCGAAGGCCAGCGTCACCATGATGAAGAAGATGCCCTTGGTGCGCAGCACCAGCAGGCCGGTGAGGAGCGCGAACAGCGCGCACACCCCCATCGCCGCCGGCAGCGA
>CAUJIV010000015.1 GCA_963205435.1 Pseudomonadota bacterium
TCGGATACCGAAGTGGCGACGGCGGCACAACCCGCTGTCTTACCGACGATTCCGCGCCGAGGCGCGGCAAGCGCTACCAAGATGACGGCTTTTTACTTCGAAGCGCTGGACTTCGGACCCACACGAAAGTCGGATGAACCATAAATTATTCGCTCGCGACAGCCGGCGCCGCAGTCGGGCATCAAGCAGGCGGAGGCGGCGACCGCCGGAGGCGGCGTCGCAGCAGCCGGGCCGGCCGGGCCGGCCGGGCCGGTCGGGCCGGTCGGGCCGGTCGGGCCGGTCGGGCCGGTCGGGCCGGTCGGGCCGGTCAGTTCGGCTGGGCGGGTGGCGGATTGGCCGGCGCCTGGGCTGGCGGCGGCTGGTTGGGCGGCGGATACTGCGGCGCGGCCTGCTGCGCCGGCGCGCGCTGAGGCTCGGGCGAGAAATTGCCCGCCACCGGCACGCGATGGCCCTTGGCGTACATGCACTGGATATAGGTGTTGTCGTAGCGTCGTTGCAAGTTGTCGCCCGAGACCCTCGCCGAACCGGCGCCGCTGGCGCTGCCGACGATCAGGCCGGTGCCGGCGCCGACGCCAGCGCCGCTGCGGCCGCCGATGATGGCGCCTGCCACGGCTCCCACCGCCGTGCCGATGGCCGCGCTCTGCACCGCCGAGCTGGCCGCCGCGCCTTCGGCCGACTGGCCCGTTTCCGCCTCGGCATATTGCCGGCAGGCGGCCTCGTCCATGCGGAACTGCTCGAAGCTCATGGAGGTGCCGGGCAGCACCAGGACGTTCGGCCCGTTCGGCATCGATACGCAGGCCGCCAGCAACAGTGGCAGCGGCAGCAGCAGGAACCGCTTGTCGATCCGCATCCTCATCCTCTCCCGATCAATTCGGCGGCGGCGGCATCGGCGCGACAGGCTGCCAGCCGCCCGGACATTCCCTGACATAGGGATAATACCCCGGCGGGTTGTTGCAGTAGTACCACACTGGCTGCGCCGCCTGGATTTGCTGCTGGGGCGCCGTCCGCTCGATATACACCTGCGGCTCGACCGGGCGCACGATCACCGCCGGCGGGTAGTAGTAATAGGGTTGCGGCGGCATGTACCAGGGATAGCCGAGAGGCACACCCATGTAGAAGCCGATGCCGACGCGGGAATGACGGTGATAATGACCGTAGCCATGCGCCATGGCCGCGCCGGAAGAGACGGCGAACGCCAGCACCAGGCCAAGCATCCATTTCTTTCCGGCAGCCATGCCCTGCTCCTCCAGTTTCCGCCCGGGCTCGCATGAAAGCCCCTTTGCCACGCGTTAACTATACCTGCCGCGCGGAGCAAAAGCCCTGTCCGACACGTTTCGTTACAATTTTCCGGGCGAGCCGGCACGCTAGAATGGCGCCATGCCGCCCCTGCTGTCGAGTCCCTTCCGCCCCTTCTATTTCCTCGGCACCCTCTGCGCCATCGTGCTCAGCGTCGTCTGGCTCGGCGCCTTTTCCGGCCGCTGGGGCGGCCCGCTGGACGGCATCCCGCTTCATGTCTGGCACGGCCACGAGATGCTGTTCGGCTTCGCCGCTGCCATCATCATCGGCATCCTGCTCACCGCCCTGCCAAGCTGGGCCGGCAGCGAGGAGATCCGCGGCGGCCGCCTCGCCGTCCTCGCTTTGCTCTGGCTCGCCGGCCGCGCCGCCTTCTGGACGACCGCAGCGCTGCCGCCCCTTCTGGCGCCGGCCATCGACCTGCTGCTGCTTCCCGCCGCTTCCCTGATGGCCCTGCCGGGCCTGCTGCGAGTGGACAACCGCCTCTACCTTCTGCAGTTGCCAATCCTGCTGGCGCTGGCGACGGCCAACGGCGTCTGCTGGCGCGGCATGCTCGACGGCGACCCCGCCCTCGCCAGCCTTGGGCTTCGCGCCGGCGTCCATGCCATCATCCTGCTGTTCGTGCTGAAGGGCGGCGTGCTGACGCCAATCTTCAGCGGCAACGCGCTGCGCGAATTGGGCCGCGGCGACCAGGCGGCCTTCCTGCCGGCGCTTGAAGCCGCGGCAGCCGGATCGGTGCTGCTTCTGGCCGCGCTCGATCTCGGCGGCGCGCCGGCCGCCTGGACCGGCGCGGCGGCGCTGGCCTGCGCGCTGGCGCAGGGCTGGCGCCTGCTGCGCTGGAAGGGCTGGCTGCTGCTCGACGTCCCGCTGGTGTTCACGATGCACCTCGGCTTCGCCTGGCTGGTGCTCGCCTTCCTGCTCAAGGCAGCGGCCGATCTCGCGGATCTGGTGCCGCAAGGCGCCTGGCTGCACGCCTTCACCGTCGGCGGCCTCGGCATGATGATGCTCGGCCTGATGACCCGCGTCGTTCTGCGCCACACCGGTCGGCCGCTGCGCGTGCCGGCGGCGATGAAGCTCGCCTGCGTCCTGATGTTCCTCGCCGCCATGATCCGCCTCGGCGCGGGGCTGTCGGAACCGGCAAGAGCTGCGATGATGGCGGCCGCGACCCTGTGGGGCCTGGCCTTCCTGCTCTATTTCGCCTGCTTCGCCGGCTACCTGCTGGGCCCGAGCCTGCCACAGCGGCCGGCGGGCGGCTGAAGTCAGCCGCGCTTCAGCGCATAGACTTCCGGCAGGTTGCGCCAGGCGCCGCCGACATCCATGCCGAAGCCGAAGACGTAGCGGTCGGGCAGGCGCACGCCGACGAAGTCGGCCGCCACCGGCTTGGCGCGGCCGAGGTCCTTGTCGGCGAAGACGGCGATGCGGCATTCGCGCGCGCCTCGCTCGAGCAGGCGCTGCTTCACCGCGGCCAGCGTGATGCCCTCGTCGAGCACGTCGTCGACCAGCAGCACGCTGCGGCCGGCGACCTTGGCGCGCGGCGCGGCGATCCAGTCCAGTTCGCCGCCGCGGGTGGCGTCGCCGTAGCGGCTGACGTGGAGGTAGTCGAACTCGAGCGGGAAGCCGAGCAGGGGCAGCAACTGGCCGGTGACGACGACGGCGCCGCCCATCACCGAAAGAACCAACGGGCAGGCATCGCCGAGGGCGGCGCTGATTTCCTTCGCCAGGCGCCGCACCGCCGCCGCGGCCTCCTGCCGCGGCACGATCAGCTCGGCCTCGGCAAGGATGCGCCGCGCCTCGGCGGCGTCGATCATCGCCCGCCGCCTCCGGCGCCCAGCCCGGCGAGATATTCCGAGAAGGCCGCGCCGGCCTCGGCATGCTTGCGGCCGTAGGCGACGGTGGCCTTGAGGTAGCCGAGCTTGGAGCCGCAGTCGTAGCGCACGCCGGCGAAGGGGAAGGCCAGCACCGGCTCCTCGTCGATCAGCGCGGCGATGGCGTCGGTCAGTTGGATCTCGCCGCCGGCGCCGGCCTGGACGCGGCGCAGGTGGTGGAAGATGCGCGGCGTCAGGATGTAGCGGCCGATCACCGCCAGGGTGGACGGCGCCTCCTGCGGCGCCGGCTTCTCGACGATGGCGCTCACCCGGCGCGCGCCGCCCTCCTCCCCTGCCGTGCTGACGATGCCGTAGGCGCCGGTCTCGGCGCGCGGCACCTCCATCACGCCGAGCAGGGAGTTCGGGCGGGCGGCGAAGGCGTCGACCATCTGCCGCAGGACCGGCGGGTCGGCGTCGATCAGGTCGTCGGCCAGCAGCACGGCGAAGGGCTCGTCGCCGACGACCGGCGCCGCGCACAGCACGGCATGGCCGAGCCCGAGCGGCTCGGCCTGGCGGATGTAGATGCAGTTGATGTGCTCGGGCACGGTCTCCTGCACCAGGCGCAGCAGCTTGTGCTTGCCGCGCGCCTCGAGCTCGCTCTCCATTTCGTAAGCCTTGTCGAAATGGTCCTCGATGGCGCGCTTGTTGCGGCCGGTGATGAAGACCATGTCGGTGACGCCGGCCGCCACCGCCTCCTCCACCGCGTACTGGATCAGCGGCTTGTCGACGACGGGCATCATTTCCTTCGGGCTGGCCTTGGTGGCCGGCAGGAAGCGGCTGCCCATGCCGGCGACCGGGAAGACGGCCTTGGTGATCTTCTTCATGCGCTGCTCTCTCCGTTGTCGTTCAGCAGCCGGCGCAGGCCGTCCTCGTCGAGGATGCGGATGCCCAGCGCGCGCGCCTTGTCCAGTTTCGAGCCGGCCTCGGCGCCGGCGACGACATAGTCCGTCTTGTTCGACACCGAGCCGCTGGCGCGGCCGCCGGCCGCCTCGATCAGCGCGCCGGCCGCCTCGCGCGTGAGCGTCGGCAGCGTGCCGGTGAGGACGAAGCTCAGCCCCTGCAGCGGCTGGCGCGCCTGGCGCGCGCGCGCCGCCTGCCGGTCGTTCACCCCGGCCTGCTGCAGCCGCCTGATCACCTCGCGGTTGTGCGGCTCGGCGAAGAAGCCGGCGATGTTCTCGGCCACCACCGGGCCGACGTCGGGCACCTGCTGCAGCGCCTCGGCGTCGGCGGCCATCAGCGCGTCGAGGCTGCCGAAATGGCGCGCCAGGTCGCGCGCCGTCGCCTCGCCGACCGTGCGGATGCCGAGGGCGAAGACCAGCCGCTCGAGGCCGGCGTCCTTCGATCGCGCGATCGCCTCGACCAGGTTCTGCGCCGATTTCTCGCCCATGCGCTCCAGCCCGGCAAGCGCGGCGGCGTCGATGCGAGACGGATCGTACAGGTCGCCGACCGAATCGGCCATGCCGCGGTCGACCAGCTGCTCGACCAGCTTTTCGCCGAGGCCGTCGATGTTCATCGCCTTGCGCGAGGCGAAGTGCAGGATGGCCTGCTTGCGCTGGGCCGGGCAGTAGAGGCCGGCGGTGCAGCGCCAGTCGGCCTCGCCCGGCTCGCGCGCGATGCGGCTGCGGCAGACCGGGCAGCGGCCGCCGACCGCCTCGAAGAGGCTCCAGGGCGGCGCCGCCGACACCTCGGTCGGGCGCCGCTCGGCGACCACCGCCACCACTTCCGGGATGACGTCGCCGGCGCGGCGCACCACCACTGCGTCGCCGACGCGGACGTCCTTGCGCCGCACCTCGTCCTCGTTGTGCAGGGTCGCGTTGGTCACGGTGACGCCGCCGACGAACACCGGCTCGAGGCGCGCCACCGGGGTGAGCTTGCCGGTGCGGCCGACCTGGACCTCGATGCCGAGCACCCGGGTGAGCTCCTCCTGCGGCGGATACTTGTGGGCGCAGGCCCAGCGCGGCTCGCGGCTGACGAAGCCGAGTTCGGCCTGGAGGGCGAGTGAATTCACCTTGTACACCACGCCGTCGATGTCGAAGGGCAGCGCGTCGCGGCGGGCGAGGATGGCGTCATGGAAGGCGATCAGCTCCTCGGCGCCGCGGGCGATCGCGCGCTCCCCGCACACCGGCAATCCGAAGTTGGCCAGCGCGTCGAGCACTTCGCTGTGGCGCGCCGGCAGGCGCCAGCCGTCGGTCTCGCCGAGGCCGTAGGCGTAGAAGGACAGCGGGCGCTGCGCCGTCACCTTCGGGTCGAGCTGGCGGATGCTGCCGGCCGCGCCGTTGCGCGGGTTGACGAGCGGCGGCTGGCCAAGCTCGCGCTGGCGGGCGTTGTAGCGCTCGAAGTCGCTTCGCCGCATGAACACCTCGCCACGCGCCTCGAGCAGCTTCGGCGCCTTTCCGGTGAGGCGCAAGGGAATGCCGCGGATGGTGCGCACGTTGTCCGTGACGTCCTCGCCGGTCTCGCTGTCGCCGCGCGTGGCCGCCTGCGCCAGCACCCCCTCGACATAGCGCAGGTTGATGGCGAGGCCGTCGAACTTCAGTTCGGCGCAGTACTCGACGGGCGGATCGGCCTCGGCAAGGCCGAGCTGGCGGCGCACCCTGGCGTCGAAGGCGCGGGCGCCGCCCGGTCCGGAATCGGTCTCCGTGCGTATCGACAGCATCGGCACGACGTGGCGCACCGCGGCGAAGGCCGCCAGCGCCTGCCCGCCGACACGCCGCGTCGGCGAATCGGGCGTCTTCAGCTCCGGCCAGGCCTCCTCCAGCGCCTGCAACTCGCGGAACAGCCGGTCGTACTCGGCGTCAGGCACCGTCGGCGCGTCGAGCACGTAGTAGGCGTGGTCGTGCCGCGCGATCGCCTCGCGCAGCGCCCTGATCCGCTTGGCATCCGCCGGCGGAGCGCCCATGGGCGGGTTCAGGAAAACAGGCGCAGCGCCGCCGGGCTGCCGGCCTGCAGGCCCTCCTCCGACATGCGCTGGCCGGTCTCGACGATCTTGTCGCGGATGACGTCGAGGGCGCTGTCGGCGAGCGGCGCGCGGTTGTCATCGACCAGCCTGCCACCGAGGCTGGCGCAGAACTGGCGGGCCAGGGCGATCATGTCGTCGAAGGCGGCGAGGCCGTCGGCGACGCGCGGCACATCGAGCGCGAAGCTGACGCCGTGGCTGGCCAGTTCCTTCATGGCCTCGGCGGCAAACGCCGCCGTGTCGAGGTTGGACAGGGTGAAGCGCGTCGCGCCGCCCTCGTCGCAGGCGTGGTACATGCCGTCCTCGCGCAGGACGAGGCCGGCGGCCTCGGCCAGGCCGCGCAGCTTGGTGCCGGCGAAGGGCGCGGCGGCGGCGACGACATTGACGCCGATCTGGATGTCGACGCCGGCGCAGGCGCGGTCTAGTCGGGCGGCGCGCTCGAGGATCTCGGCGCGCGCCGGCAGGTCGATGACGGCGAGGAATTCCTCGGCGATGCGCTGCACGCCGTTGAGGAACAGCGTCAGTTCCTGGTCGGTGAGGGGGCCGCGGCGGTCGGCCAGCTGCAGCGCCGCGCGCAGCCGCCGGTAGCGGCCGCCGGCCTCCGCGCCGAGCGCGATCCAGGCGCCGGCCTGCTCGTCGTAGCCGCTCCAGCGCAACGGCCGGGCGAGCCCGGCGAAAGCCTGCTGCTGCGCCTGCCACAGGTAGGCGGCGGCGATCGGTTCGGCCGACTCGAGCCTCGCGATGCAGTCGATGGCCGGATCGGCAAGGTCGGCCGGCGGCTCGCCGGCCGCAGAGGGAAAGCCGGCCGGTGCCTCGGCGGGCGCTTCCGCCAGCGGCGCATCCGCCGGCGGCAGGACCGGCTCGATGCGAAGGGCGACATCGTTCCGCTCCTCGGCCGGCTTGCGGCCGAGGAGGACGTCGGCGTGGGTGCTGCGGAAGATGCGCTCGGCATGCAGCCGGTGCTTGCGCTCCTGCCACTTGTTGTAGGCGTAGACGCCGATGACCAGGGCGATGCCCAGCCCGATCAGTGACAGCTGCAGGTCGCTCATGCGGCTTTGCCCTCCCGGTCTGCCCGCGCGGCGCCGCTCATGCCGGCACCGCCTCGTCGCTCATGCGCAGCGCCTCCTCGATGTCCACCTCGACGACGCGCGAGACGCCCTGCTCCTGCATGGTGACGCCGATCAGCTGGCGCGCCATCTCCATAGTGATCTTGTTGTGCGTGATGAAGAGGAACTGCGTCTGCGCCGACATGCGCTTGACCATCTCGCAGAAGCGCTCCGTGTTGCTGTCGTCGAGCGGCGCGTCCACCTCGTCGAGGATGCAGAACGGCGCCGGGTTGAGCTGGAACAGGGCGAAGACGAGGGCAATCGCCGTCAGCGCCTTCTCGCCGCCGGAGAGCAAGTGGATGGTGCTGTTCTTCTTGCCCGGCGGCCGCGCCATGACCTGGATGCCGGCGTCGAGGATCTCCTCGCCGGTGAGGATCAGCCGCGCCTCGCCGCCGCCGAACAGCTGCGGGAAGAGGATGCCGAACTGGCGATTGACGTTGTTGTAGGTGTCCTGCAGCTGCTCGCGCGTCTCGCGGTCGATGCGGCGGATGGCGTCCTCCAGGGTGGCGATGGCCTGGGCCAGGTCCTCCGACTGGCTGTCGAGGAAGCCCTTGCGCTCGCGCGCGCCGCCGAGCTCGTCGAGCGCGGCAAGGTTGACCGGGCCGAGCGCCTCGATCTCGCTGCCCAGGCGGGCGATGTCGCCCTGCAGCTGCGGCTCCCTCATCTCGCGCGTCAGCGCGGGCGCCAGCGCCGCCTCGTCGGCGCCGGCCTCGGCGAGGCGGGCGGCGAACTGCTCCTCGTTCAGCTGGGCGGCCTGCTCCTTCAGGCGCAGCTCGCCGATGCGCTCGCGCAGCGGCTCGATGCCCTGCTCGGTCTTCAGCCGCGCCTCCTCGAGCTGGCGCAGCTCGGCGGCGGCGCCCTCGAGGGCGTCGCGCTGCGCCGCCAGCGCGCCCTCGCGGCCCTGGCGCTGCGCCAGCGCCTGCTGAAGCTGGGACTCGACGCTGGCTTCGTCGATGGCCTGCAGCTCGTTGCGGCGCGCCGTGGCCTCCTCGGCGATGCGTTCGAGCTGCTCGCGCGCCAGCTGGCGCGAGCGGCCGATTTCCTCGAGCTTGCCGGCGCATTCGCGCTCGGCGAAGCCCAGCTCCTGCAGCTCGCGGGCGAGCGCCTGCTCGGCGCCGCGCTGCTCGCGCAGCGCCGCCTCGCGGCGGCGGCTTTCCTCGAGCGCGGCCTCGACGCGGCCGCGCAGCTCCTGCACCAGGCCACCGAGGCGCGCCGCCTCGCCCTCGGCAAGCTGCCGGCGGCTGCGCTCCGTCTCCTCTCCGGCGGTGATTTCCGTGAGATCGGCGGCAATCTGCGCCAGCCGCGCCTCGCAGCGCTGCGCCGCCTCGCCCAGGCGCAGCGCCTCGACCTGGGCGGCATGAGCGGCCTGCTGCAGTTCCAGCGCCTCGCGCTGCGCCCCGGCCAGCCGCTCGCGGTAGCCGGCAAGGCCCGATTCGGCCGCTTCCAGCGTTGCCGCCGCGATGCGCTCCTCGTCTTCCAGGCGCATGCATTCCTCGCCCAGCCCGTCGATCTCCCGCTGCCGCTCGATGACGCCATGGGTGCGCGCCTCGGGCGCGTAGAGCATGAAGCTGTGGCGGGACACGAGGTGGCCGGACTGGCTCACCCACAGGCGGCCCTCCGGCAGCGACTCCCGCCGCGCCGCCAGCGCGGCGGCATCGTCCGTCACATGGACGCCGGCCAGCCATTCGTCGAGGGCGCCGTTCCAGCGCGGATCGTCGCAGCGCACTTTCTCGCGCAGCGGCATGTCGGCATCGAGGCCGGCGACGCCGGCAGCAGCCTGGCCGCCGGCGAACACCAGCGCCAGGGTCGCCGGCGGCGGATCGGCCAGCATGCGGCCGGCCAGCGCCGTGTCATCGGCCGGCAAGGCGGCGAGGCGCTCGCGCAGCACCGCCTCGAGGGCCGTCTCCCATCCCGGCTCGACTTTCAGGACGGACCAGAGCGGCTCGGCGGCAGCGAGTCCATGGCGGCCGAGCCATTCGCCCAGCTGGCCTTCCCGCCCGACGCGGGCTTGCAGCTGGCTCAAGGCGTCGCGGCGCGCGCGCGCCTCGGTCAGGCGCTTCTGCGCGCTGGCATGCGCCTCGGCCGCCTCGCGCTGCTGCGCCTCGTGCTCGGGCAGCCGCTGCGCCAGGCCGTCCGCGGCCTGGCGGCTGCTTTCCATGCGGCCGGCCAGCTCTGCGGCGCGCGCCTGCAGGGCGGCCAGCGCCGCCGCGTCGGGCCGCTGCATCTCGTCGCGCTCGGCCTCGTGGCGGCCGCGTCGCTGCGCCAGGGCCGCCAGCGCCTGCTCGGCATGGCTCTTGTGCGCCTCCTCGACCCGCAGCGCCTGCTCCGCCTCAGCCAGTTCGCGCCGCCCGGCCAGGACCGCTTCCTCGGCCGCCTTCAGCTCGCCTTCCGCCTGCGGCAGGCGGGCTGCCGCCGCTTCATGGCGCGCCGCGGCGTCGCGCGCGCGCTGGCCGGCGTTCTCCAGCAGCTCCCGCCAGCGCGCCTCGTCGGCTCCGCAGGTCTCGGCCTGCTCGCGCCAGCGCGCCTCCTCGCCCTCGAGCTGGGCCAGGCGCGCCTCGATCTTCTGGCGCGAGTCGCGCAGGTGGCCGATCTCGCTCTCCAGCCGCGCCACCTCGGCATTGGCGGCGAACATCTCGCTCTGGGCGGCGTGCAGCGCGTCGCTGGCGGCGTAGTGGGCGCTGCGCGCCGTCTCGACGCGCGCCTCCTGCTCGCGCAGGCTGGCCGTCTCCGCTTCCAGGCGGTTCAGCGACTGCTCGACGCTGCGCGCCAGCTTCTCGCGGCTGTCGCGCGCCTCGTTGCGCTTGAGCAGCCAGAGCAGGTTCTGCCGGCGCGTCAGGTCAGACTGCAGCGCGCGGTATTGCTGCGCCACCTCGGCCTGGCCGGCCAGCTACTCGATCAGGTGGCCGAGCTCGGCGCGGATGTCCTCAACGCGGGCCAGATTCTCGCGAGCGTCGGCGAGGCGGTTCTCGGTCTCGCGTCGCCGCTCCTTGTACTTGGTGACGCCGGCCGCTTCCTCGAGGAAGAAGCGCAGCTCCTCCGGCCGCGCCTCGATGATGCGCGAGATCATGCCCTGCTCGATGATGGCGTAGGCGCGCGGGCCGAGCCCGGTGCCCATGAACAGGTCGATGACGTCGCGCCGGCGCACGTGCAGGTTGTTGATGAAATAGGACGACTCGCCGTCGCGGTCGAGCACCCGCTTGACGGCGATCTCGCCGTACTGCGACCACTGGCCGCTGGCGCGGCCCTGGCTGTTGTCGAAATGCAGCTCGACGCTGGCGCGGCCGACCGGCTTCCTCAGGCTGGAGCCGCTGAAGATGACGTCCTGCATCGACTCGCCGCGCAGCGCGGTCGCCTTTGACTCGCCCAGCACCCAGCGCACGGCGTCGATGACGTTCGACTTGCCGCAGCCATTGGGGCCGACGATGCCGACCAGCTGGCCGGGAGTGAGGATGGAGGTCGGATCGACGAAGGTCTTGAATCCGGCGAGTTTCAGCTTGGTCAGGCGCACGGGCGATTCTTGGGCTTCAGTGGCATGTGGGAAACGGCCGGAAAGGGCAGGCCGCGAGAGGGCTTATGATACCATCTTCGCCATCCGTCCCGAGCCCGCCGGCATGCCTTTACAGCCCTCGAAAAGCCTCGAGATCTTCCCCAATCCCGAGCCGTCGCGGGACTACCTGATCCACATGGAAATCCCCGAATTCACCTGCCTCTGCCCGAAGACCGGGCAGCCGGATTTCGCCACCCTCGTTCTCGACTACATTCCCGACCGCGCCTGCGTCGAGCTGAAGAGCCTCAAGCTCTACATCTGGTCGTACCGCAACGAAGGCGCCTTCCACGAGGCCGTCACCAACCGCATCCTCGACGACCTCGCCCGCGCGACGAAGCCCCGCTTCATGCGCCTGACGGCGCGCTTCTTCGTCCGCGGCGGAATCTTCACCACCGTCGTCGCCGAACGGCGGAAGAAGGGCTGGCGGCCGCAGCCCCGCGTCGACCTCGAGGCGTTTCCGCGCGCCTCGAGCACGCGTTAGGGCCTGTTCTCAAAATATTGTGAACAGACCCTAGCCCGGCAGCAGCTCGCCAACCTTATCGAGGCGGGCGAAATGGCAGCCGTTGGCGTCGATGGCGAGCCAGCCGTTCTTCTTCCACACGCTGAGGGTGCGCGCCACCGTCTCCAGGCGGACGCCGACGATCTCGCTGATCTGCTCCAGCGTCAGGGTGATCGGCAGCCGCGCCTGGTTGCCCTTGCGGTCGGTGCCGTAGCGCTCGACCAGCAGGGTCATCAGCACGGCCAGCCGCTGCGGCACGGTGCCGGCGCTGACGATCTCGATCTTCTGCACGAAGGCGTCGGTGAAGCGGCCGATCTCGACGCGCAGCGGCTCGGCCAGGCGCGGGTATTTTTCGGAGTAGTCGAGAATCGTCTGCGAGTCGACGACGATCGCCTGCATGCCGTCGTTCATCGCCACGGCGTCGGTCGGGTAGTGCATGCCGGCCCAGATGGCGTACAGGCCCATGGAGTCGCCAGGGCCGTAGAGGCCGTAGGTGCGGCTGATGCCCTCGCGGTTGCGCCGCACCGCCTTGACGAAGCCCTTCTCGATGAACAGCACCAGGCGAACGGGATCGTGGTGACGCCAGATGACTTCGCCGGTTCGATAGACCTGGACGCGGGCGGCGGCGGCCAGCCCGGCAAGACCGCGCAGCGGCAGGCCGGCGAAGAGGTCGAAGCGCTGCATGCGCCGGGCCAGTTCCTCCCTGCCCGGCTGGTCGGCGGGCAGCGGGGCGCTGCGCCTGACGCGGCGAAACACGCGACGCGGCAATTCCACGGGAAAGTCCTGGTCGCGGGCGGACTTCCTGATTTTCTGCTGTACCATTTTTGGGTCTCCTCCCTGCCGCAGCATCCGGCATGGCGCCCATATTATATTTGATAATAATCAATTTCTAGATAGCGTCATGCCTGCCAGCCGGATGCCGTCAGACCGGCCGCCGTTCTCGGCTAAGATGACGCCTTGCCCGTGCCGTCCGTCATGAACGCCCCATCCGACGCCGCCTCCGCCCACACTCCGATGATGCAGCAGTACCTGCGGCTGAAGGCGCAGCACCCCGGCCTGCTGCTGTTCTACCGCATGGGCGACTTCTACGAGCTGTTCTACGAGGACGCGGAAAAGGCGGCGCGCCTGCTCGACCTCACCCTGACCCGCCGCGGCCAGTCGGCCGGCAAGCCGATCCCCATGGCCGGCGTGCCCCACCACGCCGTCGACCAGTACCTGGCGCGGCTGGTCAGGCTCGGCGAATCTGTGGTGATCTGCGAGCAGGTCGGCGATCCGGCCGCGGCGAAGGGACCGGTCGAGCGGGTGGTGACGCGCATCGTCACGCCCGGCACGCTGACCGACGCCGCGCTGCTCGACGACCGTGCCGACAGCCTGCTGCTGGCGATCGCACCGCGGCAGAACCTGCTCGGCCTGGCCTGGCTGAATCTCGCCAACGGCGACTTCCGCCTGCTCGAGACCGGTCCCGGCACCCTCGCCGCCCAGCTCGAGCGGCTGCGGCCGGCCGAGATCCTGCTGCCCGACGGCGCCGCCGACGCGCTGCCCCTGAACACGGCGGCGCCGTTGCGCCGCCTGCCCGACTGGCACTTCGACCGCGACGCCGCGACGCGCGCCCTGTCAGCCCATTTCGCCACGCGCGACCTCGCCGCCTTCCTGCCGCAGGACGAGGGCGAGGCGCCTGCGGCGGCGCTGGCCGCCGCCGGCGCGCTGTTCGAGTACGCGCGCGCCACGCAGAAGCAGGCCCTCGCCCACGTCACCGCGCTGCGCCTCGAGCGCGACAGCGACTGGCTGCGGCTCGACGCGGCGACGCGGCGCAACCTGGAACTGACCGAAACCCTGCGCGGCGAGCCGGCGCCGACCCTGCTTTCGCTGCTCGACGACTGTCGCACCGCCATGGGCTCGCGCTGGCTGCGCCACTGCCTGCACCATCCCCTCGCCGACCGCGCCGCCGCCGCCAGCCGCCATGAGGCCGTGGCGGAACTCGCCGGCGAGGCCGGCCGCGGCCCCTGGCCGGCGCTGCAGGAGGCGCTGCGCCCGATCGCCGACATCGAGCGCATCACCGCCCGCATCGCCTTGAAGAGCGCGCGCCCGCGCGACCTCGCCGCGCTGCGCCAGAGCCTCGCCGCGCTGGAGGCGCTGCGCGCCCCGCTCGGCGAGCCGCAGGCGGCGTTACTGGCGGCGACAACCGACGACCTGGCGACGCCGCGCGACTGCCTCGAACTGCTCGCGCGCGCGCTCGCCGACGAGCCGGCGGCCGCCCTGCGCGACGGCGGCGTCGTGCGCGCCGGCTACGACGCAGAGCTGGACGAGCTGCGCGCCCTGCGCGAGAACTGCGGCGCCTTCCTGCTCGAGCTGGAGGCGCGCGAGCGCGCGCGCAGCGGCATCGCCAGCCTGCGCGTCGAGTACAACCGGGTGCACGGCTTCTACATCGAGGTCAGCCACGCCAACTCGGACAGGGTGCCGGAGGACTACCGCCGCCGGCAGACGCTGAAGAACGCCGAGCGCTACATCACGCCGGAGCTGAAGGCCTTCGAGGACAAGGCGCTCTCGGCGCAGGAGCGGTCGCTGGCGCGCGAGAAGCTGCTCTACGACGCGCTGCTCGAATCGCTGGCGCGGGACATCCCGCAGCTGCAGCGCATCGCCCACGCCGTGGCGCTCGTCGACGGGCTGGCCGCCTTCGCCGCGACCTCCGCGCGCGCCGGCTGGTGCCGGCCGCAGTTCGTCGACGACTTCCTGCTGGAGATCGAGGGCGGCCGCCACCCTGTGGTCGAGGCGCAGGCGGACGGCTTCATCGCCAACGATTGCCGCCTCGGCCCGTCGCGGCGCATGCTGCTCGTCACCGGTCCCAACATGGGCGGCAAGTCGACCTACATGCGCCAGGTGGCGCTGATCGTCCTGCTCGCCTGCTGCGGCTCCTTCGTGCCGGCCCGCTCGGCGCGCATCGGGCCGGTCGACGCCATCTACACGCGCATCGGCGCCTCCGACGACCTCGCCGGCGGCCGCTCCACCTTCATGGTCGAGATGACCGAGGCGGCGGCGATCCTGCACGGCGCCGGCGAGCGCAGCCTGGTGCTGATGGACGAGATCGGCCGCGGCACCTCCACCTTCGACGGCCTCGCGCTGGCCTTCGCCATCGCCCGCCACCTGCTCGAGCGCAACCGCGGCTACGCCCTCTTCTCGACCCACTATTTCGAGCTGACACGGCTGGCGCAGGACCATGCGGAATGCGCCAACGTGCACCTGGACGCGGTCGAGCACGGCGAGCGCATCGTCTTCCTGCACGCCGTCGAGGAAGGCCCGGCCAGCCAGAGCTACGGCATCCAGGTGGCGGCGCTGGCCGGCATGCCGGCCGCGGTCATTCGCGATGCCCGCCGCCGCCTGCGCCAGCTGGAGAGCCGGGAAATCGCGGCCGGGCCGCAAGGCGATCTGTTCATCGCCGCGCCGGAACCGGTGGCGAAGGAGCCGCATCCGGCGCTCGATGCCCTGCGCGCGCTGGAGCCGGACAGCCTCAGCCCGCGCCAGGCGCTGGAGCGGCTCTACGAACTGGCGCGGCTGGCGAAGCTGGCGAAATGAGCGCGCCCCGCCGTCCTTCGCCGCGGGGCGAAGGCGCGGTCAACGCGGTCAATGATGGGAATGGCCTTCGGGGCCGTGGGCGTGGCCGTGGCGCAACTCCTCGACGGTAGCGGCGCGGACATCGGCGACGGTGCACCTGAAGACGATAGGCACGCCGGCCAGCGGGTGATTGCCGTCGACGACGACCCGGCCCTCGCTGATGTCGGTGATGGTGTAGATCATGTCGTCGTCGCCATCCTCGCCGGCGCGCTCGAACTGCATGCCGACCTCGATGTTCTCCGGGAAGAGGGACAGCTCCTCGACATTGACGAGGTCGGCGTCGTATTCGCCGAAGGCGTCCTCCGGCTGCAGCCTGACTTCGACTTCCTCGCCGACCGCGCGGCCCTGCAGCGCCTCCTCGATGCGCGAAAAGATGCCGTCATAGCCGCCGTGAAGGTAGACCAGCGGCTGCGTGCCGTCGTCGACGAGATTGCCGTCGGCATCGGTGACGCGGTAGCTCAGGGTGACGACGGTGTCCTTGGCGATCTGCACGTTCTTCCTTTCTTCAGCCGAGCTGCCTGATCAGGCCGAGAACTTCCATGGCGTGGCCCTTCGGGCTGACGCCGTAGAGCGCATGGCGCAGCACGCCCTGCTTGTCGATGACGAAGGTCGAGCGGACGATGCCGTGCTTCCTGACGCCGTCCTTTTCCTTCATCTGCCAGACGCCGTAGCGCTTGCACACCTCGCCCTCGGTGTCGGCGAGCAGGCGCACCGAGAGGCCGTGCTTGTCGCGGAATTCGGCGTGTCTGATGCAATCGTCGCGCGAGACGCCGAGGACGACGCAGCCGTGGCGGGCGAACTCGTCCTCGTGGTCGGAAAAGTCGATGGCCTCGATGGTGCAGCCGGGCGTGTCGTCCTTCGGGTAGAAATAGAGGACGGCATGGGACTTGCCGCGCAGCTCGGCCAGGTCGAAGGGTTCCATGTCGGCGTCCGGCAGGGAAAAGACGGGGGCGGCTTGGCCGGCTTGCAGCATGCGTTCTCCGCGCGTTGATTGGACGGAATGGAGTTTAACACCGCTTTTCACCGCGCACGCAAGGCCGCTTCCCGGCGTTGCGGCGAACGCCGGCATTGCTGTCGCGCGCCGGCGCGCGGATGTTCTATACTGGAAAGCGTGTCCCTCGTGCCGACCGCCGTGAACATCCGCATCGCCGCCTGCTTCCTGCTGCTGTCCTTCGCCGCCGTCGCCGTCGCCGAGGAGCGCTGGGACCTGCCGCTCGATCCGCGCGACTGGAAGCTGGTGGCGGAAAATCGCGAGGGACGACTGACCGAGCGCATCTACGTCGCGCCGGGCGAAAGCGAATTCTTCTGGAACGAGAAGATCGTCATCGGCCACCAGCGCCTCGCCTTCTCCACCGAGGATTACATGATTCCCTTCATGGAGTGGGTGGACGGCAACTGCCGGCCCTACAAGATGAAGCCGATCGAGCAGACGGAAACGGCGGTTTTCGTGCAGTGGGAAGGCGACTGCCGCATCACCGGACCGCAGTTCGAATACCGCCGCGTCGTCGTCGCCAGGGATGGCGTGCATGTCCTGGCCTATTCTGCCAAGACCAGCCGCCTGTCCGAGGCGAAGCGCCAGGCCTGGCTGGAAATCCTGCGCGGCGCCCGACTGAAATAGCCGTGACGCCGCGGCTCGAGGTCGTCCAGGGCGACATCACCTCCCTGCAGGTCGACGCCATCATCAACGCCGCCAACGAGACCCTGCTCGGAGGTGGCGGCGTCGACGGCGCCATCCATCGCGCCGCCGGCGCCGAACTGCTGGCTTTTTGCCGCGCGCTGGACGGCTGCCGCACCGGCGAGGCGAAGATCACGCCGGGCTTCCGCCTGCCGGCCAGGCACGTCATCCATACGGTCGGCCCGGTCTGGTGCGGCGGCGGCAACGGCGAAGCGGAACAACTCGCTTCCTGCTACCGCCAGAGCTTTCGCCTGGCTCGCGAGCACGACCTCGCCAGCCTGGCCTTTCCCGCCATCAGCTGCGGCGTTTTCGGCTATCCTTCCGCCGCCGCGGCGAAAATCGCCGTGTCGGAAAGCCGGCAGGCCCTGTCAGCCAACCCCGGACTCGAGCGGGTGCTGCTGGTGGCCTTCGACGCCGCCATGGCGGATACGTTCAGCCAAGCGCTTGGCGTAAGCCGTTGATCTTTCTAAGAGGAAACACACCATGAAACTCGAAACCCTCGCCGTCCACGCCGGCTTCAGCCCGGAGCCCACCACGCGCGCGGTGGCCGTGCCGATCTACCAGACCACTTCCTACGCCTTCGACAACACCCAGCACGGGGCCGACCTGTTCGATCTCAAGGTACCGGGCAACATCTATACCCGCATCATGAACCCGACCCAGGACGTGCTGGAGAAGCGCGTCGCCGCCATGGAAGGCGGTGTCGCCGGCCTGGCGCTGGCTTCGGGCATGGCGGCCATCACCAACGCCATCCTGACCATCACCGAGGCCGGCGACAACATCGTCTCGGCCAGCACGCTCTACGGCGGCACCTACAACCTATTCGCCCATACCCTGCCGCAATACGGCATCGACGTGCGCTTCGCCGATTACCGCGATCCTGGCGCCTTCGAGAAACTGATCGACGGCCGCACCAAGGCGCTGTTCTGCGAATCGGTCGGCAACCCGCTCGGCAATGTCACCGACTTCGACCAGCTGGCGCGCATCGCCCACCGCCACGCCGTGCCGCTGATCGTGGACAACACCGTGCCCTCGCCGTATCTGTGCCGGCCCTTCGAGCACGGTGCCGACATTGTCGTCCATGCCCTGACCAAGTATCTCGGCGGCCATGGCAATTCCATCGGCGGCATCATCATCGACTCGGGCAAGTTTCCCTGGGCCGAGCACAAGGCCAAGTTCAAGCGCCTCAACGAGCCCGACGTCTCCTACCACGGCGTGGTCTACACCGAGGCGCTCGGCCCGGCCGCCTACATCGGCCGCGCTCGCGTCGTGCCGCTGCGCAACATGGGCGCGGCGATCAGCCCCTTCAACGCCTTCCTCATCCTGCAGGGCGTCGAGACGCTGCCGCTGCGCATGGAGCGCATCTGCGAGAACGCCGTGAGGATCGCCCAGTTCCTCGAATCGCACCCGAAGGTGGGCTGGGTGAACTACGCCGGCCTGAAGGATCACAAGGATTTCCCGCTGGTGCAGAAATACATGGACGGCAAGGCCTCGGGCATCCTCAACTTCGGCGTCAGGGGCGGGCGCGCCGCCGGCGGCCGCTTCCAGGACGCGCTGCGGCTGATCACGCGGCTGGTCAACATCGGCGACTGCAAGACGCTCGCCTGCCATCCGGCGACCACCACACACCGCCAGCTGGCGCCGGACGAAATGGCCAAGGCCGGCGTCTCCGAAGACATGATCCGCCTGTCGGTCGGCATCGAGCACATTGACGACCTGCTGGCCGACCTCGACCAGGCGCTGAAAGCATCCTGAAGCCGGCATGGCCGACATCCTGATCCGCCGCCGCCATGCCCTGTCGGTCAGGGCGGCCCGCCGCGCCGCCGAACAGGTGGCCAGCCGGCTCGGCGAGGAGTTCGAGCTGAGCTACGAGTGGGACGAGAACGTGCTGCTTTTCCGCCGCAGCGGCGTGAGCGGCGAGCTGGCCGTGAAGAAGGGGGAAGTGAGCATCCAGGTTCGGCTCGGCATGCTGCTGACGGTCATCCGCCCGCGCATCGAGTCGGAGATCCACCGCTACTTCGACGAGAACTTCGGCGCCGACGGCAACCGGCGCGGCTGAGTCTGCCGGCGCTTAGGGTCTGTTCACAATCAATCAGTCGAATGCGTTGTGGCCAAAAGTGTCGACGGCCAGGCGCGCGACGAAGTCAAGGGTCGCTCCCTTGACGAGGAGCGCAACGCCGCAGCCGGCGCTTTTGGCCGCAACCCGGAGGGAACGGGTCTTTGCCGGCGCATGGCTGCCTTGCGGCGTCTGGTCGTGGAATTACCACTGCCTGCGCCGCCGCGCCTTGTCCTGCATCGGCAAAGATTCGTTCGCGCCGATAGATTGATTGTGAACAGGCCCTAGCCCTTCAGCGAATTCACCAGATCGATGTAGCGCTGCATGGCGGCCTTGCCGTCGGTGCCCTTGAGCGCTGCCCAGGCGTCGTATTTGGCGCGGCCGACCATGTCGCCGAAGCCGGGGCGCTTGCCCTCGACGTCGCCGCTGGTGGCCTGCTTGTAGAGCGCATAGAGTTGCAGCAGCGTCTGGTTGTCGGGCCGCTCGCTCAGGGTCTTGGAGGCCGCCACCGCCGCCTCGAAACTTGCCTGCAGATTCGCCATGATCGTTTCCCCTCCCGGTCTTGCCGGCTGATCATTCCTTTTCTCCGCTTGTGCCGGCTCCGGTATTATAAGCAAACCGTCCCGCATCCCCCGAAACCGCACATGAGCAAGCGCGAGCGCCTCTCGCCGGTCGACACCGCCTGGCTGCGCATGGACCGTCCGGCCAACCTGATGATGATCGTCGGCGTCCTCATCTTCGACGGGCCGCTCGACCACGCGCGCCTGCGACGCACGCTGGAGGCGCGCCTGTTGCCCTACCGCCGCTTCCGCCAGAAGGTGACGCTCGATGCCGGCGGCGCCTGGTGGGAGGACGACGCCGATTTCGACCTCGACCGCCACCTGCACCGCAGCCTCCTGCCGCCGGGCGAGGCCAAGCCGGCGCTGCAGAAGATGGCCGCCGAGCTGGCCGCGCAGCCCTTCGATCCGAACCATCCGCTGTGGAGCTTCCACCTCGTGGACAACTACCAGGGCGGGGCCGCGCTGGTGGTGCGCATCCACCACTGCATCGCCGACGGCATCGCCCTGATCGGCGTCATGCTCTCCCTCACCGACACCTCGCCCGACGCCCCCGAGCGCCCCGGGCCGCCGCTGGACATGGCAAGGGAGGACGGCCCCGACAGCTTCTTCTGGAACCGCGTCTTCGAGCCGGTCACCCAGGGCATGATCACCGCCATCAACCTGACCACCCAGGCCTGGCTCAAGTATTTCGAGCTGATCACCCATCCCGCGCAGCTGCTCGACTACGGCCGCCAGGGCGCCGGCATCGCCGCCGAGCTCGGCAACCTGCTGCTGATGCCGGCCGACTCGCCGACCCGCTTCAAGGGCAAGCCGGGCGGCAGCAAGGCGATGGCCTGGACCGAGCCGATGCCGCTGGCGGAGATCAAGGCGGTCGGCCACGCCCTCGGCTGCTCGGTGAACGACCTGCTGCTCTCCGCCGTCGCCGGCGCCCTGCGCGCCTATCTCGTCGAACAGGGCGATGCGGTCGAAGGCGTCGAAGTGCGGGCGCTGGTGCCGGTCAACATGCGTTCGACGGCGGACGAGGGCAAGCTCGGCAACCGTTTCGGCCTGGTCACCCTGCTGCTGCCGGTCTACATGGAGAATCCCTTCGAGCGGGTGTTCGAAGTGCGGCGGCGCATGGAGGAACTGAAGTGCTCCTACCAGCCGGCGGTCGCCCTCGGCGTACTCGCTGCAACCGGCATGGCGCCGAAACTCGTGCAGGACATCGCCCTCAACATCCTCGCCAACAAGGCCTCGGCGGTGATGACCAACGTGCCCGGGCCGCAGCAGCCGCTCTACATGGCCGGCGCGCGCCTCGCGCAGCAGATGTTCTGGGTGCCGCAGTCGGGCGACATCGGCATGGGCGTGTCCATCCTCAGCTACAACGGCCGTGTCCAGTTCGGCCTCGTCAGCGACCGCCGCTTCGTGGCCGATCCGGAGCGCATCGTCACGCGTTTCCGGCCCGAGTTCGAGAAGCTGCTCTACGCCCTTCTTCTGGAGCTGTGGCCGGGGATGCGCGCTCCCGACGAGATCGAGCGAAGCCTGGCGCGGGAACCGGCTGCTGCCGCCGCCCGGATGCGCAATAAGCCGCGCAAGCCACGCCGGAAACCTGCCGCGCCGGCTGCGGCGGCAGCGAGTACGCCGGCACCCGGCGCGGACTGAGGCCTGTCCGCTATTCTTCCAGTTCGGACTTCGCCAGCTCGACGTCGAGCCGCTCCATGGCGTCGGCCGGCTTGCAGGCGACGGCCTCGCGATAGAGCTTCTCGGCCTGCTTCATCTTCGCCTCGCCGAAGAGCATGGCCAGCCCGTTGGCGTACTCGATGCGGGCGATGGCCGAATCCGGGTTGAGCTTGAGCGCCTTCTCGAAATGCTCGACGGCGGCGTCCTTCTTGGCGCCGTAGGTGAGCCCGCCGACCACCGCGCCGACCTTGCTGATGACCTCGGCGTGAAAGGCGCCGAGCGCGATGTGGGCGTCGGCATGGGAGGGCTCGAGCTTGAGGGCCTGGACGAGGGCGTCGCGCACCTTGCTGCCAAGCCCCTGCGCCAGCGCCTTCGCCACCGAGATGCCCTGGCTGTAGCGGCCCAGCGCCAGGGCATGGAAGTAGAAGGCGTTGGCGTATTTCGGCATCTTCTCCATCTGCTCGGCGCCGCGCGCGGCGGCTTCCTCGAACAGCGCCAGCTTCTTCTTCGGGTTGTCCTCGAGGTAAGTGGCGTGGATGGTGGCCGCCTTGTTGGCGACGGCGTAGCCGGGCAGGCCGAGCGACAGGCCGAGCTCGCAGGCCTGCTGGAACTCGCCGCGGTGGTAGAGCCGCCAGGCCTCCTGCAGTTGCGCATCGTCGGGATAGGGCTCGCGGTCGCCGCAATGCAGCCGCGCCCAGTGCTTTTTCAGCGCCGCGCCGTCGTAGGCATACGCCTTGTCGGCGTGGGGAAACTTCTTCCAGCCAGCCTTGGCCATCGGGTTCTCCTTGGGTTTACAGGTATTCCTGGGAAAGCCGCTGCAGCAGGCGGCGCGCGTCGCCCTGCAGGAAGGGCGCCAGCAGCGACATCAGCTGGTAGACGCCGCGGCCGAGCGCGTCGCCGGCGTCGCGCCGGCGCGGGTCGCGCGCGTACTCGAAGGGCAGCCAGTAGGTGGCGAGGCAGGCCATGTTGGTCGCCAGCGCCTGGATTTCCGGCGCTTCAGCGCGCATCTGCCCGCTCGCCACGAGGCCGTGGCACAGCTGCGCCGCCGTCCGCTCCTTGTGCGCGAGGATCTGCTTGAAGCGGGTCTCCAGCAGGCGGTTGCGCGAGAGCAGGTCGTCGAGGTCGCGGTAGAGGAAACGGTACTTCCAGACCGTCTCGAAGAGCAAGTGGAGGAACAGCCAGATGTCCTCGACGTCGGCGCGGCGCCGGGCCGGCGCTGCCAGGATCTCGCCAATCTCGCGCTCGAATGCGGCGAACAGGGCGTTGACGATGTCGTTCTTGCTGCGGAAGTGGTAGTAGAGGTTGCCCGGGCTGATGTTCAGCTCGTCGGCGATCGCCGTGGTGGGGACGTTCGGCTCGCCGATCTCGTTGAACAGCCGCAGCCCCGCCTCGAGGATGCGCTCGCGCGTGCGCCTTTTCGGTTTTCTTTCCATCCGTCCCGCAGCATAGCATCCCGTCGCCGCGGCCGGCGCGGGCAGTCTTCAGGCGGCGCGTCGCGGCCGGATGTCCTCGCGCCGCAGCCAGCGTTCGAGTTCCTCGAGCGAATCGTCGAGGCGGCGGCTCGCCTCCAGCAGCGCGCCCTGTCGCGGATCGCGTGACGCGGCTTGCGGGGGGCGCACCAGCGAGCGCTTCTCCTTCAGCGCCTCGAGGCGGATGCGGATGCCGTGCCGGGCGAGGACCGGCCCCAGCTCGTGGCGCCGCCGGTAGAGCTCGGTGCGCGTCTTCTGGTAGGCGTGCTCGCACAGTCGGCGCCGGCTGGCGTAGCTGAACATGTTGGTGAAGAACATCTCGGCGTCGTCGCTGTTCGGCTCGAACAGCACCACGTCGGCATGCTTGTAGTCGGTCTTGTACTTCGATAGCCCGACCTGCATGCGCGAGTGGATGATCGAGCGGAAGGTCTGCGCCAGCACCACCGGCAGGCCGCCGTCGACCAGCTTGCGCCGGCGGCCGGCGCCGCGCTTTTCCGCCAGCTCCGAATCGAAGGGCACCAGCGGATTGACGCACAGCACCAGGCTGGCGCCCTCCTTCAGGGCGACCGAGGCATGCATGGTCTTGCGCAGCGCGCCGTCGACATAGTGGCGTCCGCCGATTTCGACCGGCGGGAACATGCCCGGCAGGGCGGCGCTGGCCTGCACCGCCGTCGAGATCGGCACCTCGTCCCAGCCGGGCGAGCCGAAGACCACCGGCTCGCCGGTGTCGAGATCGGTGGCGACCAGGTACAGCTTGTGCCTCAGCTGGCGGAAATCGTTGCTGCGGTCCGGCCCGGAATAGACCCGGCGCAGGAAGCGGTCGATGCCGGAGATGTTGAAGATGCCGGTCGGGATGGCGCGCGACAGGCGCTGGAAGGACTCGAAAAAGCCCTGTCCCCAAGGGTTCGCCAGGTAATTCCAGATCGAGGCCAGCAGCAGCGGCGGCACCGAGAGGGCGCGCAGGGCATACTCGCGGAAGGCCGGCTTGAGCAGCAGCTCCGGCGCGAAGGTTTCTTCGTCATTGCCGCCCTCGATGAACATGCGGCGCATGCGGTCGGGCGTCAGGCCGTTGGCCAGCCCGGCGGCGATGAAGCCGCCGGCACTGACGCCGACATAGACATCCAGATCGCAGAAGTCGATGCCTTCGAGCGACTCGGACAGCGCCAGCAGTGCGCCCAACTCGTAGATGCCGCCGAGCGGTCCGCCGCCGGCAAGCGCCAAGCCGACGCGGCGGCTCTCGGGCTTCTGGCGCGGTGTTCCAGCGCGATGGACGGGCGAGCGCGCCGCTGGCGCGCTCTTGCCTCGCCCCGCCGTCCTGCTCCGCTTGCCTGCCGAGGCCATCGGCTAGCTCGCTCCCTGGCCTTTTGGCTACCGTGGCGCGGCTTACTTCCGGGTTGCGCGGCGCTTCGCGGCTGGCTTGGCGCCGTTCAGCGACTGCACCACCTCGGTCAGCTCGGCGACCCGCTTCGACAGGGTCTCGATGTCCTTCTTGGTCGGCACGCCGAGGCTGGAGAGCGATCGTGCGACGCGGTCCTCGAAGACCTGCTCGAGCTTGTCCCAGGTGCCGGAAGCCTTGGCGGCCGCCTCGGCGACGCGGGCGCTGGCCACCTTGCTGGTGCGCACCTGCAGGCCCTCACCCTCCTTGACGAGGGAGTTGAAGGCCTTCATGCCCTCGGCCTGGGCCTTGGCGAAGGCGCCGAGGCCGGCCAGCCAGATCTGCTGGGCCGAGTCCTTGACGGTTTGCGCGAATTGCTTGTCGCCGGCGCCGCCGGCGAGAGTTTTCAGTTTCTTGACCATGATGCGGGCTCCTGTGCAGGTTGGTGAGGGCAATCGCTTGCCACCCCGCCAATCTAGCCGGAAAGTTTAGGCAAGGCACACTAAAATGCCGGTTCGCCGACACGCCGCCAGCGCGGGCAGGCCTGTTGCATAATCGATCCCCCAAGGAGGGCATGGCATGGAATATTTCGTCACCGGCGCCAGCGGCTTCATCGGCAAGCGCCTCGTCAGGAAGCTGCTGGCGCGGCCTGACAGCACGGTCCATTTCCTCACCCGCTCGGCCGATCCGCAACGGCTCGAGTCGCTCTACGCCTTCTGGGGCGCAGACGCCGGCCGCGTCCATCCGGTCGTCGGCGACCTGACGAAGAAGCAGCTCGGCGTCGGCAAGGCCGAGCAGAAAAGGCTCAAGGGACGGATCGACCATTTCTTCCACCTCGCAGCGCTCTACGACCTCGCCGCTTCCGCCGAGGCCGACGAGGCCGTCAACATCGGCGGCACGCGCAACACGCTGGCCTTCGCCGAGGCCATCGGTGCCGGCCGCTTCCACCACATGAGCTCGATCGCCGCCGCCGGCATGTTCGAGGGCATCTTCCGCGAGGACATGTTCGAGGAGGCGGAGAACCTCGAGCATCCCTATTACCGCAGCAAGCACGAGTCCGAAGGCATCGTGCGCAGGGAGTGCAAGCTGCCCTGGCGCATCTACCGCCCCGGCTCGGTGGTCGGCGACTCGCGCAGCGGCGAGATGGACAAGATCGACGGCCCGTATTACTTCTTCAAGCTGATCCAGCGCGTGCGCCGCCTGCTGCCGCCGTGGCTGCCGTCGATCGGCATCGAGGGCGGCCGCATCAACCTGGTGCCGGTCGATTTCGTCGTCGACGCCACCGACCACATCGCTCATCTCGAGGGCGAGGACGGCAAGTGCTTCCACCTGACCGACCCGCATCCGCACCGCGTCGGCGACGTCCTCAAGATCTTCGCCCGCGCCGCCCATGCGCCGGACATGGGCCTGCGCATCAACGCCGCCCTGCTCGGCTTCATCCCGAGGGGCGTCAAGAAGAGCCTGCTCGCCCTCACCCCGGTGCGGCGCATCCGCAACGCGGTGATGAAGGACCTTGGCCTGCCCGACGACATCCTCGACTTCGTCAACTATCCGACGCGCTTCGACTGCCGCGAAACGACGCGCGCCCTGGCCGGCAGCGGCATCGCCGTGCCGCCGCTGGAAAGCTACGCCTGGCGGCTGTGGGACTACTGGGAGCGCCACCTCGACCCCGACCTGTTCATCGACCGCACGCTGAAGGGCCGCGTGCAGGGCAAGGTGGCGCTCGTCACCGGCGGCTCGTCCGGCATCGGCAAGGCCGTCGCCCGCAAGCTGGCCGAGGCCGGCGCCGTCACCGTCATCGTCGCCCGCGACAAGGAAAAGCTGGCCGAGACCAAGCGCGAATTCGAGGCCGCCGGCCTGCCGCTCATCGCCTACTCGGCCGACATCGCCAACCACGAGGAATGCGACGATTTCGTCCGCCAGGTGACCGCGGAGTACGGCGGCGTGGACCTCCTCGTCAACAACGCCGGTCGCTCGATCCGCCGCGCCATCGAGAACTCCTTCGACCGCTTCCACGACTTCGAGCGCTGCATGCAGCTCAACTACTTCGCCGCCGTGCGCCTGACCCTGGGCTTCCTGCCCGGCATGCTGGCGAAGAAAAAGGGCCACATCGTCAACATCTCCTCGATCGGCGTGCTCACCAACGCGCCGCGCTTCTCCGCCTACGTCGCCTCGAAGTCGGCGCTGGAGGCCTTCTCGCGCTGCGCCGCCTCGGAATTCAGCGACCGCGGCATCGATTTCACCTGCATCAACATGCCGCTGGTGCGCACGCCGATGATCGCGCCAACCCAGCTCTACCAGAGCGTGCCGACGCTCGCGCCCGAGGAGGCCGCCGAGCTGGTGGTCGAGGCCATCGTGCACAAGCCGGTGCGCATCGCCACGCGGCTGGGCGTCTTCGGCCAGGTGGTGCACGCCGTCTCGCCGAAGCTGGCGCAGATCATCATGAACACCAGCTTCCGCATGTTCCCCGACTCGGTCGCCGCCAGCGGCCGCAAGGACGGCGAGCCGGTCCAGCCGAGCGCCGACCAGGTCGCCTTCAGCCAGCTGATGCGCGGAATCCATTTCTGAAGAAAACCTCCTTCAACGCAGAGGACACGGAGACGCAGAGATCACAGAGAAAACCATTCGAATTTCTCTGCGTCCTCCGCGCCTCCGCGATCTCTACGTTGAGAGCGTTTATTACCGACAGATAACCCTGTGAAACCGAAACCCGGCGATCTCGCCCCGGACTTTTCCTGTCATGCCACCGACGGTAGCACCATCCGACTGGCGGATTTCCGCGGCAGGAAGCTGGTGCTGTATTTCTACCCGATGGACGATACGCCCGGCTGCAGCGCCCAGGCCTGCTCGCTGCGCGACGCCAACCGCGACATCGCGGCAAGCGGCGCCGCCATCCTCGGCGTCTCGGCACAGGGCGAGGATTCGCACCGCAGGTTCGCCGCGAAGCATCGCCTGAACTTTCCTCTGCTCGCCGACACCGACCGGACGGTGGCCAGGGCGTATGGCGCGGCCGGCTCCGGCCTCCTCGGCGTGGCGCGCACGCTTGCCGGCCTGAACGAGCGGGTGACCTTCATCATCGACGAGAACGGGAAGATCGCCGACGTCATCGACGATCCGGACTGCCGCAACCACGGGGATGAAGTGCTGAAACGCCTGCAGCCGGCGGGCTCGCCCGGCCACGCTGCCTGACATCGCCCCTGAGAGGCTCCGGGCGATCTTACGCCCGTTCCAGTTCCTCCAGCAGCCGCCGGGCGATTTCGGGCGAGAAGGCCATCTCGAGGTGGCCGATGCCGGGCAGCGGCACCTCTCTGGCGCCGTCCAGCCGCGGGCTGTCCTGCGGCATGACGTAGTTGTCCTGGCAGCTGTAGATCGAAGCGGCCGCCGCCGGCAGCGGTGCGGCGCCCGGCGCGTTCAGGCCGGCCAGCCAGCCGCTTTCGGGGATCATCTGGCGGGCGTTCTCGCCCATGCCGAGCAGGGCCAGCCGGCTGCCATGGTGGGGCGAGCCGAGCGTCACCAGCCGCGCCACCTTGCCGCTGCCGCGCGCCCGCAGGTAGGCGCGCGACACCAGGCCGCCCATGCTGTGGCCGACGAGGATGAGGCGCTCGCTGCCGGTCGCCTGGCAGACTTCGTCGATGCGCCGCTCGAGCTGGTCGACATAGCCGTCGATGCCGCCGAACACCGGCGCCAGGCTGATCGTCGCCGCCTGCCAGCCGGCCTGATCGAGGCGGCGGCGCAGCCAGATCCAGAAGCCGCGGTTGCACTGGTAGCCATGCACCAGCAGCAGCGGCGGGCGGCCGTCCTCGCGCCGCCCGAGACGGTCGCCGCGCATCAGCAGGCCCTCGAAGGGCATGACGGCGCTGAACAGCACGGTGAAGGCGGCCAGCTCGCGCAGCGCCATGGCGATGCCGCGTCCGGCGCCGATGGCGCAGCCGGGCGGCGGCGCCGCCGCGTAGAGCCGCGAGAACAGGAAGGTGGTGGCGATGATGACGGCGCGGCCAAGCACGGCGAGGACCATGGCGAGACCAACGGCCTGGCGCGGCAGCCAGCCGAGGCGCGTCACCGTGACGAAGCCGATCAGCAGGTAGAACAGCGCCTCGCCCGCGAGCATCAGCCGATGCAGGGTTGCCGCCTTCATGTCCCTCCCCTCCCCTTCCTTTCCCGTATCGCTCAGGCCAGCGCCGGCGCCGGCCGGCCGCTCAGCTCCTCGGCCAGCCGGCTGGCGTTGCGCGCCGCCAGGCCGTAGATGGTCTCCTGCGGATTGGCGCCGATGCTGGTCGGAAACGGCGAGCCGTCGCAG
>CAUJIV010000016.1 GCA_963205435.1 Pseudomonadota bacterium
ACGGCAAGGCGACCTTTGCAGAAAGGAGAAAAACTGCGCGACAAAATCGAGGCGCAGCTTGCAAAACTCCAGCAAATGCCAAGACTCGTTCGCTCATTCTTCAAAGCCCCGTCTGTCGCCTATATTGGCGACTGCTGAGTAGTTTTCAGTTATCAGTTGGCAGTTGTCAGAGGGCAGTGTCTGGTATTTGAACGAGACATATTCGATGATCTGTCTGACGCAGACATCCTTTTCCTCTGTACCTGTTGGGATGGAAAGTTCCGGGTTCAATGGCGGCTCGTAGGGGGCGGAGATGCCGGTGAACTCCGGAATCAGTCCCATACGTGCTCTAGCGTACAACCCTTTTGGGTCCCGGCGTTCGCAAGTTTCCAGATCGGCAGCCAAGTGCGTTTCCACGAATCGGAAAGTGCCGATAATCGATCTCGCCATATCACGGTCTTCACGATATGGCGAGATCAACGCGGCAATGGTTACTACTCCGGCCTCGTTAAACAGCCTGGAAACCTCGGCTATTCGGCGGATATTCTCCTTACGGTCCGTCGGACTGTAGCCGAGATCCCGATTCAAGCCGCTGCGCACGACATCCCCATCCAGAACAAAGCAGGCATTACCGCCAGCCAGCAGCCGCTCCCTGACCTCGAGGGCCAGCGTGCTTTTGCCTGCGCCTGAGAGCCCAGTAAACCAGAGGGTCACTGGCTGGATTCGTGTCATGGTCGCCTCGCGTTCAGACCGGCAGCCCGACTGCGCGACGGCGCGCCTCGACTTCGGCCTTGTGGCTCTTGCGCCATTCGATCAGGCGCTTCAGGCCTTCGGTCAGGTCGATCGTCGCCTCGAAGCCGATGTCCTGCTTGGCGAGCTTCGGGCAGCCGATGCGGTTGCGCACCAGGGTGGCCTGGCTGCGCGGCGCGTAGTTGATCGGCTTCTGGCAACCGGTGATCTTGATCAGCATCTCGGCCAGTTCCTTCAGCGAAGTGCGCTTGCCGGTGCCGACGTTGTAGGAGCGATCCGTCGCCTCGGCCTTCATGGCGCAGACGTTGGCCTTGCCGCAGTCTTCGACCGCGACGAAGTCGAAGGCTTCGCTGCCGTCGCCCAGGATGGTTGGGCCGTCGCCCTTGTCGATGGTGTCGAGCATCTTCATGATCACGGCGATGTAGGCGCCGTGATAATCCTGGCGCGGGCCGTAGACGTTCATGTAGCGCAGGCCGACGTAGTTCAGGCCATAGCGATGGTGGAAAGCGCGCAGCATGGCTTCACCACAGATTTTCGTCGCGCCGTAGAAGTTCTTGTTGTTGAAGGGATGGTCCTCGTCCATCGGCTCGCGCACCGCGTCGCCATACACCGAGGCCGAGGAGGAATAGACCAGGCGCTTGACGCCCTTCTTGACGCACGCCTCCATGACGTTGAAAGTGCCGCGGATGTTCACATCGAAGGCGCTGCGCGGGAAGTCGTGACACTGCAGCAGCCAGAGAGCGGCAAGATGAAAGACGCCGTCTGCGCCGTCGAGGGCGGCCTCGAGAATGTCCGTCTGCATGACGTCGCCGCCGATGTCGAAGATCCGCACGCGGGGGTCCATGAGGGCGTTGTTCAGGTTTTCGACACGGCCTCGGACAAAATTGTCGTAAATGACGATTTCCTTGACGTCTTCCTTGAGCAGAAGGTCTGTCGTGTGAGAACCAATCAGGCCCGCGCCGCCAATCACAACGAGTTTCTTGCCTTTGATGTCCATTGTTTTTCCTTTGCCTGTCAGATTGAAATGAATGAAAGGGTTTGTAGCGCTCAAGCAGTTTGCGTACCGGCCGTGGCCGAAACCGCCTGCCCGAGGGCGTCAACGATTCTGTCCTGGTCGACAAAGCCGAGATCGGGCCCCATCGGCAGGCTCACGACTCGCTGCGCAACATGTTCGGACACCGGCGTGACGCTTCCGCCGCTAGCAGCCTTGTAGGCGGGCTGCTGATTCAGCGGCACGGGGTAATGCACTGCGGTCGGGATGCACTGCTCGTTGAGGCGCTTGGCGACGGCGTCGCGGTTTTCGACGAACACGGTGAATTGGGCGTAGACGCTTGTGCGGTCTGAGTGGACAGTGGGCAGTTGGCAGTGGGCAGTTTGCAGTTGGCAGTTGGCAGTTATCAGGTTGTTGTAGCGGGTGCCTAGTTGTTTTCTGCGTTCTATTTCCCAGTCGAAGCGGTCTAGCTTGGCGAGGACGATGGCGCATTGCAGGGTGTCCATGCGGCCGCCGACGCCGACGCGGGTGTGGTAGTAGCGCCGCTCCTGGCCGTGCACGCGGATTTCGCGCATGGCTTTCGCCAGCGCGTCGTCGCCGGTGAAGATGGCACCGCCGTCGCCGTAGCAGCCGAGTGGTTTGCTCGGGAAGAAAGAGGTGCAGCCGATGGTGGAGAGGTTGCAGCTCTTCTTGCCCTTGTAGGAGGCGCCGAAGCTCTGGCAGGCGTCCTCGATCACCGGCAGGCCGTGCTTCGCGGCGATGGCGTTGATCTCGTCCATGTCGGCCGGCTGGCCGTAGAGGGAGACCGGCATGATGGCCCTGGTGCGCGGCGTGATCACCGCCTCGATCAAGGAGGGGTCGATGTTGCAGGTGTCGGGCTGGATGTCGACGAAGACCGGCCTGGCGCCAAGCAGGACAATGACCTCCGCCGTGGCGACAAAGGTGAACGGCGTGGTGATGACTTCATCCCCGGGGCGGATGCCCAGCGCCATGAGGGAGATGAGCAGGGCCTCGGTGCCGGAGGCGACGGTGATGCAGTGTTTCGCGCCGGTCCAGGCTTCCAGCTTCTCTTCGAGTTCGCGCACCTCGGGACCCATGATGTACTGGCCGTGATCGAGCACCCTCTGGATGCGCGCATCGATGGCCTCCTTGAGGGCGGCGTATTGGGTCTTGAGGTCGATGAAGTGCATTTTTCAGCTGTCAGTTGTCAGTGGGCAGTTGGCAGATGACATGGGGCGCTGTCAGTTCGCGGGGGTGCAGGTGGCTTCCGTGATTTTGTAGCGGGTGCCGCATTCGGGGCAGGCTGCTTCGCCGGTGGCGCTGTCCAGGCGGACGCCGCAGCGGCACATCCAGCCGATGCGGCGAGCCGGCGCGCCGACCACCAGCGCATAGGCCGGCACATCCCTGGTGACGACCGCGCCGGCGCCGACGAAGGCGTATTCGCCGACCTCGTGGCCGCAGACGATGGTCGCATTGGCGCCGATCGAGGCGCCGCGCCGGACCAGCGTGCGGCGGTACTCGTGCTTGCGGCTGACCGCCGAGCGGGGGTTGCTGACGTTGGTGAACACCATGCTCGGGCCGCAGAAGACGTCGTCCTCCAGCGTGACGGCGTCGTAGATGGAGACGTTGTTCTGCACCCGGACGTTGTTGCCGATCACCACGTCGTTGCCGACGAAGACGTTCTGGCCGAAGGAGCAGCGCTCGCCGATGCGGGCGCCGGCGCAGATGTGCGTCCAGTGCCAGATGCGGGTGGCGTCGCCGATGCGAGCGCCTTCGTCGACGATGGCAGTGGGGTGAATGTCTATGGGCATAGTGGGCAGTTATCAGTTTTTAGCTATCAGTTGTCAGCTACTGGTTCTAGCTTTTTAGGGAGCGGGAGAGGCCGATGAGCATGGCTGAGAGTTCCTGGGTTTCTTGTATCCAGTGCTTGCCTTGCTCGCGGTCTATGTAATTGATTTCCATGCCTATGTAGATTTGGGTGCGCAACTCGCCGCATGAGGCTTTGGCGATTGTCAGGAAGCGCGTTCTGTCTGCAGTGGTTTCCCGTTCCATACCTTCGCAATGTTGCTGGGTATCGACAGTCCGGCCCGTGTAATCTGGTCCCGAAACCCGTAGTCTGTGTGTTTGGCAAAGTAGCGGTATAGCTCTGCGCTCAATCGGGCTGCCCGTTTCCAAACCTCCAAATCCTCGAATTTCATTTTGTTTTAGCTATCAGTTTTCAGCTGTCAGCTGTCAGTAACTGCTCACTGATAGCTGATAGCTGACAACTTCAATAATCCAGCGGCAGCGATATTCGCTTCCCGTCCCGCGCCGAGAGATAACAGGCGATCAGCGTTTCGAGGGACTTGAGGCCCTCGCGCCCGTCGGTTTCCGGCTCGGCTTCGCCGCGCAGCACCCTGATCACGTTGTCGTAGTAGAGCGGGTGGCCGAAGCCGTAGACGGAAGTCGTCTCGTAGCTGGCGCTCTTGACCTTCGCGTCGTCCTCGTCCGGCTCGGCGAACTCCCAGTGCTGGATCTCGTTCACGGCGACGCCGCCGACGCGGACGGTGCCCTTCTCGCCGATGATGGTGATGCTGCCCTCGAGGTTCTTCGGATAGGTGAGCATGGTCACGTTCATCGAGCCGAGCGCCCCCGAGCGCCAGCGGATGTTCATCACGCCGGTGTCCTCCACCTCGATGTTGCGCGCCAGCGTGGCGGTGTAGGCCTGCACGCTCTCGATCGGCCCGATCAGCCAGTCGAGCAGGTCGGCGTAGTGGCTGGCCTGGTTCATGAAGGCGCCGCCGTCGAACTCCCAGGTGCCGCGCCACGATGCGCTGTCGTAGTATTCCTGCGGCCGCGTCCAGAAGACGTTGATGTTGACCATGTAGATGCGGCCGAAACGCTGCTTCTCCACGGCTCGCTTGAGCAGCTGCAGGGTGGCGTTGCGCCGGTTCTGCTTGACGACGAACAGCCGCACGCCGGCCTGGTCGCAGGCGGCGACCATGCGCTGGCCGTCGTGCCAGCGCGTCGCCATCGGCTTTTCCGTCATGACGTGGCGGCCGGCCTCGGCCACCTTGATCGCCTGCTCGGGATGCACCCCGCTCGGCGTCGTCAACACGACGATGTCGGCGTCGGCGCCGGCGAGCAGGGCATCGATGCTGGCGTACGGCCTGGCGCCGGTCGCGGCCACCGCCCTCTCCAGCGCCGCCGGATCGATGTCGCAGACGCCGGCCAGCTCGGCGCGCTCCGCGTGCTCATCGATGGCGCCGAAATGGTTCCTGGAAATGCGCCCGCAGCCGACGAGGGCGAAGCGGATCTTGCGGTCGCGTATGGGGGCGGGGTAGTGGCGCATGGTCAGGCCTTGACGACGTTGGCGGCGGGCTGGAGATAGACGCCGCGCGTGTCGACGATCAGCCTGGCGTGGCTGGCGATCAACCCGTAATCGAAGGCGTCGTGGTTGGTGGCGAGCAGGACGAGGTCGTAGCCGGCGATGCTCTCGGGCGTCAGCGGCACGCTCTTCAGGTCGAAGTGATGCTGGCGCATCTTCGGAAAGACGGGGACATGCGGGTCGGAGTACTCGACGGCCGCTCCCATCCTGACCAGCTGCTCCATGAGCTCGACGGACGGCGACTCGCGCATGTCGTCGACGTTCTTCTTGTAGGCGATGCCGAGCACCAGCACGCGGCAGCCGCGAATGGCGCGGCCGCGCTCGTTGAGCGCCTCGGCTATCTTGCCCACCACCCATTGCGGCATGGCGCGGTTGACTTCGCCGGCCAGTTCGATGAAGCGGGTCTGCAGGCCGTATTCGCGCGCCTTCCAGGTGAGGTAGAAGGGATCGATGGGAATGCAGTGTCCGCCAAGGCCGGGACCCGGGTAATAGGGCACGAAGCCGAAGGGCTTGGTGGCCGCGGCGCGTATCACCTCGTGGATGTCGATGCCCATGCGGTCTGCGATGATCTTCATCTCGTTGACCAGGCCGATGTTCACCGCGCGATGGATGTTCTCAAGCAGCTTGGTCATCTCGGCGGCGCGGGTTGAGCTGACCTCGACGACGCGGTCGACCGCCGCGCCATAGAGCGCGACCCCGGCCTTCAGGCAGGCCGGCGTGGCGCCGCCGCAGACCTTGGGAATGGTCTTGGTGACGAAGTCGGGGTTGGCGGGATCCTCGCGCTCGGGCGAATAGACGAGGAAGACGTCCTCGCCGACCCTGAGGCCGCGCGACTCGATGCGCGGCCTGAGTTCCTCGTCGGTCGTGCCGGGGTAGGTGGTGCTCTCGAGCGAGACGATCTGCCCGCGGCGCAGATGCGGCGTCAGGGCATCCATGGTGTCGAGGACGAAGCTGAGATCGGGCTCGCGATGGCGGTTGAGCGGGGTCGGCACGCAGATGATCAGGGCGTCGGCCTCGGCGCCGCGGGAAAAGTCGGCCGTCGCCTCGAAGCCGCGGCGACGGGCCTCTGCAATCGCCGAAGCGGGGATATGCTCGATGTAGCTCTCTCCCTTGTTGAGGCGCGCGACCTTGTCGCCGTCGATGTCGATGCCGAGCACGCGAAAGCCTGATTCTGAGTAGCGCAGCATGAGGGGCAGGCCGACGTAGCCGAGGCCGACGATGCCGATGATTGCGCTGCGGTCTTGAATGCTGGCGAGAAGGTTGTCGAGGCTCATGTTGGCTTGATGGAAGGGCGAGGTTCACCTGCCGGCTTGCCGGCTCTGGGGTCGGCCGGCTGCTCTGGCATGGGCCGGTGGCGCTTCAAGGGGGACTTTTTCGGCCCGCTGTTTTTGGCGGGCGGAGGCACTGCCTGCGACGGCATCGAGCTCCAAACGCAGTTGCTCGATTTCCTCGCGCACGACCCGGTATTCGGCTTCCTTGATCTGCAGGAAACGCCGCGTCAGGTCGAGCTTGGCCGCGATGCCGCTGGGCGTGAGCAGGTAGGCATAGGCGCGCTTGTTGTCGCTGCGGCGAAAGTTGTCAGCCTTGACCAGGCCCTTGTCGAGCAGCGCCTTGAGCAGGTAGTGGGTCTTTCCGAGGCTCACGCCCAGCGCGCGCGACAGCTCGCGCTGGCTGATTTCGGGCTGGTCCTCGATCAGACGGAGAACGCGATAGTGGGCGGTTTCGCGAGGCGTCACGAATATCTGTTCAATCATTGAACGGTTGCGAATCTAGCACGATATCATGGGCTTGGGCAAGAGTAATGCCAGATTTTGGTAACCTTAGATTTCCGCATTAAGCATCCAGTCCGCTGCTCGGTGCAGCGTGGTGCCCTGTGGTACGTCCAGCGCCACCGGCATGTCGAGCACGATCAGGCTGCGCGCGGCACGCGGATGGATCAAGGCCGCTTCAGCCAGTGCCCGCAGTTCGCGCTCGCGCGTGGCAGGATCGTCAAGACTGGCGCAGACTTGGATCAATTCCTCGCCGCCGGCCGGATAGCGAACCAGGAAGTCGACTTCGCTGCCTCCCGGTGTGCGCACGTAACTCACTTCCGCACCACGCCGGTCAAGCTCGAGCAGCACGCAAACTTCCAGTGCATGGCCGAGATTGGCTTTGCCCGAGCGGTCGAAAACCGGAATCAGGCCGGGATCGATCGGATACACCTTGCGCGGATTGACCATGCGGCGGCGCTCCGAATCGGTGGCGAGGGAAACCACTCGCACGAGGAAGGCATCCTCGAGATGGCCGAGAAAACCATGCAGGGTATCCTTGGCGACGGCAATGCCCTGTGACTTGAGGTCGCCGTAGAACTTGCTGATGCTGAAGGAACCTGCCGGATTGCCGAGCAGTTGGCGCACCAGCCAGCGCAAGGCCAGCGGATGTGATATCGCATGGCGCTCGATGATGTCACGCAGCAGGACGACATCGACATATCCCTTTAGCAGTTCAAGCCGGTCGCGGCTGTCCAGGCCCTGCGACTCGGGGAAGCCCCCCGTCACCAGATAGTTTTGCAAGTACCGGTCAATTGCGGAGCGTTCGGCCTTGGTCAGCTGCTCAATCGGCTTCTTCGGCTCGCTCCCGTGATGGCGCAGGACTTCGCGAAAGCTGAACGGATAGACGACGACCTCGGCAGCACGCCCGCGCATGCTGGTCGCCACCTCGCGGGACAGCAGCTTGGCCGAGGAGCCGGACAGGAAGAGGTCGATCGCCTCGCTGTCGAGCAGGCGACGGGCGAAGCTTTCCCAGCCGGGAACGGCCTGGATTTCATCGAAAAAGAATGTCGCGCGTCGACCGTCCCGCCAGTCCGGATAGAGGCGGTAATACTCCTCCACCACGAAGCCGAGCTCGCGCGCCGACATGCCGGCAAGCCGCTCATCTTCGAAACTGAAGTAAAGCAGACCCTCCCGACCGACGCCTCCCTCATGGCGGCGTGTCAACTCCTGCCAGAGAAAGCTCGTCTTGCCACTGCGCCGCATGCCGATGAGCGCCATCGCCTTGTTGCGGATTTTCGGCAGGCGGATATCCCGGCGCGTCAGCGTCGGCAACGGCGCCGCCAAGCTGTCGACGATTTTCTGGCGGACAATATTCCTTAATTGGACTTCCACGAAGGACAGATTATACGATATTTATCCTAATCAAAAGGATAGATTCTCAGCTTCTGTGGAACGGCAGCCTGCTGAAAAAATCTCTTTGCCGGGCGAAGTACGGTCATGGCTCAGGCCGCCACATCAGGGCTACCCGATGCGGCTAAAACCGAGCCTCGTCGTAATAGCCCCGATACCATTCGACGAAGCGCCGCACGCCCTCCTCCACCGGGGTCGCCGGGTGGAAGCCGGTGGCGGCGCGCAGTTCGTCGATGTCGGCACAGGTCGCCGGCACGTCGCCGTCCTGCATCGGCAGGAAGCGCTTCTCGGCCTGCCTTCCCAAGGCCGTTTCGAGCGCGCCGATGAAAGCCATCAGCTCGACGGGCTGGTGGTTGCCGATGTTGTAGATGCGGTACGGCGCCCAGCTTGCGGCCGGATCGGGGCGCTCCTTGTCGAAGCCCGGGTCGGCCTCGGCCGGCCGGTCAAGCACGCGCACGACGCCCTCGGCGATGTCGTCGATGTAGGTGAAGTCGCGCCGCATGCGGCCGTGGTTGAAGACGTCGATCGGCCGGCCGGCAAGGATGGCGTCGGCGAAGAGGAAGTAGGACATGTCCGGCCGGCCCCACGGGCCATACACGGTGAAGAAGCGCAGGCCCGTGGCGGGCAGGCCGAAGAGATGGCTGTAGGCGTGCGCCATCAGCTCGTTCGATTTCTTGGTGGCGGCGTAGAGGCTGACCGGATGGTCGACCCGGTCGTGCTCGGAGAAGGGCATCCGGGTGTTGCCACCATAGACGCTGGAACTGCTGGCATAGACGAGATGACGCACCTTGCCGTGGCGGCAGCCCTCGAAGATGTTCACGAAGCCGACGAGGTTGGACTGGACGTAGGCGTAAGGATTGACAAGGGAATAGCGCACGCCGGCCTGGGCAGCGAGGTGGATGACGCCGTCGAAGCCTTCGTTGTCGAAAAGGCCGGCGATGGCGGTGGTGTCGGCGACGTCGAGGCGGGCGAAGCGGAACCCCGGCTCAGGCGCAAGCTGCGCGAGGCGGGCCTCCTTCAGCCGGACATCGTAATAGTCGTTCAGGTTGTCGATGCCGACGACCTCGTCGCCCCGCTGCAGCAGGCGCTGCGCCACATGCATGCCGATAAAACCGGCACAACCGGTTACCAGGACTTTCATTTTCTTGCGCCGGTTTCAGAGGAGGTTAATGCCCGCGAAGCGGGAGTTATGCCGGAACCAAAGCCGGCGGCGCCGGTGATGAGGCCTTTCATTTTCAGATGTTCAGGGATGTCACGGCTTCAATCTGTCTTCCGCCTCTTGGCGACAAGCCGCCAGGGCCCGCTCCAGAATGATGCGGTCAGCTACGTCTTTGCCGCGCCCGGTCAGTTTCGTCCGCAGCAGGCCCTCAAGATTGACGGTATGCACCTGGACACCCTCCATATCGACCGTCTCGGCATACTGCCTCAGCGTCTCATAGGTTTCGCCATTGGCATTGAGCATCAGGTCCACGACGAAGGCGTCCGCGACCCGGATGTTCTCTCCTTCCTCGAACCAGGCCGGATCGATATCCCTGGCAGACCGGTCGGGCAGGATCATCAAGGCTTCGCGTATCTTGCGGCCACTCTCCCGGCTTGCCGGAACCAGCACGTCAATGTCGGTCGTGGCACGGTGATAGCCGTGTGCGAAGAGGGCATAGCCGCCAATCAGGAGATAGTCGGCGCCCTGCTCGTTCAAGGCCCGGATCAAGGTCTTCAGATCTTCGAGCGTAGCGGGACGACTGTACTCTGCCATCAGGCGCGATCCACGGCGGCCCGCGCCATCGCGGCGACGATGCAGTCAAGGTCGTGCCGGTTGGCTTCATCGAAGCTCTTGAAGCGATAAAGACCCTTGCGAATGAGGGTGCGGTCGCCGGTGGGCAGCCGATGGAGGTCGTCGTTGAAGCGGGCGCCCTCGGCAAGCAGCGCACCGGAGGCCGAGAAGGTTATGGGTCGTTCAATGCGGTTGCCGATTGTGCGCATGGCTGTGCCTGCTGGTCGTTCGTTATCGTACCGATTTTTATCGAATTACCAAAGCACCTCGACAGGAAATGCCCGGAAGACCGGATCGCGGGTGACCAGGGTCAGGCTCTCGATCTCGGCCTGGGCGGCGAGCATGCGGTCGAAGGGATCGCCATAGCTGTTCGGGTAGCCTCCTGCCCTGAGGCCATGCTCGCAACTCAGATTGAGAAGGTGAAATCCGTCGGCGGCGACCAGTTCCATGAAACGAGGGGCGGCATCCTTCGCCTCGGGCAGCTTGCCGAGCCGGTTCTTGGTGGCGATTTCCCAGGCATTGACGGCACTGACGCGGATTTCGTTCCGCTCATCGAGGATTGCCGCCCGCGCCGGCGCGGACAGGCGCCGATCATTGATGAACCACCAAAGCAGGGTATGGGTGTCCAGCAGCAGTTTCATTTGCCCTCGTTGAGCGGATCGCCCGGCCAGCCTTCTTCCCACAGCTTGAGTTCTTCGGGCGGCAGCGGTTCGAAGAAGGCATCCGTCATCAGACCCTTCAACCGCCCCGGCTGACGGCGCGGTTTTTCGCTGGTCAGCGGCACCAGTTTGGCGTAGGGTTTGCCGGCTTTCGCCAGGACGATTTCCTCGCCGGCATGGGCGCGTTCCAGCAACTTCGAAAAATGGGTTTTGGCTTCGTGCACGTTGATCATGGTTCCCATCAGCCCTCCAGCGGACTAGGTTAGCGGACTAAGTCTAGCATAAGTCATTGACGGGGTATAATTCTCCGCCCATGAAGATCCTCCTCGTCAAAACCTCCTCCCTCGGCGACGTCGTGCACAACCTGCCGGTGGCGAGCGACATCCGTGCGCGATTTCCCCAGGCGCGCATCGATTGGGTGGTGGAGGAAGGCTTCGCCGACATCCCGCGCCTGCATCCGGCGGTGGGTCAGGTGATCCCGGTGGCGGTGCGGCGCTGGCGTCGCGCTCTCCTGTCTCCCGCCACTTGGCGCGAGCTGCGCGCCTACCGTGACGCGGTGCGGGTGGAGCAATACGACCTGGTGCTCGACACGCAGGGCCTCGTCAAGAGCGCCCTGCTCGCGCGCCAGGCGTGGGGCAAGCGCGCCGGCTATGCTGTGGAGGCGGCGCGAGAGCCACTCGCCGCGCGCTTCTACGACGCCACCTACGTCATCCCGAAGAACCTGCATGCGGTGGAGCGCAACCGCTGGCTGGCCGCCGCAGCGCTCGGCTACGCGCCCGACCTGCCGCTCGACTACGGTATCGCCGCCGCGCCGCTGGTCGCGCCCTGGCTGCCGGCCGTGCCCTACTGCGTGCTGCTCACCGCCAGCAGCCGCGCCAACAAGCTGTGGCCGGAGGCCGACTGGCTCGCCCTTGCCGCGGCGCTGAATGCGCGCGGGCTGGCCTGCGTACTGCCCGGCGGCAGCGC
>CAUJIV010000017.1 GCA_963205435.1 Pseudomonadota bacterium
TGCCGTCCTCGCCGCCGCGGCCGTGCAGGGCGATGAAGACGCGGCGGAAGCCCTCGCGACCGAGCTCCCAGACCGGTCGCTCGGCCGGATCGAAGGCGTGGGCGTCGACGCCGCCCTGGCGCAGCGCCACCAGCACCGCCGCGCCCGACATCAGCGAGATCTCGCGCTCGGCCGAGGCGCCGCCCATCAGCACCGCCACCTTGCCGAAGTCCCTGGCGCTCACGGCTTCTCTCCCACGATCCGCACCTCGCGCGCCAGTTCGACGCCGAACTTCTCCCGCACCGCCGCCTGCACGCGCTCGATCAGCGCCTCGATGTCGGCCGCCGTCGCGCTGCGCTGCGGATTGACGATGAAGTTGGCGTGCTGCCGCGAGACCTCGGCGCCGCCGATGCGCAGGCCCTTCAGCCCCGCCGCCTCGATCAGCCGCGCGGCGTGGTCGCCGGGCGGGTTGCGGAACACCGAGCCGGCGTTCGGCAGGGACAGCGGCTGGCTGCTCATGCGCCGCTCCAGCAGCTCGCGCATGCGCGCGCGCGAGGCGGCGCCGTCGCCTTCGGCGAGGCGCAGCCAGGCGACCGCGAACAGCTCGTCGCTGGCCGCGCGCAGCCCGACATGGCGGTAGCCGATCTCGAAGTCGGCCGCCGTGCGCAGCCGCAGCTCGCCGCGCCGGTCGAGCATCAGCACGCGCTCGACGATGGCCCAGGTCTCGCCGCCGTGGCAGCCGGCGTTCATGGCCAGCGCCCCGCCCATCGTGCCGGGGATGCCGGCCAGGAATTCGGCGCCGGCGAGGCCGGCCTCGGCGGCGAAGCGCGCCACCTTCGGGCAGGGGACGCCGGCCTCGGCGCGGATCAGCCGCCCGTCGAGCGCCAGGCCGTCGAGCGTGCCCTGCAGCACCACGGCGGTGCCGTCGAAGCCGCCGTCGCGCACCAGCAGGTTGCTGCCCAGCCCGACCAGCAGCAGCGGCTCGTCGATGCGCGTCGCCCGCAGGAAGGCGGCGAGGTCCTCGAGATCGGCGGGGAAATAAGCGCGCGCCGCGGCGCCGCCGGCGCGCCAGCTGACGTGGCGCGCCATTGGCTCGCCGAAGCGCAGCTCGCCGCGCAGTCCGCTCTCCAGTCGCTTCAGTTCGGACATGTCCATGCTTCTGCACCGTCAACCGGCGTCAAACCTCTTCCAACGCGAAGAACGCAAAGACACAAAGGGCGCAAAGAAAAACAAATGCCTGGCCTTTCTTTGCGTCTTTGCGCCCTCTGCGTTGAAAGCGTTTTAGTCATGCTTTTCCACCAGTTTCCCCGGCACGCCGCCGATCGAGCCGGCGCCCATGGTCAGCACCACGTCGCCGTCGCGCGCGATTTGCAGGATCTGCCGCGGCAGCTCGCCGACGTCCTCGACGAAGACCGGCTCCAGCGCGCCGGCGACGCGCACCGCCCGCGCCAGCGCGCGGCCGTCGGCCGCCACGATCGGCGCCTCGCCGGCGGCATGCACTTCCGTCAGCAGCAGCGCGTCGGCGCCGCCCAGCACCCGGACGAAATCCTCGAAGCAGTCGCGCGTGCGCGTGTAGCGGTGCGGCTGGAAGGCAAGCACCAGGCGACGCCCGGGAAAGGCGCCGCGGGCGGCGGCCAGCGTCGCCGCCATCTCGGCCGGGTGGTGGCCGTAGTCATCGACCAGCGTGAAGCGCCCGCCGCCCGGCAGGGCGACCTCGCCGTGGCGCTGGAAGCGGCGCCCGACGCCCCTGAACTCGGCCAGCGCCTTGCAGACGGCGGCGTCGGCCACGCCCACCTCTTCGGCGACGGCGATGGCGGCCAGCGCGTTGAGCACGTTGTGCGCGCCGGGCAGGTTGAGCGTGACGTCGAGCGGCGGCGCCGCGCCCGGGCGCAGCGCGGTGAAGCGCATGCGGGCGCCGTCGTGGCGCACGTCGACGGCGCGAAAATGCGCCGTTTCGGCCAGCCCGTAGCGGATGATCGGCTTGCTCACGGCGGGCATGATCTCGCGCAGGTTGCGGTCGTCCTCGCAGAGGATGGCCGCGCCGTAGAAGGGCAGTCGCTGCAGGAAGTCGACGAAGGCCTGCTTCAGCCGGCCGAAGTCGTGGCCGTAGGCCTCCATGTGGTCGGCGTCGATGTTGGTCACCACGGCGATCACCGGCGTCAGGTGCAGGAAGGAGGCGTCGGACTCGTCGGCCTCGGCGACGAGGAATTCGCCCGTGCCGAGGCGCGCGTTGGCGTCGGCGCTGGCCAGCCGGCCGCCGATGACGAAAGTCGGATCGAGTCCGCCCTCGGCCAGCACGCTCGCCACCAAGCTGGTGGTCGTCGTCTTGCCGTGGGTGCCGGCGACGGCGATGCCCTGCTTCAGGCGCATCAGCTCGGCCAGCATCAGCGCGCGCGGCACGACCGGAATTTCCCGCTCGCGCGCCAGCCGCACCTCGGGATTGTCCTCGCCGACCGCGGTGGACACGACGACGGCATCGGCCTGGCCGACCTGTTCGGCGGCGTGGCCGCGCCACACACGCGCGCCGAGCGCCGCCAGCCGTCGCGTCGCCGCGTTCGCGGCGAGGTCGGAGCCGCTCACCTCGTAGCCGAGGTTGAGCAGCACCTCGGCGATGCCGCTCATGCCCGAGCCGCCGATGCCGACGAAGTGGATGCGTCGGACTTTATGCTTCATGCCTCGCCTCGTCGGCATCGGCGGCGCGCGGCGAGAACGCTCGCGCCTTCCTTTCACCCGGTGCTGCGCCGCGCAGCCGCCCCAGGCAGGAGCGCACGCGACTGCGCGCGTGCGCTGCGACGAAGTGGATGCGGCGGACCTTATGCCTCATGGCCGGCACCGCTGATCAAACCGCTTTCAACGCAAAGGACGCGAAGACGCAAAGACCGCAAAGAGAACTCTCTCGATATTTCCTTGCGTCCTTTGCGCCTTTGCGCTCTTTGCGTTCTCTGCGTCAAATGAGCTTGGCATCTCATTTCGCCACCTCCATGCAGGCCTCGGCGACGGCGCGCGCCGCCTCCGGCCGCGCCAGCGCGCGCGCCTTCTCCGCCATTTCCGCCAGCCCTTCGCGCGTCAGCCCGCGCAGCAGCGCGGCCAGCCCCTCGGCCGTCAGTTCCGCCTGCGGCAGCAGCCGGGCGGCGCCGGCCTCGACGAGAAAGCGCGCGTTGCCGCTCTGGTGGTCGTCCACCGCGTGCGGATAGGGCACCAGCACGCTGGCGACGCCGGCCGCCGCCAGCTCGGCGACGGTGAGCGCGCCGGCGCGGCAGATCACCAGGTCGGCGGCGGCATAGCGCGCCGCCATGTCATCGATGAAGGGCAGCAGTTCCCCCGCGACGCCGGCGGCGGCATAGGCGGCGCGCAGCGCGTCGATCTGCCTGGCGCCGGACTGGTGCGTCACGCGCGGCCGCTCGGCCTCGGCCAGCAGGGCCAGCGCCCGCGGCACGGTTTCGTTGAGCGCCTGGGCGCCGAGGCTGCCGCCGATCACCAGCAATTCGAGCGGTCCGCTGCGCGCGGCATAGCGTTGCGCCGGCGGCGGCAGCGCGGCGATTTCGGCGCGCACCGGATTGCCGCACCACACGCCCCGTTTCAGCACGCCCGGGAAGCCGGTCAGCACGCGCTCGGCGACGCCGGCGAGGACGCGGTTGGCCAGGCCCGCCACCGAGTTCTGCTCATGCACCACCAGCGGCCGGCCGCAGAGCGCCGCCATCATGCCGCCGGGGAAGCTGACATAGCCGCCCATGCCGAGCACCACGTTCGGCTTGAAGCGGGCCAGCTGGCGCAGCGCCTGCCAGAAGGCGCGCAGCAGCTGCGCCGGCAGCAGCAGGGCGCGCAGCAGCCCCTTGCCGCGCAGCGCCTTCACCCGCACCCAGGCCATCTCGTAGCCGCGCGCGGGCACCAGCCTGGCTTCCATGCCGTCCGGGTTGCCCATCCAGACGATGCGCCAGCCGCGCGCGTTCAGATACTCGGCCACCGCCAGGCCTGGATAGACATGGCCGCCGGTACCGCCCGCCATCACCATCAGGGTCTTCCTCATGCCGGCTGCCCCCGCATCAGCAGGCGATTCTGGCTGCGGCCGCTCATGTCCATTCGCTTGACGTTCGCTGCGCTCACGTCAGCCTCCGCCGAAACAGGGCACTCATGCGGCCTGCCCCCGCACAACATGCGGTTTTGGCTACGGCCGCTCAAGTTCATTCGCTTAACGTTCGCTACGCTCACGTTAGCCTCCGCCGAAACAGGGCACTCATGCGGCCTGTCCCCGCATGAGTGCCCTGTTTTCATAATCCACCCGCAGCAGGATCGCCAGCGCCACGCAGTTGGCCAGGATGCCCGAGCCGCCGAAGCTCATCAGCGGCAGGGTCAGGCCCTTGGTCGGCAGCAGGCCCATGTTCACGCCCATGTTGATGAAGGCCTGCACGCCGATCCAGATGCCGATGCCCTGCGCCACCAGGCCGGCATGGACGCGCTCGAGCTGCAGCGCCCGGCGGCCGATGGCGAAGGCGCGCTGGACGATGAGGGCGAAGAGCAGGATCACCGCCAGCACGCCGGCGAGGCCGAGTTCCTCGGCGATCACCGCCAGCAGGAAGTCGGTGTGGGCTTCCGGCAGGTAGAACAGCTTCTCGACGCTGGCGCCGAGGCCGACGCCGAGCCATTCGCCGCGGCCGAAGGCGATCAGGGCGTGCGACAGCTGGTAGCCCTTGCCGAAGGCGTCCGACCACGGATCCATGAAACCGAAGATGCGCTCGCGCCGATAGGGCGAGAACCAGATCAGCGCGACGAAGGCCGCCGCCAGGAAGACGAACAGCATGGCGAACAGCCGGCCGTTGATGCCGCCGAGAAACAGGATGCCCAGCGCGATGCAGATGATGACGACGAAGGCGCCGAAGTCCGGCTCGCGCAGCAGCAGGCCGCCGACCAGCGCCATCACCAGCGCCATCGGCACGAAGCCGCGGCGGAAGCTGCCCATGTCGGCGAGCTTGCGCGCCGTGTAGTCGGCGGCGTAGAGCACGGCAAAGAGCTTCATCAGCTCCGAGGGCTGCAGGTTCACCAGGCCGAGCGGCAGCCAGCGCCGCGCGCCGTTCACCTCGCGGCCGAGGAAGGGCACCAGCACCAGCACCAGCAGCACCACGCCGGCGAGAAACAGCCAGGGCGCGGCCTGCTGCCAGGCGCGCAGCGGCACCTGGAACACCATGACCGCGGCGATCAGCCCGACGGCGAGGAAGACGCCGTGGCGAATGAGGAAGTACGCCGGCTGGTGGCCGGTGAAGCGGCTGCCCTCGGCCGTCGCGATGGAAGCCGAATAGACCATCACCAGCCCGAACAGCAGCAGGGTCAGGGCCGACCACAGCAGCGCCGGGTCGAGTTCCTGCGGCCGCGCCGGCCGGCTGGCCTGCCAGTGGCGCAGGGCCTGGCCGGCGCTCACGACGACGCCTCCTGCCGCGCGGCCGCCAGCGCGCGCACCGAACTGGCGAACGCCTCGGCTCGATGCACGTAGTTGCGGAACATGTCGAAGCTGGCGCAGGCCGGCGACAGCAGCACGGCGTCGCCGGCGCGCGCCGCCGCCGCCGCCAGGCGCACGGCCTCGTCCATGTCGTCGGCGCGCCGCGGACTCGCGCCGCAGCCGGCCACGGCTGACTCTATCAGGCCGCCGTCGCGGCCGATCAGCACCAGTGCGCGCGCATGGGCGGCCAGCGCCGGGCCGAGCGGTGCGAAGTCCTGCCCCTTGCCGTCGCCGCCGGCGATCAGGACGATCCTGCCGCCCGCCTCCATGCGGCCGCCGAGGCCGCGCAAGGCGGCCACCGTGGCGCCGACATTGGTGCCCTTCGAATCGTCGTACCAGGCGACGCCGTCGATGTCGGCGATGCGCTCGACGCGGTGCGGCAGGCCCTTGAACTCGCGCAGTGCCGCCAGCAGCGGCGCCGGCGCCAGGCCGATCGCCTGGCACAGCGCCAGCGCGGCCAGCGCGTTGGCCGCGTTGTGCAGGCCGGGCAGCGCCAGCGCCCCGGCCTCGATCAGGCGCTCGCCGCCCTGCGTCAGCCAGCCGCCAGCCAGGCCGAAGTCATCCGGCGCGGCCGCCGCGTCGAGGCCGAAGCTCAGCTGCCGCATGCCGGGGCGCGCCATCGCCATCACGCGCGCATCCTCGCGGTTGAGCACCTGGGCGCCGGCGCCTTCGAAGATGCGCGCCTTGGCGGCGGCATACGCCGCCATCCCGGCGTAGCGGTCGAGATGGTCCTCGCTCAGGTTGAGCACGGCAGCGGCATCCGCTCCCAGACAGGCGGTCGTCTCCAGCTGGAAGCTCGACAGCTCCAGCACCCACACCTCGGGCAGCCGGCCGGCGTCGAGGCAGGCCATCAGGGCCGTGAGCGCCGCCGGGCCGATGTTGCCGGCCACCGCCGTCACCTTGCCGGCGGCGCGGCACAGGGCGCCGGTCAGCGCCGTCGTCGTCGTCTTGCCGTTGGTGCCGGTGATCGCCAGCAGCTTGCAGCGCGCGCGCAGGTCGAGCTCGGCCAGGGCATCGACGAACAGCCCGATCTCGCCGCTGACGGTAATGCCGCGGCGTCTTGCCTCGTTCAGCGGCGCCACGTCGGTCGCCAGGCCGGGCGACACGCACAGCAGCTCGACGCCGTCGAGCATTTCCTCGCCGAAGGCGCCGGTCTGCAGCCGCGCGGCCGGCGCGACGCGCGCCAGTTCGGCGGCGAAGGGCGGCGCCTGGCGCGTGTCGGCGACGCGCACGCGGGCGCCCTGGCGCGCCAGCCACTGCGCCATGGCCAGGCCCGACTCGCCCAGTCCCAGCACCAGCGCCGACTTGTCGCGCAAGCTGCCCATCCCGCCCTATCGCTCCCGCCGCGGCGTCTGCGAGGCGGCGAAGAACGCCAGCAGGAAGATCGACAGCCAGCCCAGGCCGGCATTCCTGCGTCCCTCGCGCCTGCGCGCTGAAAACATCTTTCTCATCCCGGTTTCAGGATGGGCAACCCGAACGGCACCGGCATGATCGTCATGACAAAGAGGGAAAACACCAGGAATTTCTCTGTGTCCTCCGTGCCTCTGTGTCCTCCGTGTCATAAGCGTTTTCATCCCAGTTTCAGCGTGGACAACCCAAACAGAACCAGCATGATCGTGATGATCCAGAACCGCGCGGATGCGTTTGGTGTCGCCATCACCTTGCCGCTGCGCGCCAAGGTGAGTCTCCCCCAACGCAACCGCGGTGCGATTCTTCGCGAATCTACTCATCTCAGTTTCAGCAAAATCCAGAATCTCTGAGGTGCGTTGGGTGTCGCCATCACCTTGCCGCTGCGCGCCAAGGTGAGTCTCCCCCAACGCAACCGCGGTGCGATTCTTCGCGAATCTACTCATCTCAGTTTCAGCGTCGACAGCCCGAACAGCACCAGCATGATCGTGATGATCCAGAATCGCACCACGACCTGCGTTTCCTTCCAGCCTTTCAGCTCGTAGTGGTGGTGCAGTGGCGCCATGAGGAAGATGCGCCGGCCGCCGCTGGCCTTGAAGTAGGCCACCTGGATCATCACCGACAGCGTCTCGACGACGAAGACGCCGCCCATGATGAACAGCACGATCTCCTGCCGCACCACCACCGCCACCGTGCCGAGCGCCGCGCCCAGCGCCAGCGCTCCGACGTCGCCCATGAACACCTCGGCCGGGTAGGCGTTGAACCAGAGGAAGCCGAGCCCGGCGCCGCACAGCGCGCCGAGGAACACCGCCAGCTCGCCGGCGCCGGGGATGTAGGGCACGCCGAGGTAGCGCGAGAAGCCGGCATGGCCGGCGACATAGGCGAAGATGGCCAGCGCCCCGGCCACCATCACCGTCGGCATGATGGCCAGCCCGTCGAGGCCGTCGGTCAGGTTCACCGCGTTGCTGGTGCCGACGATGACGAAATAGCTGAGGATGAAGAAGCCGGCGATGCCGAGCGGGTAGGCGACGCTCTTGAAGAAGGGCACGATCAGCTCGGTCTGCGCCGGCAGCGTCGCCGTGGCGGCGAGGAACAGCGCCGCCGCCGCGCCGATCAGCGACTGCAGCAGGAACTTCATCTTCGCCGACAGCCCCTTCGGATCGCGCCGCACCACCTTGCGCCAGTCGTCGGCCCAGCCGATGGCGCCGAAGCCGAGGCTCACCAGCAGCACCACCCAGACGTAGCGGTTGCGCAGGTCGCCCCACAGCAGCGTCGTCACGCCGATGGCGATGAGGATCAGCGCGCCGCCCATGGTCGGCGTGCCGCTCTTGGTCAGGTGGCTCTGCGGCCCGTCGTCGCGCACCGCCTGGCCGATCTTCTTCGCCGCCAGCCAGCGGATCAGCGAGGGGCCGAAGAGGAAGGAGATCGCCAGCGCCGTCAGCGCCGCCAGCACCGTGCGCAGCGTGATGTAGCCGAAGACGTTGAAGGCGCGCAGGTCCTTCGCCAGCCATTGCGTCAGCTCAAGCAGCATGCCGCGCCCGCCGCTTCGCGGCGCCTCCGTTTTCCGCGCCGGCGTCGGCGATGGCCTCCGCCACGCGCTCCATGCGCATGAAGCGCGAGCCCTTCACCAGCACCGCCGTGCCCTCCGCGAGCTGCGGCCGCAACTCGGCCAGCAGCGCCTCGACGCCGGCGAAATGGCGGCCGCCCTCGCCGAAGTTGTGCGCCGCCAGCGCGCTCAGCTCGCCCAGCGCCAGCAGCCGGTCCACGCCCTGGCTCTTGGCGTAGCCGCCGATCTCGTCGTGGAACTGGGCCGCCTCGCGGCCGGTCTCGCCCATGTCGCCGAGCACGAGGATCTTGCGCCCCGGCGTGGCCGCCAGCACGTCGATGGCAGCGCGCACCGAATCCGGATTGGCGTTGTAGCTGTCGTCGATCAGCAGCGCCCCGGCGGCCGGTCGCAGCTGCAGCCGCCCGGCCACGCCCGTGAAGCCGGCCAGGCCTTCCGACACCGCCTCGAGCGAGGCGCCCGCCGCCAGCGCGGCGGCGGCGGCGGCCAGCGCGTTCATCGCGTTGTGCCGCCCCGGCACGGCCAGCGCCACCTCCAGCCGGCCCTGCGGCGCCTCGATCGCCAGCCGGCTGCCGAAGGCCTGCCATTCGGCGCGCCCGCGCACCTCGGCCGGCTGCTCGAAGCCAAAGCCGACGATGCGCCGGCCGGCGGCCAGCTCGCGCCACAGGCCGGCGAAGGCGTCGTCGGCATTGATCACCGCCGTGCCGCCCTCGTCCAGCCCCTCGAAGATCTCGCCCTTGGCGCGCGCCACGCCGGCGATGCCGCCCAGCCCGGCCAGGTGCGCGCGTTGCGCATTGTTCACGAGCGCCACGGTCGGCCGCGCCAGGCCGGTCAGGTAGGCGATCTCGCCCGGATGGTTCATGCCCATCTCGAGCACCGCGGCGCGATGGCTGGCGCGCAGGCGCAGCAGCATCTGCGGCAGGCCGATGTCGTTGTTGAGGTTGCCCTGCGTCGCCAGCACCGCCAGCGCCGGGTCGAGGCCGTCGCGCCGCGCCTGGGCGCGCAGGATCGCCGCCGTCATCTCCTTCACCGTCGTCTTGCCGTTGCTGCCGGTGACGCCGACCAGGGCCGGCGCGAAGCGCGAGCGCCACCACGCGCCGAGCGCGCCGAGCCCCCGCCGCGTGTCCGCCACCGCCAGCAAGGGCAGCGCGCCGCCCCGCCCAGCCGCCGCCCCCGCGCCCTCGGCCCAGGCCCGGCTCACCATCGCCGCCGCGGCGCCGCGCCCAGCGGCGGCAGCGACATGATCGTGGCCGTCGAAATTCGCCCCGGCGAGGGCGACGAACAGTTCGCCGCTGGCGAGGCTGCGCGAATCGGTCGACACGCCCTCGATGCGCGCGTCGCCGTGCAGCAGCGTGCCCTCGGTGGCCAGCGCCGCCTCCATCAGGTTCATCATGCGGCGGCCCGTCCGAGCCTGGCGCCGCAGGCGCGCAAAACGCTCCCCTCGTCCCTCCGGGGAGAGGGGTTGGGGGAGAGGGGCAAACGACCGCTCACGACTCGACTTCCGTGGTTCGGTCCGAGCCTGGAGCCGCAGGCGCGCAAAA
>CAUJIV010000018.1 GCA_963205435.1 Pseudomonadota bacterium
CCGCTCCAAGAATTCGCTCAAACTCATGCCCTTCTGAAATTGCACCTTGTTTCTCGGCATCACCTATCTCCTTGTGAAATCAAGCGATGCCAGTTTGCTACCCCTACTGGCTCACAGGCTGAGCCTCATGCGTAACCAAGAAGGTCTTTGATACCGAGCAGCTGGAGACCTTGTTCGGTATTGAAGGCGTTCGCTGGTTGAACCCGGCCTTGACGAGCGCCAGGTATCCGGCGCTGTATCAGTTGCTCGTGGGGAGGCGACGTTCCCAACCCGGCTACTTTCAAAAGGCTGAGTGGGCATCGGAGCCCTTGGCCGTCGACGTGGAAGTGTCTGCCGAGAGCATGGCGTCCCGATTGACTGCCGGCTTCTTGAAGGCGCAGAGCGATGAGTGGCTGATGCGTTTCATGAGCTACGTCGCAAAGTCGAGCATCTATGCGTTCCACAGCATCGCGATCGTTCGGCTCGAGAGCGGGGAACATGTGGTCCCGAAGGGTAAGGATGGCCAGCCAAACGCCTACTTGCCGCCGAAAGACGGTTCTGTCGAGCTAAACGGCCTCCCGATGGTCAAGGCATCCCTGCTGACCAAGCAAGACGTCGTCGACTTCCTGCAGGACGACTTGGATCTCGGCCCTCCAGACCTCGCCGACTTTGCCCTGACCAGGATCCTTCCGAAGTACCGAAAGGCCGAGAAGGAAGTCAGTGTCTCCCGTTGGAAGAAGGACTTCCGAATCGTCGTCACTGGGCTTGCTACTGACTCCTACGAGAAAAAGGGGAGGCTTCTTGAAGCCATCAGGACCACTGCATTTCTCATCGGGGTCCTCTCGAGCAACAGGGACGATCTGAAGCTCGTGAAGCCTTCTCAACTCTACCTGAGCTCCCCTGAGGTCGATGAGTACTTTGCGGGTGACGAGACGTTCTACATCACCCCACCAGATTTCTATGAGCAGGGTGATCCCGAGGCCCTGGCTTCCATGGGAGTCTCGAGGACGCCCCGTGTTGCACGACGCACCAAGGCGACCTTTGCAGAAAGGAGAAAAACTGCGCGACAAAATCGAGGCGCAGCTTGCAAAACTCCAGCAAATGCCAAGACTCGTTCGCTCATTCTTCAAAGCCCCGTCTGTCGCCTATATTGGCGACTGCTGAGTAAAAATAGAGGAATCAACGAGTTGGCGTTCTTAAATTCAGGAACGAACTGTTCTTTCCTGAACATTCGATGCAGGGGAGAGTCGCCGCGTTTCCGGATTCGGCAAAAAATTTTTCAAAAAAAAGCCGGGCGGAGGAAGCGCGCCCGGCGGAAGCAAAGCAAGTTGCTGTTTTTACGGAGGGTTCATGTCGCCACCGAGAGGTCGGGCGTCGGCGCGGCCGGCGCCGGCGTCCGCAGACGGGCGCCGAGCGAGGCGGTGAAGCGCAGGACGAAGCCGAGGGTGACGCCGAACAGCCCCAGGTAGCCGACACCGCCGAGCAGGTAGGGCAGGGTCGGGTCGCCCTCGACGCGCACGCGCGGCAGGTTGAAGGCGAGCAGGCTGAAGGTGATGACCATGCCGAACAGGCAGATGAAGGCGAGCCAGATGCCGGCCTCGAAGCCGCTCAGGGGGCGGCGCCAGCCGGTGGCCGGCAGGATCTCGCTTGGCACCGGCGCCGGCTTGCCCAGGGTCGCCAGGTCGTAGATGACGATGGCGGCGCCGGCGGCGAAGAGGAAGCCGAACAGCGGCAGGGTCAGCTTGAAGACGCCCATGGCCGGCGCGACGTCGCCGCCAACCCATTCCAGCCCGAGGATGCGGATGACGTAGGCCTGCACCATGCCGCCGAAGGCGAAGCTGAGCGCCATGCCGAGGATGCCGGTGAACAGGAACCAGAAGCCCAGCTTGCCGAGGCGCTGGTCGAAGTCGGGCGCCTTGCGCACCGCCGGCACCGCCCAGTAGGCGGCGCCGATGCCGAGCATGCCGAAGGTGCCGAACAGCGCCAGGTGGCCATGGCCGGCGGTGATCCAGGTTCCATGCGACCAGGCGTTGGTCAGGGCGAAGGTCATGACGAAGCCGAGGATGCCGGCGCCGACCAGCTCGAGCACGGTCGAGCCGAGGATGAAGTAGAAGGCCGGCGCGTTCTCCAGCGGCCGCTTGTTGGCGTGGGCGTCGAGGTAGATGTGCCAGAAGCAGAACACCAGCGGCACCGGCTCCATGGCGCTGAAGAAGGAGCCCCAGAACTGCCAGAACTCCGGCGTGCCGATCCAGAAATAGTGGTGGGCGTTGCCGATCAGGCCCGACAGCCAGACCAGGGTGATGCCCCAGAACACGGCGAAGCCGACCGAGCGCACCGAGGCCTTGAACATCAGCACGATGAGGATGCCGATCAGGCTGATGTGGATGACCTCCCAGACGCCCTCGACCCAGTAGTGCACGACATACCAGCGGAAATATTCCTGCAGGTCGAGGCGCGAGACGTAGAACAGGCCGAAGATCCACACCAGCACCAGGGCGGAGATGCCCAGTCCGAGCCCCCAGTGCACCTCGTTCCACTGCTTGACCGGCGGGAAGGTGCGCAGCACGATGAAGGCGAGCAGGATGAAGCCGACGAGCAGGGCGAAGCCGAAGATGCGGCCGCCCTCGAGATATTCCAGCCCGTTGATCAGCCAGGGCTGGTCCAGCCACCAGCCGGCCTCGCCCCGCATCGACAGCACCTGGGTGGACACGTTCCAGATGACGATGGCGATCAGCGCGTAGAACAGCAACTTGACGAGCGCCGGCGCGGCGATGTCGCGCCTGGCGAGCAGCGGCGCGACGAACAGCGTCGCGCCGACGAAGCCGCAGACGATCCAGAGGATGCCCAGGGTCAGGTGCGAGGCGCGGATGACGTTGAAGTTGAGCGTTCCGGCGAGCAGCGTGGGGTCGGCCTGCTGCGCCGCCAGCAGCAGGCCGTACGCGACCTGCAGGCCGAACAACAGCAGCATCAGCATGAAGAAGCGCAGGCTCAGGCGCTGGCTGGGATAGGTGATTTTCATGGCTGCTCCTTCTTGTCGGAGAGCGAAGCCAGGTAGGCGACGACGGCGTCGAGCTCGTCGTCCTTGAGCTGGCCCTCGTAGCTGGGCATCACGCCGGCGGGGAAGCCGGCGACGACTTGCGCATTGGGCTTGAGGATCGAGTCGCGCAGGTAGTCCTTGTCGGCTTTCACCTTGCTGCCGTCGGCCAGCTCGACCTCATGGCCATAGACGCCGCCCCAGCCCGGCCCGACCTTGCGCGAGGCGTCGGTGGCATGGCAGGCGACGCAGCCGAGGCTGGCGACCAGCTGCTCTCCCTGCTTGACCGGATCGGCAGCGACGGCGGGCGCAGCGGCGCCCGGGGCCGCGGCGGAGGAAGTCGCAGGCGCGGCGGCCTGCGCGCCGCCGGCGAGGGCGAGGCGCCTTTGCAGGTCGCCGCTGAGGATGGCCGGCGGCCAGCCCTCGTTGTCCATGGCCGAGGTGTATTTGAGGAAAGCGATCAGCTTGGCCACTTCGCCTTCGCGGAAGGCGAGGTTGGGCATGTGCGTGGGCTGGCCGCCGCGGCGCTCGATGCGCTCGCCGCTGCCAGGATATTTCGCCAGGTAGTCGTCCCAGGACGCCGCCTCGGCCAGCGCCAGCTGCTCGGGCGTCGCCAGGTGGGTGCGCACCGCCGCCGCCGTCGGCCAGCTGCCGGCCGAGGGGAGGAAGGCCTCGAGCCAGGCCGGGCCGGCATGCTTGTATTCCTTGGTCAGGTCGGGACCGAGATAGGCGCCGTTGCCGACGATGGTGTGGCAGCCCATGCAGTTGTAGGCCTGGAAGACGCGCTTGCCCTCGTCGGCGGAGAAGCCCTTGTAGCTGATCTGGTCGGGCGTCACCTGGCCGCGCGAATCGACGAAGGAGAAGGCCGACAGCACGAGGAAGATCACCGCCATCAGCACCAGCACGATGAGCGCGGCGTTGCGCCGCGGCGTCTCGCAGTTCTTGTCTTCGGAGGAGCAGCTCATGGCCGCGCTCCCGGTTGCTCGGCCTCGCCTGTTGCCAGCGCGTCCTCGCGCGCATGGCGGAAGACGATGCGCAGGCTGCCGATGAAGGTGTAGAAGACGTAGACGGCGAGGATGAAGCCGAGGAAGAAATACGCCAGCCAGTAGGACCGCGATTCGGCGAAGTAGCCGAAGTCGCGCCAGAACGGCAGGGACAGCAGGAAGGCCGCCAGCGTGGCCAGCAGCGAGATGACGAGGTCGGTCAGGCGTCGCATGCGGGAGTCCTCCGCGAACGCGCCGGCGCGCGCAATAACCCTTCCGGCGGCCGCATTATTGTTTGGTATACACATTGTTGGTTCTAGAACAATCAGGCCGGGCTGTCAAAGGATTCCGCCATCAATTTTTTCGCGTGCGCCGCTGATGGCGAAAACGTCATTAAAATGCAGCATGGCCGCGACGGCGTCGCGGGATTCCCGCTGGCGCCGTGCGGCGGCTTGCGGCAAGAATCGGCCATTGAACGGATCACGCCCATCGCCAGGGGACCCATGAGCAACGACGAGGATTTCATGCGCGAGGCGCTGCGCCTGGCGCGCCAGGCCGGCGCGCTCGACGAGGTGCCGGTGGGCGCGATCGTCGTCCGGCAGGGCGAGATCATCGGCCGCGGCTGCAACGCGCCGGTGTCGCGCCACGACCCCACGGCGCATGCCGAGATCGCCGCCTTGCGCGCGGCGGCGGGCCTGCTGGGCAATTACCGCCTGCCCGGCTGCCAGCTCTACGTCACGCTGGAGCCTTGCGCCATGTGCGCCGGCGCGATCCTGCACGCGCGCATCGAGCGCGTCGTCTTCGGCGCCCCTGACCCGAAGACCGGCGCCTGCGGCAGCGTCATCGACCTGTTCGCCGAGAAGCGCCTCAACCACCACGCCGAAGTCCGCGGCGGCGTGCTGGCCGAGGAGTGCGCGTCTCTGCTTGCCAGCTTCTTCGCGGCGCGGCGCGGCCGGCGCGAGACCGCCTGAGATGGAAATCCGCGTCGCGCTGCCGCGGCAGATTCTCGAGCTGCGCGACGCCGACGGCCGCCTGCTGCGCAGCTATGCGGTGTCGACGTCACGACTGGGGGCGGGCGAGCGGCGCGGCAGCCATTGCACGCCGCGCGGACGACACGTCGTGCGCGCCAAGATCGGCGCCGGCCAGCCGATGAACACGGTCTTCGTCGGCCGCCGGCCGACCGGGGAAATCTATTCGCCCGCCCTGGCGCAGGCCGAGCCGGGCCGCGACTGGATCCTGACGCGCATCCTCTGGCTGTCAGGCTGCGAGCCGGGGCGCAACCGCCTCGGCGAGGTCGATACCATGCGGCGCTACATTTACATCCACGGCACGCCGGACGAAACCGAGCTGGGGCGGCCCGGCTCGATCGGCTGCATCCGCATGGGCAACCGAGACATCGTCGAGCTGTTCGACCTGGTGCCGGCGGGCACGCCGGTGGAGATCATCGGCTAGCCCCGTTCGTCACGGCAAAGGCGAACTCTCTCCTTTGCCCCGGCCGGCCGTCGGCGCCGAATGCCTGCTCGCTGAAGCGCACCCGGCCGGCGACGTCCTCGAGCAGCACGGTCGCGGAACGCGTGCCGTAGTCGGCCGAGCGGACGAAGGCCGCCGACAGCAGCCGCTCCCACTCCAGGCTGATGCCGGTGCGCGGCAGCTCCGTGTCCGGCGCGATGCGCTCGTCGCGCAGCAGCGCAAACAGCGGCGCCTCGTCGGGCAGCGCCTGCAGCGCTCCGGCCAGCGCCGACTTGCCGCGCGCCACCTTGGGCCAGGGCGTGTCGAGCAGGTGGTTGGACAATCCGTAGACGCCGGCATCGAGCGACTGCGCGCCGTTGCCGCAATTGGAGAAATACAGCAGCTCGCCGCCCGCGCCGAAGAGCAGGTTGAAGCCGTTGTAGCGCTGCTGCTCGGCCTCGAGCTCGGCCAGATACTCCTGCGGCGTCTGGCTGCCGGCGAGGAAGCGGCTGACCAGCTCGCCGCGCGAGGGCGCGCCGGCCTTGTTGCGGGAGAAGTCGCGGAAGTTGGTGAGCGCGGCGAAGCGGCCGCCGCGCGACATGCCGAGCCAGGTGCCGCCGGCCTCGAGGTCGCGCCCGGCCAGCACGTCCGGCGCTTCATTCCAGAAATCGGCGCCGGCGGTGGGGCGGGCGAAGAATTCATCGCGGTTGGCCGCGACCACCAGCGGGTATTCGGGATGCGCCTGCCAGGCGAGCAGGATCAGGCACATGTTTTTTTCATTCGAGCGGGTAGGGCAGGGGGAGGAACTCGAGCAGCGGCCCCTGCGCGTTGCCGACGCGCACCGCGCCGCCCTGCGCGCTCGCCATCAGCATCGAGGCGAGCAGCTCGCAGCCGCCGGCCGGGCTGGGCACCGCCTCGATCACCTTGCCGCAGGACTGGTCGGGCAGGTCGGCGCTGTAGAGATCGGTGCCGGGCGACGGGCAGTCGCCGTCGAGGCGGGCGCGATAGGCTCGACGCTTGACCTTGCCGAGGTATCTGGTACGGGCGACGACCTCCTGGCCCGGATAGCAGCCCTTGGTGAAGCTGACGCCGCCGGTCAGCTCGAGATTCACCATCTGCGGCACGAATTCCTTCTGTGTCGCGGCGCTGATGTGCGGAACGCCGGCGGCGATCTCCAGCCAGCGCCAGGCCGCCGTGCCGACCGGGCTGGCGCGCGAGGCGAGCGAGGCCCAGAGGCGGCTCGCCGCATCGACGCACGCGGCGATCTGGAAGTGCCCGGCCTCGAGGCGTAGCAGGACGCCGCCGGGAAACGGGCTGGCGCCGAGCACCTCCGCCGGCACGTCGAGATCGACCGCGTCGAGCGCTGCCTCGGCCTGCGGCCCGGCGAGGCCGAGCAGGACGGTGTCCTCGCTCGCATCGGCGAGCTTGACCTTGGAGCGCAGCACGTACATGCCGAGGCGCTTCAGCACGGCCGGCTGGATGTCGGCCGAGAGCTGCAGCAGGTAGTCCTGCCCTTCGCGCCAAAGCAAAAAATCGGCGAGCAGGCGTCCCTTCGGGCTGCACAGGCCGCAGCGCTCGGCGCGCTCGGCCGGCAGATGGTCGACGTCGTTGGTGAGCAGCCGATGCAGGAAGTGCGCCGCCTCCTCGCCGCTGGCACGGATCAGGCCGAAGCGCGCCAGCGGCGCCAGCACGGTGCCGGCGGCGGCGGCGGCGAGTTCTGCCGGAGCATTGCCGAAATCCTCGAAGCGGCCATCGACGAAGCGGGCGCCGCGGCTATCGAGAAAGGTTTTCCAGACTGGGTTCATGTTGTTCGGGTCTCTCCATGGGGGTGGGTTATTATAGCCACTTGCCGTCGCACCCCTTCCCAGCTCCCCGCCAGACCATGCGCCGGATATCCCGCCTGATCCTCCTGCTGCTCGGCGCCGCGCTCCTGCTGTTTGCCGTGCTGATTCAGTTTGCCGTCACGGCAGTCGACCTTCCGCGCAGCCCGCTCGACTTCGACATCCGGCCGGGCAGCAGCCTGGCAAGCGCCTCGCGCCAGATCGAGGAGGCCGGCGTCGGCATGCCCGCCTGGCGCTTCACCCTGCTGGCGCGGCTGCTGGGCAAGTCAGGCCAGATCAAGGCCGGCAGCTACGAGGTGGCGCGTGGCATCACACCCTTCGGGTTGCTGGAAAAGCTGACGCGCGGCGATGTCAGCCAGGCGGAGCTGACCCTGATCGAGGGTTGGACCTTCCGCCAGTTTCGCGCCGCGCTCGACGCGCATCCCGACCTCCGCCACGACACGCGGGAATGGACCGAGGCGCGCATCATGGCGGAATTGGGCGCGACGGGACCGGCCGAGGGGCGCTTCTTTCCCGACACCTATCTCTTCGCCCGCGGCAGCGCGGACCTGCAGATCCTGCGGCGCGCCCTCGAGCAGATGGAGCAGATCGTGCAGCGGGAATGGGAAGCGCGCGACGAGGGCCTGCCGTATGCATCGCCCAGGGACGCGCTGATCATGGCTTCCCTCATCGAGAAGGAGACCGGGCAGGCCGGCGATCGCGCGCAGATCGCCTCGGTATTCGTCAATCGCCTGAGAAGAGGCATGCTGCTGCAAACCGATCCGAGCGTGATCTACGGACTCGGCCTCCAGTTCGACGGCAATTTGCGCAAGCGCGACCTGCTCGCCGACGGCCCTTACAATACCTATACGCGCGCCGGCATGCCGCCGGGGCCGATCGCCATGCCCGGCCTCGCCTCAATCCAGGCCGCGCTGCATCCGGCCCGGACCGATTTGCTGTATTTCGTCGCCCGCGGCGACGGCTCCAGCCAATTCTCGCGAACGCTCGACGAGCACAATCGCGCCGTCGCCCGATACCAGCTACGCAGGGGAAATTGACAGCATGCGCGGAAAGTTCATCACGCTCGAGGGCATCGACGGCGCCGGCAAGAGCACCCATCTCGCCTGGCTGGCGGAGTTCCTCCGCCGCCAGGGCAAGGACGTGGTCTCCACGCGGGAACCGGGCGGCACGCCGCTCGGCGAGAAATTGCGCGCATTGCTGCTGTCGGAAGACATGCACCCGGAAACCGAGACCCTGCTGATGTTCGCCGCCAGGAAGGAGCATGTGGTCAAGGTCATCGAACCAGCCCTCGCCGCCGGGAAATGGGTGATGTCGGATCGCTTTTCCGATGCCTCCTACGCCTACCAGGGAGGAGGAAGGGGGCTGGCGACCGAGAAGGTGGCAACCCTGGAAGACTGGACGCTGGCCGGTTTCCGGCCGGATCTGACGCTTTTGTTCGATTTGCCGACTGCGACGGCTGGCATGAGGCTGGCAGGAACTGGTCAAGCGCCGGATCGCTTCGAGCTGGAGGCTGGAGGTTTCTTCGAACGGGTTCGACAGGCTTATCTGGATCGCGCAAGGCAGGAGCCAAGAAGGATTATGATAGTAGATTCAACAAATAATATAGAAGATATTCATAGAATTCTTGAAATTAGATTGTTATCTATTTGTTAATAATGATATATACATGGCAGAAAGATATCTGGAAGCGAGTGATCGATCAAATCGATCGACTGCCTCATGCCCTGCTTCTGTCTGGCCCGGCAGGGGGCGGGAAAAGGGATTTCGCCTATTCCCTGGCCGCAAGACTTTTATGTGAAACGGCGAGCGGTCATGCCGAAGCTTGTGGAAGTTGCCCGTCCTGCACCTGGTTTTTTGCCGGAAATCACCCTGATTTCAGGATGATAGAGCCAGGAGACGGTGAATCTCCAGCCGAGGAGGAGGGGACGGAAGAGGCTGCTTCCTCGCAAAAAAGAAAAACCGATCAAATTCGCATCGGACAGATACGCGAGCTCGACAGTTTTTTCGGAGTTGGCACCCATCGCCAAGGCTATCGGATCATCCTGCTGAATCCAGCGGAAAACATGAATCAGGCAACGGCCAATGCACTTCTTAAAACACTTGAAGAACCTCCTCCATCCACTTTGTTTTTGCTTGTAACAAATAGAAAAAGAAAAATCCTGCCTACTTTGCTCAGCCGCTGTCAGATCATCGATTTTCCCAAGCCTGAGCTTGCGCTTGCCTTGTCCTGGCTGAAGGAAGCCAGAGTACAGCAGGCAGATGCCATGCTGGCGCATGCTTCAGGCATGCCGCTCGAAGCGGCAAAAGCCGCCCATCACAACGAGTATTTCGTTGAATTTCATAAAGATATTCAGAAAATCGAGCAGCTGGGAGCGGTCACGATCTCGGCTCGCTGGGATGCCTGGCTGAAAGAGGGGGGGGCGGTAGTGCTGGATCGCGAAACCCTTGTCGTCTGGCTGCAAAAGTGGGTCTTCGATCTAATATTCATGAAATCCTGCGGGATGACGTTATTCCATGCTGGCAAAGCAAAGGAAATCGGCGCCATGTCGGAGCGCAGCCACTTGACGGCCCTGCTGGATTGCTACAATGACCTGCTCAAGATCAGGGCGGTCGCCCGGCATCCGCTCAATTCGCGCCTGTTCATCGAAGACATGCTGTTTCGTTACGCGCGCACAGCACTGACCATGAGATAGGATCATGTCCGAGTCCGCAAAACCGCAGGCAGCAGCAGCCGTCGCCCGGCCCAGCGTCCTTTCCTTGAATATCAACTCAAGATCGGCGCTCTATGCCGCCTACATGCCGTATCTGAAGCGTGGCGGAATTTTCGTGCCGACCACCAAGCCCTATGGCATCGGCGACGAAGTCTTCATCCTGCTCTCCCTGATGGATGAGCCTGGAAAGTTGCCCATCGCGGGCACGGTGGTCTGGGTCACGCCAGGCGAGGCCCAAGGCAACAAGAGCCAGGGAATCGGCATACAATTCAGCAAGGACGAGTCGGGCCAGACGGCAAAGCAGAAAATCGAGAATCTCCTTGCCGGTTATCCCACCACTCGGCAAACCCATACGATCTGATTACTCTCCTTGATGCTGGTTGATTCCCACTGCCACCTCGATTTTCCAGGGTTGGCGGAAAACATCGATCAAGTCATTGAATCGATGGAAGAGGCCGGAGTTGGCCTGGCTGTTTGCATCGGTGTCAGCCTGGAGCGAATGCCGGCCTTGATGTCTCTGGTCGAAGATCGTGGAAACCTCTTTGCCACAGTCGGCGTCCATCCTGAGCAGAAAGATTGCCTCGAGCCGGACGAGGAAACCCTGCTCCGACTGGCCAGCCACCCGAAAGTGATTGGCATCGGCGAAACCGGCCTTGATTATCATTGGCACCCAGAGCAGCCGGAGTGGCAGCGGGAAAGGTTCCGTACCCACATCCGGGCGGCAAAAAGATCCGCCAAGCCACTCGTCATACACATGCGGAATGCCTCCGAGGACACCTTGCGCATCATGGAAGAAGAGGGCGCCGGAGAAGCGGGAGGTGTCATGCACTGTTTCACGGAGAGCCTCGACACGGCGCGCAAGGCTCTCGACCTCGGCTTCCACATTTCCTTTTCCGGCATCGTGACCTTCAGGAACGCGCGTGAAATCAAGGAAGTGGCAAAGGCGATGCCGCTCGAGCGCATCCTCGTCGAGACGGATTCGCCTTATCTTGCGCCCGAGCCGCATCGCGGCAAGCCCAATCAACCCGCCTATGTCCGCCATGTCGCCGAGGAAATCGCCCGTCTCAAGGGAATCGGCCTCGAGGAAGTGGCGCGCGCCACGACGGAAAATTTCTGCAGGCTATTCAAGGTAAGCCCGCAATGACGATTTTTTTGCCGACGCTTGCAGGAAGGAAAGCCCGGGCACTCGCGCTCGGCCTATGCCTCGTTTTCGCGGCAGGTGGCGCCCGGAGCGGAATCTACGAGGACCTGCTGCAGGCCGTCGAGAGCAACGACCTCCAGACGGTATCGTCGATCCTGCAGCGCGGCATGGACGTCAATACGACCGACAAGGTCGGCAACACGCTGCTCATGCTGGCAGCGCGCGAAGACCATCTGGAACTGGCTCGATTTCTGGCAGGCCACCGGGCCAACGTCAGGGCGAGAAACCAGTTCGGCGACACGGCCCTGATGCTGGCAGCGCTGGGCGGCAAGCTGGAGATGACCAGGTTCCTCGTTTTGGCTGGCGCGGAAATCAACCATCCCGGCTGGAATCCGCTGATCTACGCCGCGTTCGGCGGCCATTCCAAAGTCGTGGACTTTCTCCTGAAGAGCGGCGCCGACGCCAACGCGCTGGCGCCCAACCAGGCGAGCGCCCTGATGCTGGCGGCGAAGAACGGCCATCTCGAAGTGGTCAGGCTGTTGCTCGGCAAGGGCGCGCGGGCCGATTACCGTGCGCCGGACGGCGGCAGCGCGCTCAAGTACGCCCTCGAAGGAGGCTACGACAACGTGGCCAAGACGCTCAGGCAGGCTGGAGCCCGCGACTGAGTGACGGGAAAACGCTCGAAATCATGAGGCCTTGATTACGCATAATGTGTATTATGTTAAATAACAAATGAGAGGCTTGAAAGGCCCGAGCTACTGCGTTTCAGTTCATCTCTTCGGGTAGCTTGAACGGCAAGGGAATGACGTCGATGCCCTCTTCGGCCAATTCCTGCGCTTCCCTGGGCGTCGTCTTGCCGCGGATGGAACGGGCCTCGGCCTCGCCGTAATGGATGCGGCGCGATTCCTCGGCGAATCTCTCGCCGACATTCTCGGCGCGCAGCACGGCGGTCCTCAGGGCGCGCAGCACCATATCCGGGCGCCTTCCGGGATCACGAGGCTCTTCGCTTACGCGCTCGGCGCGGCCCTGCGTGCCGATGTTGCAGGGCGTCGGCAGGCGGGTGATTTCGGAACTGTCGCAAGTCGGGCAACGCACGGTCTGCGCTTCGATCTGCGAAGCGAAACCGCCGTGCGAGGGAAACCAGCCCTCGAAGCGATGCCCTTCCGGGCAGGAGAGCTCGAGCACGATCATGGGAGGTCGGAGATGCGGGCGACGAAAGCTTGCAGTTGGTGCCCGGAGCCGGGATCGAACCGGCATGACCGTTTCCGGTCGAGGGATTTTAAGTCCCTTGCGTCTACCCATTTCGCCATCCGGGCGATCCCATGGCTCGAAAGGTTTGGAGGCGGGGGTCGGAATCGAACCGGCGTAGACGGCTTTGCAGGCCGCTGCATAACCACTTTGCTACCCCGCCGCGGATTTCCGGGCTTGAAGCTAAAAGGGGAAAACGCCGCTGGCCGCGCTTTCCCCGGGTATCTGGAGCGGGAAAGGAGTCTCGAACTCCCGACCTCAACCTTGGCAAGGTTGCGCTCTACCAACTGAGCTATTCCCGCGGAACAGGCGTGCATTATAGCGGCGGCGCCTACACTGTCAAGTTGAGGCCGGCCGCGATCAATCGCCTTCCTTCAGGTGCGGCCAGGCCATTTTCAAGTAGTAGGCCATCGACCACAGCGTCAGCAGCGTCGCCAGGTAGATCAGCCAGGTGCCGACCCGTTGCGGCTCGAACCAGGGCAGCGGATCGTGATAGAGCAGCATCGGGATCGCCACCATCTGGCTGGTGGTCTTCACCTTGCCGACGAAGGAGACGGCGACGCTGCGCGCCGCGCCGATCTTGGCCATCCACTCGCGCAGCGCGGAGATGGTGATTTCGCGACCGATGATGATGAAGGCGACGATCGCGTCCACCCTGCCCAACTGCACCAGCATGATCAGCGCGGCGGCGACCATCAGCTTGTCGGCGACCGGATCGAGGAAGGCGCCGAAGGCGGAGGACTGCCGCAGCACGCGGGCCAGGTAGCCGTCGAGCCAGTCGGTCAGCGCGGCGATGATGAAGATCAGCGTCGCCACCAGGTTCTGCCGGTGGCCTGCCAGCCAATTGTGGTCCAGATAGAAGACGCCGACGAAGAGCGGGATCAGCAGGATGCGGCCCCAGGTCAGCAAGTTGGGAATGGTGTTCGGCATCGGCGTGCGCGCTCAATGCAGGTGATTGTAGATCGCTTCGGCCAGCTTGCGGCTGACGCCCTCGACGCGGCACAGATCCTCGAGCGTCGCCGCGCGCACGCCCTGCAGGCCGCCGAACTGCGCCAGCAGCCGCCGGCGCCGGGCCGGGCCGATGCCGGGCACGTCATCCAGGCTGGAGCGTGTGCGCGCCCGGGCGCGCTGGGCGCGGTGTCCGGCGATGGCGAAGCGGTGCGCCTCGTCGCGGATCTGCTGCACCAGATGCAGCGCGGGATCGTCTGCGGCCAGCTGCAGCGGCGCGTCCGTCCCGGGCAGCAGCAGGCTCTCCAGCCCCGGCTTGCGCCCCTCCCCCTTGGCCACGCCGACCGCGGGGATGTCGGCCAGCCCGGCCTCGGCGAGGATGGCCCGCGCCGCCGCGACCTGCCCCTTGCCGCCGTCGATGAGGATCAGGTCCGGCCGCACGCCCTCCCCCGCCGCGACCTTCTCGTAGCGCCGCTCGAGCGCCTGGCGCATCGCCGCGTAGTCATCGCCCGGCGTGATACCGCCGATGTTGTAGCGGCGGTACTCCCCCTTCTTCATGGCCCCCTCGGCACAGACGACGCAGGAAGCGACCGTCGCCTCGCCCAGGGTGTGGCTGATGTCGAAGCACTCGATGCGATGCAGCGGCTCGGCGATGCCGAGGGCTTGCCGCAGCCGCTCGAGGCGGCCGGCGGCGCTCGCCGAAGTCATTGCCCGCGCATCGAGGGCCAGCCGCGCGTTGTGCTCGGCCATGGCCAGCCAGGCGCGTTCCTTTTCCCGGCGCGGGCGCTGCAGGGCGACGGCGTGGCCGGCCAGCCCGGCCAGCGCCTGCTCGCTGCCGGCCTGGGGCTCGAGGTTGAGCAGCACCCGCGGCGGCGCCGGATGGCCGGAGTAATGCTGCTCGAGGAAGGCGGACAAGGCCTCTTCCTCGCTGCTGTCCTGCGCGTTTTGCGGGAAATGGGCCTTGTCGCCGAGGTGACGGCCGCCGCGCACCATGGCGTGGTTGACGACGATCTGGCCGCGGGCGGCGGCGACGACGACGATGTCGACGTCCTCGTCGCGGGCGCTCTCGACATACTGCCGGTGCAGCACCTTCTGCAGCGAGCGGATCTGGTCGCGCAGCGCGGCCGCCTTCTCGAAGCGCAGCTGCCCGGCCTCGGCCTGCATGGCCGCGGTCAGCCGGTCGATGACCTCGCCGTGCCGGCCGCCGAGGAACAGCTCGGCGAGGCGCACGCTGGCGGCGTAGTCCTCGGGCGAGACGAAGCCGACGCAGGGCGCGCTGCAGCGGCCGATCTGGTGCAGCAGGCAGGGTCGCGAGCGGTTCTGGAACACCGTATCGTCGCAGGTGCGCAGAAGAAAGATGCGCTGCAGCAGCTGGATGCTCTCACGCACCGCCTGGGCGTTGGGAAAGGGGCCGAAATAGCGCGCGCCCTTCTCGAAGGGGCCGCGATGGAAGGCGATGCGCGGGCTGGCGTCGGCCGTCAGCACGATATAGGGGTAGGACTTGTCGTCGCGGAAGAGGATGTTGTACTTGGGCGCCAGGCGCTTGATCAGGTTGTTCTCGAGCAGCAGCGCCTCGGCCTCGGAGCGCGTCACGGTGACTTCGACGGCGGCGACCTGGGCGACCATCAGGCGGATGCGCGGGCTCAGGTCGGACTTGCGAAAATAGGAGGCGACGCGCTTCTTCAGCGCCTTGGCCTTGCCGACGTAGAGCACCCGCCCCTCGGCGTCGAGCATGCGATACACCCCGGGCTCCTCGGGCAGCGAGCGGATCAACGCCTGGCTGTCGAACGCGCTCATGGCGCGAGATCGGCGCGGATGGCGTCGAAGACGGCGTGGAAGGCCGCCTCGGTGAGGCGCCCGGTCTGCGTGTTGTAGCGGCTGCAGTGGTAGCTGTCGTGCAGGATGCGGCCGTCCGGCAGCCGGTGGCGCGCGCCATGCGAGAATTTCCATTGGCTGCGCCGCAGCGTCAGCGCCTGCAGCACGGCCTCGTGCGCCACCAGGCCGAGGGCGAGGATGACTTTGGCCTGAGGCGCCGCCGCCAGTTCGCCGGCGAGGTGGCGGTTGCAGGTCCGGATCTCTTCCCTTTCCGGCTTGTTCTGCGGCGGCACGCACTTGACGGCATTGGTGATGCGGCAACCGCTCAGCCGCAGCCCGTCATCTGGGGCGACGGATTGCGGCCGGCTGGCGAAGCCGTAGCGGTGCAGGGTCGCATACAGCAGCCGGCCGGCATGGTCGCCGGTAAACGGCCGGCCGCTGCGATTGGCGCCGTGGTAGCCGGGCGCCAGGCCGACGATGAGCAGGCGCGCGCGCGGGTCGCCGAAGGGCGGCACCGGGCGGGCGTGGTAGCCAGGATGCGCGCGGCGGCATTCTTCGAGATAGGCCGCCAGCCGCGGACAGAGGCGGCACTCCTCGAGCGGCGCGTCCGGAGCCACGCCCTAGGTCCCGAGCGCGGCGAGCCGCTCCAGGGCCTGTCGGTAGCCGGCGTCCTGACGCAGCGTCTCGAAGGCCGGCGCCGGCATGGCCGGCAGCAGCCTTTCCAGGCGGGCGGCGGAAAGCGGATCGCGCCGCGGCTGCCATTCGCGCAGAAGACGCGCGGCCTCCTCCGGGTTGTTGCAGACCAGCGCCATGTCGCAGCCGGCGGCGAGGGCGGCGTCGGCGCGGCCGCGGTAGCCGCCTGCCACGCTGGCGCCTTCCATCGACAGGTCGTCGCTGAAGATTGCGCCGTCGAAGCCGAGTTCGCCGCGCAGGACATAGCGCAGCCAGTAGGCCGAGAAGCCGGCCGGATGGGGATCGAGCGCCTCGTAAATGACGTGCGCCGGCATGACGGCGGCGAGGCCCATCCGCCGGTGCGCGCGATAGGGCGCGAGGTCGGCGTACAGCTCACGCACCGGTCGTCGATCGACCGGAACCGCGACGTGGGAGTCGGCGGCGACGAAGCCGTGGCCGGGGAAATGCTTGCCGACGCTGGCCATGCCGGCGCGGCGCAAACCAGCGATGAGGGCGCCGGCGAGCGCCGTCACCGCCACCGGATCGCCGTGGAAGGCGCGGTCGCCGATCACCGTGCTGGCGCCGTAGTCGAGATCGAGCACCGGCGTGAAGCTGAGATCGATGCCGCAGGCGCGCAACTCGGCGGCCAGCACCTGCCCGGCGGCTTCGGCGGCGGCCAGCCCGCGCGACGGCTTGGCGTCCCACAGCGCGCCCAGCGCGCGCATCGGCGGCAGGGCGCTGAAGCCCTCGCGAAAGCGCTGCACGCGGCCGCCCTCGTGATCGACGGCGATCAGCAGCGGCGGCTGGCGCAGGGCACGGATCTCAGCGGTCAGTTGGCGCAGCTGGCCGGACGACTCGAAGTTGCGCGTGAACAGGATGACGCCGCCGACCAGCGGATGCAGCAGCGCCTGGCGCTCCGCGGCGTCCAGGCGCGGACCGGCCAGGTCGAGCATCAGCGGCCCGAGCGGCAGCGTCGCGCTCATGCCGCCTCCTCGCTCTCGACGACGACGAAGGCGATGGCTCTGTCGCGCTCGTCGCTCAGACTGAGATGGGCGCGCAGACGGCGCGCGCGCATCCACGCCTCGAGCGGCGCGGCGCAGGCGAAGCCGGGGCGGCCGCCGTCCCGGTGCGTCACCGCGATGTTGCGCAGGGTGGCCGGGTCGCGCAGGCCGAGGCCGAGCGCCTTGGCCAGCGCCTCCTTGGCGGCGAAGCGCTTGGCGAGGAAAGCGGCCGGCCGCGAGGATTCGCGATAGGCGTCCATCTCGGAGGAGGCCAGCAAGCGGGCGGCGGCGCGCTCGCCATGCGCCGCCAGCAGGCGCTCGAGGCGGGCGATGGCGACGATGTCGGCGCCGACGCCGTGGATCATCGCAGCCGTGCCTCCAGCATCAGCCGCTTCATGCGCCGCACCGCCTCCTGCCAGCCGCAGAACAGCGCCTCGGCGACGATGGCATGGCCGATGTTGAGCTCGACGATCTCGGCGATGGCGGCCACCGGCTGGACATTGCCGTAGTGCAGGCCGTGCCCGGCGTTCACCTTGAAGCCGAGCCGCCGCGCCTGGCGCGCCGCGGCGGCGACGCGCTCGAGCTCGGCCGCGGCCGCCTCGGGCGTGCCCGCCTCGGCGTAGCGCCCGGTGTGGATCTCGACGGCCGGCGCGCCGCACCCGCGCGCCGCCTCGATCTGCCGCGTGTCGGCATCGATGAACAGCGAGGCGCGGATGCCGGCGGCGGCGACGGCGCGGCAGGCTTCGCGCACGCGCTCGAAGCCGCCGGCGACGTCGAGGCCGCCTTCGGTGGTCAGCTCCTGGCGACGCTCCGGCACGAAGCAGACGTCGTGCGGACGGACGCGCAGGGCGAAGCCGACCATCTCGTCGGTGACCGCCGCCTCGAGGTTCATGCGCGTCCTCAGCCTGCCGCGCAGCTGCTCGACGTCGCGATCCTGGATGTGGCGGCGGTCCTCGCGCAGGTGCAGCGTGATGAGGTCCGCCCCGCTCTCCTCGGCCAGCAGCGCCGCGCCCAGCGGATCGGGATAGGCGGTGCCGCGCGCCTGGCGCAGCGTCGCCACGTGGTCGATGTTGACGCCCAGCTCGATCACAGTTCCTGCAGCTCCATGAAGACGCGGCGCGAATGCAGCCGCTGTTCGCCGAGATAATGCTGGATCAGCATGCGCATCAGCCGCTTGCCCTGTGCCAGCGTTTCCGCCTCGCTGTAGTCGTCGCGGGCGATGGCCAGCAGCGCCCGGCCGGAAAACGTCTCACGGGTGCTTTCTTCCACGTCGGCGCGCAGCGGCCCGCGCTCGAAAGCGTAAGCGTAGCGCCTTTCCGGCGCCACGGGCTGATCGCTGCCGGCCTCGCGGTCGAGCGGCGGGCCGTAGCCCAGTTCCTTCAGCAGCGTCTTTTCGAAGCGGCGCAGCGACGCCTGGTCCGGCTCGCCGGCGGCCAGCGCCCGCAGCGCCCCGGCGTAGGCCTGGAACAGGGCCGGGTGGGCATCCTCGCGCGGCAGCAGCCTGAGCAGCAACTCGTTCATGTAATACCCGGGCAGCAGGGCGCGCGCCTGCAGCATCGGCTGGCCGCCCGGCCATTCGATGCGCGCCAGGGTGCGCAACTCCCCCTGCCCGAACCAGTCCAGCTCGAGCGGCTGGAAGGCCATCAGCAGGCCGCGCAGGGCGGAGCGCGGTCGCCGCGCGCCGCGCGCCACCAGGGCGATGCGCCCGTGATCGCGGCTGAACGCCTCGACGATCAGGCTGGTTTCCTTGAAAGGATGGCTGTGCAGGACATAGGCCGGCTGGCCATCCACCCTGCCCTTGCCGGTCGCCATCAGCCTGTCGCCCGCGAACTGTTCATTCGTAGCCGAGCCCCCTCAGCGAGCGCTCGTCGTCGGCCCAGCCGCTTCTCACCTTGACCCAGGTTTCGAGGAAGACCTTGCCGCCGAAAAGCCTTTCGAGGTCGCGCCGGGCGTCGCTGGCGATCGCTTTCAGCTGCTCGCCGCCGCGGCCGATGACGATGGCCTTGTGCGCCGGCTTGTCGACGATGATCGCGGCATGAATGCGGCGCAGGGTGCCCTCCTGCTCGAAGCGCTCGATCTCCACCGTCATGCCGTAAGGCAGCTCCTGGCCAAGCCGGCGAAACAGCTTCTCGCGCAGGAATTCGGCGGCGAGAAAGCGTTCGCTGCGATCGGTCAGGTCGTCCTCGCCGTAGAGCGGCGCGGCGACCGGCAGATGGCGCGCCGCCGCCTCGAGCAGCCGCTCGAGGCCGTCGCCGCTGGCGGCGGAGACCGGCACGATCGCGGCGAAGGGGTGGCGCCGGTCCATCTCGGCGATGAAGGGCAGCAGGCGCTTCTTGTCGGCCAGGCGGTCGATCTTGTTGATGACCAGCAGGGCTGGCGTGGCCGGCGGCACCATCGCCAGGATGCGCGCATCGTCCTCGGTGAAGCGCCCCGCCTCGACCACCAGCAGGACCAGATCGACGCCGGCGAGCGCTTGCGACACGCTGCGGTTCATCAGGCGGTGCAGCGCGTTGCGGTGGCGCATCTGGAAGCCCGGCGTGTCGACGAAGACGAACTGCTCGCCGGGCCGGGTCAGCACCCCGGTGATGCGGTGGCGCGTCGTCTGCGCCTTGCGCGAGACGATGCTGATCTTCTGGCCGACCAGGCGATTGAGCAGGGTCGATTTGCCGACATTGGGACGGCCGACGATGGCGAGATGTCCGCAGCGGAAAGCGTCCGGGCCGCTCATTTCGCGCCGGCCCGCTCCAGCGCCAGGCGGGCGGCTTCCTGTTCGGCGGCGCGGCGGCTCGACCCATGGCCGGTCGTGGCGATGCCCAGCTGCGGGATCAGGCAGGCGACCTCGAATGTCTGGGCATGGGCTTCGCCGCGAATGGCGCGCACCTGGTATTGCGGCAGGGCCAGTCGCCGGCCCTGCAGCAGCTCCTGCAGGGCGGTCTTGGCGTCCTTGCCGGAATGCGCCGGGTCGAGCTCGGCCAGCAAGGGCTCGTAGAGGCGGAGGACGGCCTCGCGCGCGGACTCGAAGCCGCCATCGATGAAGATGGCGCCGAGCAAAGCCTCCAGCGCGTCGGCCAGCATCGAGGGGCGCCCCGCGCCGCCGCTCTTCAGCTCCCCCTCGCCCAGCCGCAGTTGCAGGCCGAGGTCGAGGCGCGCGGCGATTTCCGCCAGGCTGTCCTGCCGCACCAGCCTGGCGCGCAGGCGCGACAGCTCGCCTTCCCGCTCGCGCGCGAAGCGTTCGTAGAGCGCCTGCGCGATGACGCAGTTGAGGACGCTGTCGCCGAGGAACTCGAGACGCTCGTTGTGCTCGGCGGCGAAGCTGCGGTGCGTCAGCGCCTGCTGCAGTGTCTCCCGGCTTCGGAAAGCGTAGCCGATCGCCTGCTCGATCGCCGTGACGCTCATTCACCCGGCGCTAGCTAGAACGCCGGCCCGCTGCCGCGGCTGCTGCCGGCGTAATCGATGCAGATGCTGACGTTTCCGGCGATATGGATCTTCTTGGGGTAGGCGAAGGAGATGACGATGTCGTTGCCTTCCTTGCTGACCTCGAGGTCGGCGCCGGTGATGCTCTCGGTGTAGTCGGCCGACGCCATGCGGTCGTAGGCACGCCGCACTTCCGCCACGGTCGACACGCCGCTGTTGGCGATGGTCTTGACCTGCTTGAGGATGGTGAAGTATTCGATGACGGTCGGCGCCACCTTCATGCCGACAACGGCGAGGCCGACGACCACCGCGCTAACCAGGATCAGGCCGATCAGGCTGAGGCCCCTTTGTTGTTTTCTCATTTTGCGCTCCTTCACTGGAAGCTGCCGATTCGTTTCAGGTCGCCAAAGTTGAACCAGATGAGGAAGGCCTTGCCGACGATGTTCTCGTCCGGCACGAACCCCCAGACGCGGCTGTCGCTGCTGGCGTCGCGGTTGTCGCCCATGACGAAATAGTGGCCGGCGGGCACTTCGCAAATCACGCCCGAGCTATTGTAAATGCATTTGTCGCGGTCGGGATACGGCAGCACCTGGCCGACGTAGGCCGGCGCATCCTTGTCGATGAGGATGCGGTGCGCGACGCCGCCCAGGCTTTCCAGATACTGCGACGAGTAGAACAGGCGGTCGGGGTGGAGGTAGTCCGGCTGCGGCGAGACGCTCACCTCGCTGCCGTTGATGTAGAGCCGCTTGTCCTGCCAGGCGACCTTGTCGCCCGGCAGGCCGACGACGCGCTTGATGTAGTCGAGCGACGGGTCGGCCGGCCAGCGGAAGACCATGACGTCGCCGCGCTGCGGCGAATTCAGCTCGATCACCTTGCGGTTAATGACCGGCAGACGGATGCCGTAGGTGTATTTGTTCACCAGGATGAAATCGCCGACCTGCAGGGTCGGGATCATCGAGCCGGAGGGGATCTTGAACGGCTCGACGATGAAGGAGCGCAGCAGGAAGACGGCGAGGATGACGGGAAAGAAGCTGGCGCCGTATTCCACCCACCAGGGCTCCTTCGCTCCCGGCTGGCGCCGCTTCTTCATCACCAGCAGGTCGAGCAGCCAGACGGCGCCGGTGGCCAGTGTCAGCAGGAACAGGATCAGTGCGAAGTTCACGGGAGCTCCTATTTCGATTCGACCCGCAGCACGGCGAGAAAGGCTTCCTGCGGGATTTCCACGCTGCCGACCTGCTTCATGCGCTTCTTGCCGGCCTTCTGCTTCTCCAGCAGCTTGCGCTTGCGCGTGATGTCGCCGCCATAGCACTTGGCCAGCACGTTCTTGCGCAGCGCCTTGATGTTCTCGCGGGCGACGATGGTCGAGCCGATCGCCGCCTGGATCGCCACGTCGTACATCTGGCGCGGGATCAACTCGCGCATCTTCGCCGCCAGCTCGCGGCCGCGGTACTGGGCGTTGGCGCGATGGACGATGAGGGACAGCGCGTCGACGCGGTCGCCGTTGATGAGGACGTCGAGCTTGACGACATCCGCCGGGCGGTATTCCTTGAACTCGTAGTCGAGCGAGGCGTAGCCGCGCGAGACGGACTTCAGCCGGTCGAAGAAATCCATCACCACCTCGGCCATCGGCATGTCGTAGGTGAGCATCGCCTGACGGCCGTGATACTGCAGGTTCACCTGGGTGCCGCGCTTCTGCTCGCACAGGGTGATGACGGCGCCGAGGTAGTCCTGCGGCACGAAGATCGTCGCGGTGATGACCGGCTCGCGGATCTCGGCGATCTTCGAGGCGTCCGGCAGCTTCGACGGATTCTCCACCGACAGCAGGCCGCCGTCGCGCAGCAGCAGCTCGTAGACCACCGTCGGCGCGGTGGTGATCAGGTCCATGTCGTACTCGCGCTCGAGCCGCTCCTGCACGATCTCCATGTGCAGCAGGCCGAGGAAGCCGCAGCGGAAGCCGAAGCCGAGCGCCTGCGACACCTCCGGCTCGTAGCGCAGCGAGGCGTCGTTGAGCTTGAGCTTCTCCAAGGCCTCGCGCAGGGCGTCGTACTGGTTGGCCTCGACCGGATAGAGGCCGGCGAAGACCTGCGGCTTGATTTCCTTGAAGCCGGGCAGGGGGGCGGCGGCGCGGCGCTCGGCCAGCGTCACCGTGTCGCCGACCTTGGCCGCCTGCAGCTCCTTGATGCCGGCGATGATGAAGCCCACTTCGCCGGCCGCCAGCGTGTCGCGTGGCCTGGATTTCGGCGTGAACACGCCGACCTGTTCGCACAGGTGCTGCGTCCCGGTGGACATCAGCAGGATGCGCTCCTTCGGCCGCAGCATGCCGTCGATCACGCGCACCAGCATCACCACGCCGACGTAATTGTCGAACCACGAATCGATGATGAGCGCCTGCAGGGGAGCGGCGGCATCCCCCCGCGGCGGCGGCACGCGGGCGATGATGGCCTCGAGGATCTCCTCGACCCCCTCGCCGGTCTTGGCGCTGGCGAGGACGGCGTCGGTGGCGTCGATGCCGATGACATCCTCGATTTCCGCCCGCGCGCGCTCCGGCTCCGCCGCCGGCAGGTCGATCTTGTTCAGCACCGGCACCACCTCGACGCCCAGCTCGATCGCCGTGTAGCAGTTGGCCACCGTCTGCGCCTCGACGCCCTGCGAGGCGTCGACCACCAGCAGGGCGCCCTCGCAGGCGGACAGCGAGCGCGACACCTCGTAGGAGAAATCGACGTGCCCCGGCGTGTCGATCAGGTTGAGGTTGTAGCGGCGGCCGGCGCGCGAGGTGTACTCGAGGGCGGTCGTCTGCGCCTTGATGGTGATGCCCCGCTCGCGCTCGATGGCCATCGAGTCGAGCACCTGGGACTCCATTTCGCGGGCGGACAGCCCGCCGCAGAGCTGGATGATCCGGTCGGCCAGGGTGGACTTGCCGTGATCGATATGGGCGATGATCGAAAAATTGCGGATGTGATCCATCATGGACGGAAGGCCGCGGGGAGCGCCCTTCCGACGGATGCAAAAGTGCCGGATTTTACCGAAAATTCAGCAGATAAGCACGCACGGCGGCGGCATCGAGGTAATAGTGGCACAGCTCGGTCTCGTCGCCGGCCACTACCGGCACGCGCTCGCCGTAGGCCTGCCGGTGCCCGGCATCAGCGTCGACGTCGACCAACTCGATGTCGGCGCCCTGCTCCTCGCAGATCGGCCGCAGGTCGGCGAGCAGGTCCTCGCAGAGGTGGCAGTCCCGGCGGACATAGACCGTCAGCCGGGCCCGCCTACTTGTCGCCATTGACCCTCAGGGTGACATAGGTCTGCTGCTCGCCGCGGCGCACGAGCAGGGTGATCGCCGCCGACTTGTCGAGTTGCGACAGCATGCGGTTGAACTGCTCGACGCTCTTCGCCTCGGTGGTGGTTCCCTTGTGCACGGCGGCAAGGATGATGTCGCCGGGCTGCAGCTCGCCCTGGCCGCCGTTCGCCCGCAGCTGCTCCACCACCAGGCCGTTGGCGATCTTCAGATCGCGCTTCTGCTCGGGCGTCAGCTCGGCGAGGATCAGCCCGAGCCGGTTGGCGGCGGCCTCGGCCGGCCGCGCCCGCTTCTGGCCGCGCTGCGCCAGCTTCTCCTCGGCCATCTCGCCCACCGTCACCGTCAACTCGCGCGTGGCGCCCTTGCGCCAGACCTGCATCGGCACCCGGCTGCCGGGACGCGTCGCGCCGACGATGCGCGGCAGGTCGCTGGAGGCGTTAACCGGCTTGCCGTCGAACCTGAGGATGATGTCTCCTGCCTCGACGCCAGCCTTGTCGGCCGGGCCGCCCTTTTCCAGCGCATTCACCAGCGCCCCGGCGGGCTTCGCCAGGCCGAAGGATTCGGCAAGCTCGCGCGTCAGCTCCTGGATGACGACGCCGATGCGGCCGCGGCTGACGCGGCCGCTGGCGCGCAGCTGCCCCTGCACCTCCATCGCCACGTCGATGGGAATGGCGAAGGCGACGCCCATGTAGCCGCCGGTGCGGCTGTAGATCTGCGAATTGATGCCGACGACCTCGCCCCGCATGTTGAACAGCGGCCCGCCCGAATTGCCTGGGTTGATCGCCACGTCGGTCTGGATGAAGGGCACGTAGTTCTCCTGCGGCAGGGCGCGCCCCTTGGCGCTGACGATGCCGGCCGTCACCGAGCTCTCGAAGCCGAAGGGCGAGCCGATGGCGACCACCCATTCGCCGACGCGCAGCCTGGACGGATCGCCCATCCTCACCGCCGGCAGCCCGCTCGCCTCGATCTTGATCAGGGCGACGTCGGTGCGCTTGTCGGCGCCGATCACCCGCGCCTTGAACTCGCGCTTGTCGGTCAGCTTGACGGCGATCTCGTCGGCCGAATCGACGACATGGGCGTTGGTCAGGATGTAGCCGTCCGGGCTGATGATGAAGCCCGAGCCGAGCGACTTGTTCTGGAAGTCGCGCGGAAAGCCCGGATGGCGCGGGATGAAGCGCTTGAAGAACTCGAACATCGGGTCGTCTTCGTCGAGCTCCGGCATCTGCGGAAAGACCCGGTTGGCGCGGATGGTCTGCGTCGTGCTGACGTTCACCACCGCCGGCCCCTGCCTTTCCACGAGCTCGGTGAAATCGGGCAGCTCCCTGACCTGCGCCGCCGCGTTCAGGGCGAAGAGCGTCAGGACCAGCGCGAGCTTGGGCATCCGGATCATTTGCAAGCCTCCCTGGAAACGCAGAACGACGCGCTGCGGCGGACGAGCTCCGGCTCGGTGATGCGGCCCAGCCCGGCCCGCCGCAGCAGCAGCCCCGCCAGCAGTCCGAGCAGGAAGCCGGCGAGGGCGCCCAGGGCGGCTCCCGCATCCGCATTCACGCTCTCCCTCCAGCCCGCCCCGGCGGCGGCGCCCAGCAGCAGTCCAAGCAACGGCAGCACGTACACGGCCAGGGCGGCGCGCAGCATCGAGCCTTCGGCAACGCGCACCACGACGCGCTCGCCCTGGACGGCATCGATGCGATTGGCCAGGCGATAGTGCCATGACTTGTTGCCGAACAGCTGCGTCAGGATGCCGCTCTGGCAGCCACCTGCTTCGTGGCAATGGCCGCAGCCGTCCGCCGCGCCGTTGGTCTCGACGTAGGCGTGGCCTCCCTCGACACGAATGACGATGGCGTCCTGGTCCATCACTTCCTCCTCGGTTCCACGCCCCTGCCGAGGCGCTTCAGAGTCTCCAGCGGCACTTCGCCGAGCACGGTCACCAGATGCCGGCCGGCGATTCGCTTGTATACATTGACGGCGCCGGCGGCATAGCTGCCCTCCTCCGCCTTCTCCCCGGCCAGCGGTTCGATGAACACGGAAATCGAGGCGAGGCCGTCGGAAAACACGAAATGCGTGGCTTCCTGACCGGAGGTGCTCTGGCGGATCATGCCGGCGCTTTTCCTGAAGCCCGGCAGGGAGGCCTTGAACTGCCATTCCTTGCCCGCCGTCAGGCTTTGCAGGGCGCGCGCGTTGTGGACGCGCCAGGCCTCGCCCTCCGTGTCGAAGCCGGGCTTGAGGCTGCCCGGGTCGATATTTTCGCTGATCTGCAGCTGGTTGAAAAAGAACAGTTCCACCGTTTCGCCACGTTCGTTGATCGTGCGCGCCTTGACGATCAGTCCGCTGCCGGCGTCGGCCCAAAGCTGGTGGCCGTAGCGCAAGGCGTCCTTCGGCTTGAGGATGACCTGCTGGCTGTCCAGCCCGGCGATCCGCGCCGTGCCGCCCAGGCGAATCTGGTAGTGCTCGCCCAGCCTGCCCACCGAGGGCGGCAGCAGGGCCGGAAAGGCCTTGTAGTCTTCGCGCTTCTCGACGATCACGACCTTGTCGTCCGGCAGATAGCACTTCACCTCGGCGCTGGTGCTGATCACCTCGCGCGGGCTGCCGTCGAGGACCTCCAGCCGTTCCTGCTGGCCCGTGGCATCCACCAGGTGCGTGATGCGCGAGGTTTCCGAATTTCCGCCGCTCTGATAGGTGAAGATGCCGGTGTAGCTGAGCCTTTGCGCCGCCGAGGCCATCTTTTGCAGCCAGACGAGCGCCTCCGTCTGCGGGTCGGCAAAGGCCGGCGCTGCTGCCGCGACGCCGCCGAGGATCAGCAGGAACAGCGCCCGCCTCATGGCCTCCCGCTCTGGCCGATATCCGACACCGAGCGGATGTAGGCGGCGCCGCCAGGCTGGATGAAGCTGCCGGCGGAATGCGCCTGGTGCGCCACGATGTACTCCTGCGCGTTCGGGTTGGCCGGTCGCGCCCTCGCCACGGCGTTGGCCGGCGTCGGCACCGCGCCGGATCCGGACAGAGTGGCCTGCTGCGCCAGTTCCAGCGGCCGCGAAGCATCGAGGGACAGGGCCAGCCAGCCGACGACGGCCATGCCGGCCACGGCCGCGGCCATCGGCAGGGCGAAGCGCAGGGGTGAGCGGCGCGGCCGCGCTGCGGGCACGAAGAGAACCGGCTCATCCGACAGGCAGGCCATCACCCGCGTCGAGAAGCCGGGGGCATGGCCGGGCATCTGGCGCAAGGCGTCGCCCACCAACTGATAAAGCTCCCAGGCTTCGCGCAGGTCCGGGTCGCGGCGCAGGGCATCGATGACGCGGCCAGTCGCGTCCGCTTCCAACTCGCCATCCAGCAGGGCCGATATGTCGTGTCTCATGGCAGCCTCCTCACCATCGCTTGTCGGGCGCCGTGTCGAGCAGCGGCCGCAGCTTTTCGGCCACCGCCTCGCGCGCGCGGAAAATGCGCGAACGCACAGTGCCGATCGGACAATTCATCATTCTTGCGATATCCTCGTAGCTCATTCCCTCGATCTCGCGCAGCGTGATGGCCGTCCGCAAGTCCTCGGGCAGGGCCGCCATCGCCGCATTCACGGTCTCGGCGATCTCCTTCGAAAAGAGCATGCGCTCCGGCGTGTTGATGTCACGCAGCAACTCGCCGTCGTCGAAGCCCTCCGCCTCTTCCGCGTCGAATTCCGTCCGCGTCGGCGCCCGACGACCCTGTGACACCAGAAAATTTTTCGCCGTGTTGATGCCGATCCGGTAGAGCCAGGTATAGAAGGCGCTGTCGCCGCGGAAACTGCCCAGGGCCCGGTAGGCCTTGATGAAAGTCTCCTGCGCCACGTCCTCGACTTCCGCCGGATCGCGTATCAGCCGCGACAGCAGCCTGGCCAGCTTGCGCTGGTATTTCGAGACGAGCAGCCCGAAGGCCTGCTGGTCGCCGTGCTGGGCGCGGACAACCAGTTGCTGGTCTACTTCACGGTCTCCCATTCGAGCGGCGGTATCCTGGACGGGCCCGGTCCGGCCTTGCCGGTCCGAAGCCGCCAGTATAGCCGAGCGCCCTGAGCCACGCTGCCGACACAGCAGTGACAACCCGCCACGAAAATAGTTCGGCGGCGCCGCCGGGGCGGCCGCCATCCGCCCGCTCGAAACAGGTGACAAGGAAGGAACGGCGCGCCGCCCAAATCGATACGCTCCGCTGGCCCGGACATCAGGGGCGACTGCGCATTTTCGCGATCGGGGCGGACTGGTATCATCGCGGGGAAAGCAGACAGGCCCACCTTCCGTGCAGACATTCGACGTCCTCATCATCGGCAGTGGCCTGGCCGGCCAATCCCTCGCCCTGCGCCTGGCCGGCCAGCGCAAGGTGGCGCTGGTCACCAAGGGCGCGCTCGAGGACAGCGCCAGCAGCCGCGCCCAAGGCGGCATCGCCGCCGCCCTCGACGACGCCGACACGATCGAGGCGCACATCCGGGACACGCTGGTGGCGGGCGCCGGCCTGTGCAGCCGCCGCGCCACCCGCTTCGTCGTCGAGCGAGGCAAGCAGGCCATCGACTGGCTGATCCGCCAGGGCGTGCCGTTCACCCGCGACGCCGACGGCGCCGGCTACCACCTGACGCGCGAAGGCGGCCACAGCCACCGCCGCGTCATCCACGTCGCCGACGCCACCGGCCTGGCGGTGCAGGACACCCTGACGGAGAAACTGCGCGCCCATCCGAACATCACGGTGTTCGAGCAGCACATCGCCATCGACCTGATCAGCGGCGCCAAATTCGCCCTCGGCGACGCCGGCTGCCACGGCGCCTACGTCCTCGACAAGCGGACCGACCGCGTGGAGACCTTCTGCGCGCCGCACACCGCGCTGTGTACCGGCGGCACGGGCAAGGTCTATCTCTACACCACCAACCCGGACACGGCGACCGGCGACGGCATCGCCATGGCCTGGCGCGCCGGTTGCGCGGTGGCCAACATGGAGTTCATCCAGTTCCACCCCACCTGCCTCTACCACCCGCACGCCAAGTCCTTCCTCATCACCGAGGCGATGCGCGGGGAAGGCGGCATCCTGCGCCTGCCCGGTGGCGAGCGCTTCATGCCGGAGCACGATCCGCGCGCGGAACTGGCGCCGCGCGACATCGTCGCACGGGCAATCGACTCCGAAATGAAGAAGCGCGGCCTCGACTGCGTCTATCTCGACATGACCCATCTGCCGGCCGCTTTCCTGATGGAGCATTTTCCCAACATCCACGCCCGCTGCCTCGAACTGGGCATCGACATCGCGCGCCAGCCGATTCCCGTCGTGCCGGCGGCGCACTACTCCTGCGGCGGCGTCGTCGCCGACCTGCGCGCGCGCACGGCCCTGCCGGGGCTGTACGCGGTCGGCGAGACGGCCTTCACCGGCCTGCACGGGGCCAACCGCCTGGCCAGCAACTCGCTGCTCGAGTGCCTGGTCTTCTCCGCCGCCGCGGCCGACGACATCCTCGCCTCGCCGCGGCGGCCGCTGCCGGCTCTGCCGGCCTGGGACGAGAGCCGTGTCACCGACGCTGACGAGGAGATCGTCATCTCGCACAACTGGGAGGAATTGCGCCGCTTCATGTGGGACTATGTCGGCATCGTGCGCACCAGCAAGCGCCTCGAGCGCGCCCGCCACCGCATCCGCCTGCTGGAGCGCGAGATCGACGAGTACTACGCCAACTTCCGCGTCAGCAACGACCTGATCGAGTTGCGCAACCTGGTCCTCACCGCCGACCTCATCGTGCGCTGCGCGCAGCGGCGGCGGGAGAGCCGCGGCCTGCATGCCAGCCGCGATTACCCGGCCAGCCTGGCGGTCGCCCGCAACACCGTGCTGCGCAACCGCCTCAGATAGACTTCCAGCGCAGCCAGGCGCGCAGCAGGCGCGCCTCGTCCGCGGCCAGCGCGTCGGGCAGCAGGACGAGCACGCGCGGACGCCGCCTCGCCGTCTGCAGCAGCAGCACCACCAGCCCCGGCAGCAGGGTCGATTGCCTCGACACCGTGGCGTCGAACAGCGCGCCGTCGTTCTGCCGTCCTTCCAGGGTGCCGTCCTCGCGCAGCAGCAGTCCGCGGATCGAATCCGGCGCCCGGACGAGGCCATGGCGGCGCACGGAGAAGAACAGGGAGGCCAGGATGGCGGCTGCCATGGCCAGACGCAAGGGGACAGCGAGATCCAGCGGCAGCAGACTGGCGAGGGCGGCCAGGTGCAGCAGCAGGAGCAGCAGCGTCAGGTACGGGGAGGGACGGATCTCGAGCCGGAGCGGCAGCAGCATGCCGGCCCGCCGAATCGCCCCGTCAGCAGCGCCGGAAGACCAGCGTGCCGTTGGTGCCGCCGAAGCCGAAGTTGTTCTTCAGGGCGATGTCGATGCGCATCGGCCGCGCCGTGTTGGCGCAATAGTCGAGGTCGCACTCCGGGTCCGGCTCGTGCAGGTTGATCGTCGGCGGCGAGACCTGGTGGTGCACCGCCAGCGCCGTCAGCGCCGACTCGAGTCCGCCGGCGCCGCCGAGCAGGTGCCCCGTCATCGACTTGGTGGAGTTCACCACCAGATTGCGGGCGGCCTCGCCGAAGGCCAGCTTGATGGCGTCGGTCTCGTTCTTGTCGCCGAGCGGCGTCGATGTGCCGTGGGCGTTCAGGTAGTGCACCTCGTCCGCATTGACGCCGGCGTCGCGCAGGGCGTTCACCATGCTGCGCCGCGGCCCGTCGGTGTCCGGCGCGGTCATGTGGAAGGCGTCGCCGCTCATGCCGAAGCCGGCCAGCTCGGCATAGACGCGGGCACCGCGGCGCCTGGCGTGCTCGTACTCCTCGAGCACCAGCACGCCGGCGCCCTCGCCCAGCACGAAGCCGTCGCGTCCCTTGTCCCACGGGCGGCTGGCGCTGGCCGGGTCGTCGTTGCGCGTCGACAGCGCCTGCGCCGAGGCGAAGCCGCCGATGGCGAGCGGCGTCACCGTCGATTCGGCGCCGCCGCAGACCATGACATCGGCATCGCCGTACTGGATCAGGCGGTAACCGCTGCCGATGGCGTGCAGGCCGGTGGTGCAGGCGGTCACCACGGCGAGATTCGGCCCCTTCAGGCCGAACATGATCGAGAGGTTCCCCGAGATCATGTTGATGATGGTGCCGGGGATGAAGAAAGGCGAGATCTTGCGCGGCCCGCCGGCGAGATAGTCGTTGTGGGTGTCCTCGATCATCGGCAGGCCGCCGATGCCCGAGCCGATGTTGACGCCGATGCGCTCGGCGTTGTCCGGCGTCACCTCGAGGCCGGCGTCGCGGATCGCCTGGATACCGGCCGCCATGCCGTAATGGATGAAGGCGTCCATGCGGCGCGCCTCCTTCGGCGACAGGTAGGCGCCGATGTCGAAGCCCTTCACTTCGCCGGCCATGCGCGACTTGAAGGCCGAGGCGTCGAAGCGGGTGATCGGGCCGATGCCATTGCGCCCGGCAACGATGCCCTCCCAGGCCTCCGCCACCGTGTTGCCGACGGGCGAGACAATGCCGAGTCCGGTGACGACTACCCTGCGGCGTGCCACTGCGCGCTGCTCCTGCTCCGGGAAAGGAATTGCCGCTGCTTACTTCTTGAGGTGGGCGTTGATGTAATCAATCGCCTGCTGGACGGTGGTGATCTTTTCGGCTTCTTCGTCCGGGATTTCGCACTCGAACTCTTCTTCCAGGGCCATGACCAGTTCGACCGTGTCAAGGGAGTCCGCGCCCAGGTCGTCCACGAACGACGATTCGATCTTGATCTCCGATTCGTTGACGCCAAGCTGCTCGGCAACGATTTTCTTGACGCGTTGTTCGATGCTCTCCATGTGCTTCGCTCCTTCCCTTTGGTAGCGGGTATGACGAAAAAAGCGGGGGAATTCTAACAGAAAGGGGGCCGGCTGTTGAAAATCCCGGTGGCCTCGCGGAACCCTGCCGCACTCGCGCCGGCCTGCGCGCTCGCCGTGCCCAGGATCAATCCATGTGCATGCCGCCGTTGACGTGCAGGGTCGCGCCGGTGACGTAGCCCGCGCGCGGCGAAGCCAGGTAAGCGACCGCCGCCGCGACCTCCTCGGCCTGGCCGAGCCGGCCGAGCGGAATCTGTCCGAGCAGCGCGTCGCGCTGCGCTTCCGGCAGGGCGCGCGTCATGTCGGTGTCGATGAAGCCGGGGGCGACGCAGTTCACCGTGATGTTGCGGCTGCCCAGCTCGCGCGCCAGGGCGCGGCTCATGCCAGCGACGCCGGCCTTGGCGGCGGCGTAGTTGGCCTGGCCGGGATTGCCGGAACTGGCGACCACCGAGGTGATGTTGATGATGCGCCCGGCGCGCGCCTTCATCATGGCGCGCATCACCGCCTTCGACAGGCGAAAGACCGCCTTCAGGTTGGTTTCGATGACGGCATCCCATTCCTCGTCCTTCATGCGCAGGGCGAGGTTGTCGCGGGTGATGCCGGCATTGTTCACGAGGATCGACACCGGGCCGTACTTCTTCTCGATCTCGCCGACGAGGGCCTCGCAGGCGGCGGCGTCGGCCACATCGAGCACCGCGCCCCAGCCCGGCCGCCCCGCCGCGTCCAGCGCCTTCTGGATGCCGGCCGCGCCGGCTTCACCGGTCGCCGTGCCGACCACGGTCGCGCCCTGACCAGCCAGTTCGAGCGCGATGGCGCGGCCTATGCCGCGCGAGGCGCCCGTCACCAGGGCGATCTGTCCTTCCAGCATGTCGTTCTCCCCTATGCCCTGGTCGCCGCCAGCGCCGCCTCGACGCCGACGCGGTCGGCCATGGCGCCGCCGGACAGGCCGTCGGCGCAGCGCCTGGTCAGCCCGGCCAGCACCTTGCCCGGGCCGCATTCATAGACCTGGCCGATGCCCTGCGCCGCCATCGCCTGCATCGTCTCGACCCAGCGCACGGGCGAGGCCGCCTGGCGCACCAGCGCATCGCGGATCGCCTGCGGCTCGGACAGGCAGGCGACGTCGGCGTTGTTGATCACCGGGATGCTTGGCGCCGCGAGCGGCAATTCCGCCAGGCGCTGGCGCAGGCGTTCCGCCGCCGGCTTCATCAGCGAGCAATGGAAGGGCGCCGAGACCGGCAGCAGGACGGCGCGCTTGGCGCCCTTGGCCTTGGCGGCGTCGGCGGCGCGGCGCACGGCGGCGGCATGGCCGGCGATGACGGTCTGCTCCGGCGTGTTGAAGTTCACCGGCTCGACGATCTCGCCCTGGGCGCTCTCCTCGCAGGCCGCCTTCACGGCGGCGGCGTCGAGGCCGAGCACGGCGGCCATCGCGCCCACCCCGGCGGGCACCGCCTCCTGCATGGCCTGAGCGCGCAACTCGACCAGCGGCACGGCGTCGGCGAAGCGCAGCACGCCGGCAGCGACCAAGGCGGAATATTCCCCCAGGCTGTGGCCGGCGACCCGGTCCGGCAGCCGGCCGCCCAGCTCCTGCCACAGGCGGAAGACGGCGACGCCGGCGGTCAGCATCAGGGGCTGGGTGTTCACCGTCTGGTTGAGTGCCTCGGCCGGCCCCTCGCTCGCCAATTGCCACAAGTCGCGGCCGAGCGCCCGCGAGGCCTCGTCGAAGGTGGCGCGGATCGCCGCGCTGTCGCCATAGGCCGCCATCATGCCGAGCGACTGCGAACCCTGTCCCGGAAACACGAGCGCGAATTTCATGATCATCCCTACCGGTATTTCTTTCAGAATCGGAGCAGCACGGCGCCCCAGGTGAATCCGCCGCCGACGCCTTCCAGCATCAGCAGGTCGCCGCGCCGGATGCGGCCGTCGCGCACCGCCGTGTCCAGCGCCAGCGGGATCGAGGCCGCCGAGGTGTTGCCGTGCCGGTCCACCGTGGTGACGACCTTCTCCATCGGCAGGCCGAGCTTCTTCGCCGTGGACTGGATGATGCGGATATTGGCCTGGTGCGGCACCAGCCAGTCGAGCGCGGCGGCGTCCATGCCGGCGCCGTCGAGCACTTCCTGCGCCACCTCGGCCAGCACCCTGACGGCGTACTTGAAGACGGCCGGCCCGTCCATCCTGACGAAGGGCTCGCCGATCACGCGGCCGCCGCAGACGTTGCCGGGAACCTCGAGGATGCCATGCTGGGCGCCGTCGGCGTGCAGCGCGCTGGCGAGGATGCCCGGCTCCTGCGATGCCTCGAGGATGACGGCGCCGGCGCCGTCGCCGAACAGCACGCAGGTGCCGCGGTCGTTCCAGTCGAGGATGCGCGAGAACACCTCGGCGCCGACGACCAGGGCGCAACGGTGGCTGCCCGAGCGAATGAATTTCTCGGCGATCGCCAGGGCATAGGCGAAGCCGCTGCAGACGGCCTGGACGTCGAAGGCGGCGGCGCCGCCGATGCCGAGCCGCGACTGCAGCAGGCAGGCGCTGCTGGGAAAAATGTAGTCGGGCGTCGACGTGGCGAGGATGATCAGATCGATCTTCGCCGCTTCGATGCCGGCGGCCTCGATCGCCTTCAGGCTGGCCGCCAGCGCCAGGTCGCTGGTCTTCTGCCCGTCTTCCGCCAAGTGACGGTAACGGATGCCGGTGCGCTCGACGATCCACTGGTCTGACGTGTCGACGCCGCGCGCGACCAGGTCGTCGTTGCTGACGACGGTCGGCGGCAGGCAGCTGCCGGTGCCGGTGATGCGCGCGTGCATCTTCAGCCCGCCGCCTGCGGCGCGTTGCGCGCCATGCGCTCGCTGATGCGCTCGACGAGCCGGTTGCGGGCGGCTTCGGCGGCCCGCTCGATGGCCTTGGCGAAGGCCATGCGGTCGGCCGAGCCATGGCTCTTGATGACGATGCCCTTGAGGCCGAGCAGGCTGGCGCCGTTGTAGCGGCGCGGATCGGCCCGTTTCTTGAAGGCGCGCAGCGCCGGCAGGGCCAGCAGCCCGGCGGCCTGGCGCAGGGGGTTGCGGCCGAATTCCTCGCGCAGGAAGGTGGCCAGCATGTGCGCCAGGCCTTCCGAGGTCTTCAGCAGGACGTTGCCGACGAAGCCGTCGCAGACGACGATGTCGGTCGTGCCCTTGTAGATGTCGTCCCCCTCGACGTTGCCGTGAAAATTCAGGTCGCTCGCCTTGAGCAGCTCGCCGGCCTGCTTGACGACCTCGTTGCCCTTGATGTCCTCCTCGCCGATGTTGAGCAGGCCGACCGACGGGCGCTCCTTGTGGTCGACGGCGGCCATCAGCAGGGTCGCCATGATGGCGAACTGGAGCAGGTGCTGCGGCTCGCAATCGACGTTGGCGCCGAGGTCGAGGACGTAGGTGTGGCCGCGCAGGGTCGGCAGGGCAAAGGCGATCGCCGGGCGGTCGATGCCGGGCAGGGTCTTCAGGACGAAGCGGGAAATCGCCATCAGGGCGCCGGTGTTGCCGGCGGATACGGCGGCCTGGGCGTCGCCCGACTTGACCAGATCGACAGCCAGCCGCATCGAGGAATCCTTCTTCACGCGCAGCGCGGTGGCAATTGAATCCTGCATGCCGACCACCTCGCCGGCGGCGCGGAAGCTCAACCTGCCGGGGAAGCGCGCTTGCGCTTTCTCGACATCGGCTTCGATGGCTCCAGGCAGGCCGACGAGGACGAGGCGGGCGCGCGGGTCGCCCTCGAGGAAGCCCAGCGCGGCGGGCAGCGTCACGCCCGGGCCGTGGTCGCCGCCCATGCAGTCGATCGCGATGGTCAGGTCCATCGGCGCGGCCGGAGTGTCGCGCAGGCGGCCGGGGCGCTGGCGCCGCTGAGGGCGAGGCCCGCGGCCGGCCGCTATTCGTCCCGGCCCTTGGCGACCTTCTTGCCGCGGTAATAGCCGCTCGGGCTGATGTGATGGCGCAGGTGGGTCTCGCCGGTCGTCGGCTCGACCGCCAGCGGCGGATTGGTCAGGAAGTCATGCGCGCGATGCATGCCGCGCTTGGAAGGCGACTTCTTGTTCTGCTGGACAGCCATGTCGTTCTGCTCCTCGATAAGGTCATTTCAAGATCCGCGCCCCTTGCATTGCCGTCGTCCCGGAATCGTGGGCCGGGGCGCGAATCCGCGCTGCGCGGCAGGCGCCTTGCGTGCCTAGTTGCATTTCAGCCGGCTCAGCTCCGCGAAGGGAGATGGCGCGCGGGAGACCATTGCCGCCGGCGGCTCGCACGACTCGTGCCGCGGCGAAATCGGCAGCCCGAGCAGGATTTCCTCTTCGAGCATGCGGTCCAGATCCAGCGCCTGCGATCCCTCGATGGCGTCGCAGCGCTCGTCCTCGAGGCCGCCGGCCTGGTCGTCTTCCGGCCAGGGCGCGCCAGGCGCCACCAGCATCAGTCGCTTGCGCAGGTTCACGGCCAGCCGCAGGGGGCTGAGGCAGCGCTGGCAGGTCAGCGGCAGCTCGCCATCGAGCCTGACCGACAGAAAGGCCTTCGCGCCATCGAACTCGCCGCGCACTTCATAATCGAGACTGCCGGAGGCGTCGGCAAGCAAGCCCGCCAGGCGCTGCAGGCCGGCCAGGTCGAGACGACCCGATACGGCATCGCGGCTGCGGGCGAACTCCAGGCTGTCGACGACCCTGCCTCGTTGCAACATAAGCCCTCAATGATATCATTTCATGACTTTTTCTGTCAAAAGAACCACCTCCGGAATCCGGGCAAACATCCGGGCAAACCTGTGACGCGCCTCGTCCTGGCATCGACTTCGACCTTTCGTCGCGACCTGTTGCTGCGCCTGCAGCTGCCCTTCGCCATCGCCGATCCCGAAGTGGACGAAGCCGCCCTGCCCGGCGAGGCGCCGGCAGCCACCGCGGAACGGCTCGCCGTCGCCAAGGCCAGGGCCGTCGGCGCGCGCTTCCCCGGCGCCCTCATCATCGGCAGCGACCAGGTCGCCCATCTCGACGATGAGCGTTTTGGCAAGCCGCTCACCCACGAGCGAGCCGTCTCCCAGTTGCGCCGCGTCAGCGGCAGGACGGTAACCTTCCATACCGGGCTGTGCCTGTTCAACAGCGGCAGCGGCGCAATCCAGGTGCGCGGCGTGCCGACCGAGGTCACGTTCCGCCGCCTCGGGGACGAGGAGATCGAGCGCTACCTGCTGAAGGAGCAGCCCTACCACTGCGCCGGCAGCGCCAAGTCGGAAGGCCTTGGCATCTCCCTGCTCTCGGCCATGCGCGGCGAGGACCCCAACGCCCTCGTCGGCCTGCCCCTGATCGCGCTCTGCGACATGCTGCGCCGGGAAGGCGTCGCCGTGCCCTGATGCCGGCGGGCCCGCTCTACCTGCTGCCCGTCGCCCTGGGCGAGAGCCAGCCTGAAGCGGTGCTGCCGGAAGACGTGCGACGCATCGCCGCCAGCCTGCGCTACTTCATCGCCGAAAAGGCCAAGTCGGCGCGCGCCGAACTGCGACGCATCGGCGTCGCCGGACCGCTGCGGGATCTGGTCATCCGCGAATTGCCGCGCGAGCCCGGCCGCGAAGATCTCGCGGCCCTGCTCGCTCCCCTGCTAGCCGGGGAAGCGGGCGGCCTGATGTCCGAAGCCGGCGTTCCCGCCGTGGCGGACCCGGGCGCGCGCCTGGTGCAGGCGGCCCACGAGCTGGGCATCCGGGTGGCGCCGCTGGTCGGCCCCTCCAGCCTGCTGCTGGCGCTGATGGCCTCCGGCCTCGACGGCCAGCGCTTCGCCTTCCACGGCTACCTGCCGGTGGAGGCGGCGCAGCGCAAACAGCGAATCGGCGAACTGGAGAGGGAATCCCTGCGCGAAGGGCGGACACAGATCTTCATCGAGACGCCGTACCGCAACATGGCGCTCTTCGCCGCCCTGCTGGAAACCTGCCGGCCCGGCACGCGGCTGTGTGTCGCGACGGAATTGACGACGCCGCAGGAGCGCATCGCCAGCCGGCGGATCGATGCCTGGCGCAAGCTGCCCGCGCCCGCGCTCGACCGGCGCCCGACGGTCTTCCTGATTCTCGCCGGCTGATCAGCGCAACTGCGCGCCGCCGAAGAAGTTCATCAGGCTCTCGGCCAGGTCGGCGCCGAACTGCCGGGCGAAGCGCTCGGAGAGGCTGGTCCGCTGGGTGTAGTCGCGGATGTCCTCGGCCTTGACCACCTCGCGCGCCACGTATTCGACGCTGCCGAGGGCGTCGGCGAGCCCGAGCTCGACGCTCTGGTCCCCGGTCCACATCAGGCCGCTGAACAGCTCCGGCGTGTCTTTCAGGCGCGCGCCCCTGCCCTTGCGCACGACCTCGATGAATTGCCGATGCACGTCGTCGAGCAACAGCTGCGCATGCTCCTTCTGTCGTTCGTCCTGCGGCGAGAACGGGTCGAGGAAGCCCTTGTTCTGGCCGGCGGTGAGCAGGCGCCGCTCCACCCCCAGCTTCTCCATCGTTCCGGTGAAGCCAAAGCCGTCCATCAGCACGCCGATCGAGCCGATGATGCTGGCCTTGTCGACGTAGATGCGGTCGGCCGCCGCGGCGACGTAGTAGCCGCCGGAGGCGCAGACATCCTCGACGACGGCATAGAGCGGGATATCCGGATGCTTGGCGCGCAGGCGGCGGATCTCGTCATTGATGATGCCGGACTGAACCGGGCTGCCGCCGGGACTGTTGATGCGCAGGATGACGCCTTGCGTGCCACGGTCCTTGAAGGCTGCCTGCAGGGCCTGGACGATCCTCTCCGCGCTGGCGTCGCCGGATGACTTGATGACGCCGTTCAGCTGCACCAGCGCGGTGAATTTCTTGCCGTCGGCCAGCTTCTCGGCCGTCCCGCTCCAGTCGCCGAGGATCAGGATGAGGACGGCCAGGTAGGCGAAGCCGAGCAGCTTGAAGAAGATGCCCCAGCGTCGCCGGCGTTTCTGCTCCGCCAGCGCCTCGAGGGCGAGTTTCTCGACGATCTTGCGCTCCCAGCCCGTCGGGTTGTCGGCATTTTCGGCCATGTTCCACTGTCCTTGGTCGATTGATCAGCGGCGCCGGACGGCGCCACTCACTGCGAACAAGCCTAGCACAGGCTGTCAGTCATGCCGCGGCCCTGGTCCGGACCGGTTGCGCTCGCCGGCTGGTTCATCACGCAATCAGCCATGCCGCTCCAGCCAGGCGGCCAGCTGCGCCATCTCGTCGACCAGGCCGAGCGGCTGCTCGGCCTGCAGCGTCTCGCGCGGGTGGGCGCCATAGCTGACGGCAAGGGCCGCCACCTCGGCGTTGCGCGCCATCTCGAGGTCGTGCGTGGTGTCACCGATCATCAGCGTCAGCTCCGCCGCCGCGCCCAGCTCGTCCATCAGTTCCAGCAGCATGTCCGGCGCCGGCTTCGGGCTGCATTCGTCGGCGCAGCGCGTCGCATGGAAATAGCCGCCAAGCCCTGAGGACTCGAGGGCGCGATCCAGGCCCGGCCGGCTCTTGCCGGTGGCGACGCCAAGCAGATAGCCCGCCTCGTGCAGGCTCCCGACCAGCTCGCGCGCGCCGGGGAACAGCGCCAGCTCGCGGTCGCGGGAAAGATAGTAATGTCGATAGCGCTCGGCGACGCGGACATGCTCGCTTGCCGGCACGCCGGGCAGCACCCTCGACAGGGCGTCATGCAAGCCGAGTCCGATGACCTGCCGGGCGCTCGCCGCATCCGGCGGCGGCAGGCCGAGATCCGTCGCCGCGCTCTGAATGCAGGCGACGATGGCCGCCGCCGAGTCGAGCAGCGTGCCGTCCCAGTCAAAGACCAGCAGTCGGTAATTCCGCGCCAAAGTCGCGCTCCTCCTCGGCATCGAGCCGTTGCAGAAAGTCTCCGAGTTCTTCCGCCAGGGGCGCCGCCAGCTGCAGGCGCGCCCCGCTGGCGGGCTGGTCGAACGCCAGCCGGGCCGCGTGGAGGAACATGCGGCCCAGTCCCTGCTTTTGCAAGGCCTTGTTCAAATCGAAGTCGCCGTATTTGTCGTCGCCGCAAAGCGGAAAGCCGAGATGGGAAAGGTGCACCCGGATCTGGTGGGTGCGGCCGGTCTTCAGCTCGACTTCGAGCAGGCTGAAATTCTCCCAGCGGGCGAGCAGCCTGACCACGCTGCGCGCCGGCTTGCCCTCGCGCGAGACGCTGACCCGGCGCTCCCCTGCCGCCGTCCGGTACTTGTGCAGGGCCAGGCTGACATGTCGCAAGGGCGCCTGCCAGCGGCCGCGGACCAGGGCCAGATAGAACTTTTCAACCTTTCCTTGCCGGAATTGGTCGTGCAGGGCGGTCAGCGCCGACCGCCGCTTGGCCACCAGCAGAAGGCCGGACGTCTCGCGATCGAGGCGATGCGCCAGCTCGAGGAAGCGCGCCTCGGGCCGCTGGCGGCGCAACTGCTCGATGACGCCGAAGCTGACGCCGCTGCCGCCATGGACGGCCATGCCGGCCGGCTTGTCGATCGCCAGCAGATCGTCGTCCTCGTGGAGGATGCGGTAAGCGCGGCCGGCGGGGACTGGCGGCCGCGGCGCCTGCGCGAGCCGGATGGGAGGAATGCGCACTTCATCGCCCGGCTGCAGGCGGTAGTCCGGACCGACCCGCTTGCGGTTGACCCGCACCTCGCCGCTCCTGAGGATGCGGTAGAGATGGCTTTTCGGCACGCCCTTGCAGACGCGCGAGAGGTAATTGTCGATGCGCTGGCCTTCCGACTCCGCGCCAACCGGATGGCGGCTGACGGAAATTTTGCCCAACTCCTTCATTTTGAATATACTGCCGCCTGGTTTGCCCATTCCGAAGGCATGGTCATGAAGGATGCTTCAGGCCGTTGCCGGCATTGCGCCCGATGACCCGATGCGTCATGGGGAAGCGCGGCGGAAGACAGCCGAAACCGGCTCAGGCGAACCACGCCAAGGTTAATTCGCTCACCGCAAGCAGCGATACTACTTGAATTGCGCGCACTTGACATACACACGGAACACGGCGTCCTGACGGCATTTCAGGACGGGCAAATCCGCCATTAGCTTGCTGTTCTTGATGACCTTCATGATTCCAATGGAGCCAAACTAGCAGGATCCGCCCGCAGCGGATGCGATTTGTCGTCCCGTGTTCGCGCGCGGGAGAACAAACAATGAAACGCATGCTGTTCAATGCGACGCAGGCCGAGGAACTCCGCGTCGCGATCGTCGATGGCCAGAAACTGATCGACCTCGACATCGAATCGGCCAACAAGGAACAACGCAAGAGCAACATCTACAAGGCCGTGATCACCCGCCTCGAGCCCAGCCTCGAGGCAGCCTTCGTCGACTATGGCGCCGAACGTCACGGCTTCCTGCCCTTCAAGGAAGTCTCGCGCGCCTATTTTCGCGAAGGCGTCGATGCCGGCCGCGCCAGCATCAAGGAAGCGCTCAAGGAAGGCCAGGAGCTCATCGTCCAGGTCGACAAGGACGAGCGCGGCAACAAGGGCGCCGCGCTGACCACCTACATCTCGCTGGCCGGCCGCTACCTCGTGCTGATGCCCAACAACCCGCGCGGCGGCGGCGTCTCGCGCCGCATCGAGGGGGAAGAGCGCAACGAGCTGCGCGAGACCATGGACCAGCTCGAGGTCCCGCAAGGCATGAGCCTGATCGCGCGCACGGCCGGCATCGGCCGCGGCGTCGAGGAACTGCAGTGGGACCTCAACTATCTGCTGCAACTGTGGCGGGCGATCGAAGGCGCCGCCGGCGGCCAGAAGGGACCGTTCCTGATCTACCAGGAAGGCAGCCTGGTGATCCGCGCCATTCGCGACTACTTCCAGCCCGACATCGGTGAAATCCTCATCGACACCGACGACATCTTCGAGCAGGCGCAGCAATTCATGAGCCACGTCATGCCGGCCAACGTCGGCCGCGTCAAGCGCTACCGGGATGACGTGCCGCTGTTCTCGCGCTTCCAGATCGAGCACCAGATCGAGACGGCCTTCGGCCGCCAGGTGAACCTGCCCTCGGGCGGCGCCATCGTCGTCGACCACACCGAGGCGCTGGTCGCCATCGACGTCAACTCGGGCCGGGCGACGCGCGGCGCCGACATCGAGGAAACCGCCCTGCGCACCAACCTCGAGGCGGCCGACGAGATCGCCCGCCAGCTGCGACTGCGCGACCTCGGCGGCCTCATCGTCATCGACTTCATCGACATGGAAAGCACGCGTGCCCAGCGCGAGGTGGAAAACCGCCTGCGCGATGCCCTGCACTACGACCGCGCCCGCGTGCAGACCGGAAAGATCTCGCGCTTCGGCCTGCTCGAGCTGTCGCGCCAGCGCCTGCGCCCGGCGCTGGCCGAGATGACCTACATCCCCTGCTCCCGTTGCAGCGGCACCGGCCATATCCGCAGCACGGAATCGGCCGCCCTGCACATCCTGCGCATCCTCGAGGAGGAGGCCATGAAGGAGAACACCGGCGCCGTCCATGCGCAGATTCCGGTGGATGTCGCCACCTTCCTGCTCAACGAGAAACGCGACGACATCCGCACCATCGAGCTGCGCCACAAGGTTAACCTGGTGCTCATCCCGAACGTGCACCTGGAGACCCCGGCCCACGAGATCGTGCGCCTGCGCCACGACCAGCTGAACCTCGAAGACCAGGTCCAGCCCAGCTACAAGATGGCCGAAGCGCCGCCGACCGAAGCCTATCAGCCGCCCTCGGCCCAGGCCGAGTCGCGGCCGAGCCGGCCGGAGGCCGCCGTCAAGGGCATCACCCCGGCCCAGCCCGCCCCGGTGGTCGCGCCGAGGCAGCCCGCTTCGTCACGCTCCGCGCCGGTCGCAGCGCCGGTCGCAGCGCCTGCCGGCGAACCCGGCATCATCGAGAAGATCTTCGGCTGGTTCCGCGGCAACCGCAAGCCGGAGCCGGAAGAACCGGCAAAGGCGGATGCCCCGGCCCGGCGCGAGCCGTCACGGGAAAGCCGCGGCGGCCGCGGCCGCGGCCGCGAACGCGAACGCGGAGACCACACGCGCCAGGAAACACGTGAGCGCCCGGAGCAGCGCCCGCGCAGCCCGCAGCAGGCACGCCCGGAACAGTCCGAGCGCGGCAGCCGTCGCCCGCGCGCGGAGCGACCGGAAGCGTCCGCTCGCGCGGAGCGGCAGGGCCAGGAACAGACGCGCCAGCCGCAACGCCCACCCCGCCCGGCGCCAGAATCTCATCCGGCCGCGGCCGAGCCCGCCAGCAGCGCCACGACCGGCGCCCTTGTCGCTGCCGAGACTGCCCCCGCCGGCAGCACCCAGGTGGATCAGGCAGACGAGCGTCGCAGCCGGCGGGGTCGCCGCGGTCGCGGCCGCGATCGCGACGAGCGGCGCAGCCAGCAGGCCGACGGTGAAGTCCCGCAAGGGATCGACAAGGCGAACGAGAGCGGCACCGAGCCAACGACGCTGCCGGCACCTGTTGTTGCTGCGCCGCCGCCAATCGCCCAGGCAGAGGAACCCCAGAGCGCGGCTGCCCCGCTGGCGTCGATTGGCGAGGCCGAGCCTGCTCCCTTGCCGCTCGCCGTGGCCAGCGAAGAAGCATCCGAACCCGCAACGCTCAGTCAGGCAATCGAACCCGCCTTCGCGCCGGTTGCCCTGCCCCTGGAAGAAGCGGTGGCGGCGACAGCCAGGCAGGACGAACCGCCTGCCCCGAGCAAACCGCAGGTCGACCTCTCGCTCGTGCTGCAGGAGAGCGGCTTGATCATGGTCGAGACCAGCTCAGCCAGCACGCCCCGCACGGTTGCGGCCGAGTCCGAGATCCGCCTGGGCCGCAAGCCGAAACCCGTCGTCGCCGTCAGCAACGAGCCCATGCTGCAGGTGGAAACCCGCAAGCAGGCATAGTCCTGATCTCAAACGGGGTTTGAACGAAAAAGGCCGGCGAATGCCGGCCTTTTTCATGGTGCGCCGCTTCTCTTCAGCCGCTCCGCTTGCCGGCCAGTCGCTCGACCAGGCCGGTTGCGGCATCTTCCGCCATGTCGAGCACGCGCTCGAAGCCCTCATCGCCCCCGTAATACGGATCCGGCACGTCGAGGCCGCGAAAACGGGGCGAATAATCCGTGAACAGGCCGAGGCGGCCATGGTATTCGGGTCGCGAACCGCGGCGCATGATTCCAAGATTTTCGCGATCCATCGCCAGCAGCAGGTCGAAGCGTTCGAAATCGGTCGGAATGAGTTTGCGAGCGCGTTGCCCGCTGATGTCGATGCCTCGCCTGAGAGCCGCCGCGCAGGCACGGGGATCGGGTGCTTCACCTATGTGATAGCCATTTGTCCCTGCAGAATCTACTTTAAATAATTCTTTTATCTTATTGTTTAGCAGATATTTTAACAGAACGCCTTCAGCGGTTGGCGATCGGCAGATATTGCCTGCGCAAACGAAGAGGATACGGATCATGCCGCGTCCTTGCGCGACTCGGCTTCGGTCGCATCGATGCCAAAGACGCGATTTCTCAGCCGGAACAGTTCGTCCCGCGCCTTGGCCGCCTGCTCGAACTCGAGGTTGCGGGCATGCTCGTTCATGCGCTTTTCCAGGCGGCGGATTTCCCGGGCGAGGGTCTTCTCGTCCATAGACTGGTAGCGGGCGCGCTCCTCGGCCGCTTCGAGGGCTTCGACGGCGATCTCGTGGTCATAGACGCCGTCGATGATGTCCTTGATTCGCTTCGTGATTCCCTTCGGCGTGATGCCGTGGGCGGCGTTGAAGCGCAGCTGCTTATCGCGGCGTCGTTCGGTCTCGGCCATGGCGCGGCGCATCGAATCGGTGACGGCATCGGCATAGAGGATGGCCGTGCCGTGCAGGTGGCGCGCCGCCCGGCCGATGGTCTGGATCAGCGAGCGCTCCGAGCGCAGGAAGCCCTCCTTGTCGGCGTCGAGGATGGCGACCAGCGAAACCTCCGGGATGTCCAGCCCCTCGCGCAGCAGGTTGATGCCGACGAGGACGTCGAACTCGCCCAGCCGCAGGTCGCGGATGATCTCCACCCGCTCGACCGTCTCGACGTCGGAATGCAGGTAGCGCACGCGCACCCCGTTCTCGCCCAGGTAGTCGGTCAGGTCCTCGGCGAGGCGCTTGGTCAGGGTGGTCACCAGCACCCGCTCGTTCTGCGCCACGCGCAGCCGGATCTCGCCGAGCAGGTCGTCGACCTGGCTGCTGGCCGGGCGGACGAGGACCTGCGGGTCGACCAGGCCGGTCGGCCGCACCACCTGCTCCACCACCTGTGACTGGTGCGTCCTTTCGTATTCGGCCGGCGTCGCCGAAACGAAGACGGTCTGCGGCATCAGCTTTTCGAATTCGTCGAAGCGCAGCGGCCGGTTGTCGAGGGCCGAGGGCAGACGGAAGCCGTATTCGACCAGGTTCTCCTTGCGCGAGCGGTCGCCCTTGTACATGCCGCCGAGCTGCGGCACGGTGACATGCGACTCGTCGATGAACATCAGGGCGTCCGGCGGCAGATAGTCGATCAGCGTCGGCGGCGGCTCGCCCGGCTGGCGGCCGGAGAGGTGGCGCGAATAGTTCTCGATGCCCTTGCAGAAGCCCAGCTCGGAGAGCATCTCGAGGTCGAAGCGGGTGCGCTGCTCGATGCGCTGCGCCTCGACCAGCTTCTGCGCACGGCTGAAGAACTCGCTGCGCTCACGCAACTCGAGCTTGATGGCCTCGATGGCGCGCAGCACGGTCTCGCGCGGCGTCACGTAGTGGCTCGAGGGATAGACCGTGAAGCGCCCCAGCCGCTGGCGCAGGTGACCGCTGAGCGGGTCGAACAGCTGCAGCGACTCGACGCTGTCGTCGAACAGCGAGAGGCGCAGGGCATGCTCGGCGTTCTCGGCCGGAAAGATGTCGATGACATCGCCGCGCACGCGAAAGGTGCCGCGGCGGAACTCCACCTCGTTCCTCTCGTACTGCATCTCGGCGAGGCGTTTGATGACGTCGCGCTGGCCGATGCGCTCGCCCTCGCGCAAGTGCAGGATCATGCCGTGGTAGTCGACCGGGTCGCCGATGCCGTAGATGGCCGAGACGGTGCCGACGATGACGACGTCGCGACGCTCCAGCAGCGACTTGGTCGCCGACAGGCGCATCTGCTCGATATGCTCGTTGATCGAGGAGTCCTTCTCGATGTAGAGGTCGCGCGAGGGGACGTAGGCCTCCGGCTGGTAGTAGTCGTAATAGGAGACAAAGTACTCGACGGCGTTCTCCGGGAAGAACTCGCGGAACTCGGCGTAGAGCTGCGCCGCCAGCGTCTTGTTCGGCGCCAGCACCATCGCCGGCCGGCCGAGGCGGGCGATGACGTTGGCCATGGTGTAGGTCTTGCCCGAGCCGGTGACGCCGAGCAGGGTCTGGTACATCAGGCCATCGCCGATGCCCTCGACCAGCTTGTCGATGGCCTCGGGCTGATCGCCGGCTGGCGGGAAGGGCTGATGCAGGGAGAAGGGACTGCCGGGAAACGTGAGGGTCGCGGCCGGCTCGCTGCTGCGCATGGACCGGATTCTATCCCGCCCCGCCGCTGCCTGTCTCCAGTCTGCCCGAGAGCAGGCTGGCGGCGACGATCATGGCGCCGCCAGCCCATTCCTTCGGTCCCATGGCTTCGCCGGCGAGCAGCCAGGAAGAAAACGCCGCCACCACCAGTTCGAAAAGAAAGAGGACGATGGCGCGGTTGGCCGGCAGGTGGGTCAGGCCGTACTGCACGACCAGATTGGTTGCCAGAAGCGCCAGGCCGACCAGCATGATCAGCAGCCAGCCCTGCGTCGGCGGCGCGACGACGGCGGCGGGATAGACCGGCAGCAGCGCCAGGCCGATCACGACGACCCCGGCGAAGGCCGCCAGCGACTTCACCTCGACCGAATGCCGCTGCGCCTTGCGGCTCAGCACGTTGGCCAGCGCGAAGAGCAGGCCTGCCGCCAGCCCGAGCCACTCGGCGCCTTCGCGCGGCAGCGGAAAGCCCTGCTGCGGCTGCCACAGCATGACGAGGGCGCCGCCCAGCGACAGGGCGATGACGACGGCGCCGGCGCCATTGATGTTCTCGCCGAGCAGCGCGCGGGCGAGCAGGACGGTCCACAGCGGCGCCAGGTAGAACAGCAGCAGGACGCGCATCACCTCGCCATGCACCGTCGCCACCACGTAACCGAGGTTGAGGCCGCCGGAAGCCAGCGCGATCAGCAGCAGCAGGCCGTCGGGCCGGGCGCGGTCCAGTTGCCGACGCAGCAGGACCAGGCCGAGCAGCAGGGCGATGCCATAGGTCGCCGTGGCGCCGAGGACGGCTGACACCGCCATTTCCTCGAGCACCCGGTAGGGATACCAGGCCAGGCCCCAGACGACGGCTCCGGCGAGCAGCGATGCAGGCGCGAGCAGGGATTTTCGTTGGGTCATGGCGGGATCGAAAGGAGGCGACAAGCGGCGTTCGGCCACGGGCCGGGCCGCAGCGCAGGCCCGGTCTGTCCGGAAGACGAGGCGCCTCGCCTGCTTCCCGGCCACGGCCTTTGCCGCGTCTGCGGTGAAATTGTCCGCGGGAGATTATCCCACGCGCCAGCCCGCCTTTCGTTTCACCGACGTTGCCGCGCAAGGCCGGCATTCCCGTCCGGTGCAAGCCCCTGCCGCGAGCGACGGCCGGCCGGACTTGTCCCCGTCGGGCACCCGCCCGCGCCGGGCACGCGCTCGCCCGCAAGCGTGAATATAATGGAACCCCTTGTTCCAGCGCCCGGCAAACCCGCCTCCCGGAGAAACCCATGATATTCGACAAGCTCTTCCACCTGATGGCCGAGAAAAAAGCCTCGGACATCTTCGTCTCCGCCGGGGCGCCGATCCACATCAAGATCCAGGGCTCGACCGTGCCGATCAACCAGCAGATGATGACGCCGGAAACGATCCAGCGCATGGCCTACGAAATGCTGACGCCCGAGCAGATCCGGCATTTCGAGACGGAAAAGGAGATCAACGTCTCCTTCGGCGTGCGCGACCTCGGCAACTTTCGCGTCAACATGTTCTGGCAGCGCGGCACCATCGCCATTGTCGTGCGCTTCATCCAGGGCGAGATCCCCAAGCTGGACGAGCTCGGCCTGCCCAAGGTGCTGGCCGACCTGATCATGGAGAAGCGCGGCCTGATGCTGGTGGTCGGCGCCACCGGCTCGGGCAAGTCCACCACCCTGGCGGCGATGATCGACCATCGCAACAGCAACCGCTCGGGCCACATCCTGACGGTGGAGGACCCCATCGAATACCTGTTCAAGCACAAGAAGTCGGTGGTCAACCAGCGCGAGATCGGCCTCGACACCAAGGTCTGGGAGAACGCCCTGAAGAACGCCATGCGCCAGGCGCCCGACTGCATCCTGATCGGCGAGATACGCGACCGCGAAACCATGGCGGCGGCGCTGGCTTATGCGCAGACCGGCCACATCTGCCTGGCCACGCTGCACGCCAACAACAGCTACCACGCGCTCAACCGCATCATCAACTTCTACGCCCTGGAGAACCGGCCGGCCCTCTACCTCGACCTGTCGGTCTGCCTCAAGGCGATCGTCTCCCAGCGCCTCGTCAGGAAGCCCAACGGCGAGCGCACGCCGGCCATCGAGATCCTGCTCAACACCCGCCACATCCAGGACCTCATCGAGAAGGGCGAGATCAACGCCATCAAGGAGGCCATCGAGCAGAGCATGGCGCCCGGCTCGCAGACCTTCGAGCAGGACCTCTTCCGCCTCTACAAGGAAAACGTCATCACGCTGGAGGAGGCGCTGGCCAACTCCGATTCGCCGACCAACCTCTCCTGGCTGATCAACAATGCCCAGCTGAACGTGCCCGCCGCCCAGGAGAAGAAGACGGCCGTGCCGGCCGCCGCGCTCGATTTCGACGCCGCCGGCACGGCGGCCTCGTTCACCGAATTCACCTTCAACGTCGACGACGGCGCGGGCTGATGGCCGGGCCGACCCTCGAACTCGCCCGCGAGCTCGTCAGCCGCAGGTCCGTCACGCCGGCCGATGCCGGCTGCCTCGACCTGCTCGGGCAAAGGCTGGCCCGGCTCGGCTTCGGCCTCGAGCGCATGGACGGCGGCGGCGTCTGCAACCTGCTGGCGCAGCGCGGCAGCGGCAGCCCCTGGCTGGTCTTCGCCGGCCACACCGACGTCGTGCCGCCCGGCCCTGCCGAACAGTGGACTTCCGATCCCTTCATGCCGGAAGTGCGCGACGGCTTCCTCTATGGGCGCGGCGCAGCCGACATGAAGGGCAGCATCGCCGCCTTCGTCACCGCCGTCGAGCGCTTCCTCACCGGCAATCCGCGGCACGCCGGGCGCATCGGCCTGCTGCTGACTTCCGACGAGGAAGGGCCGGCCATCGACGGCACGGCGCGGATGGTCGCCGAGCTGCAAAGGCGCGGTGAGCGGCCCGACTTCTGCATCGTCGGCGAGCCGACTTCGGAATCCAGGCTGGCCGACACCGTCAAGAACGGGCGGCGCGGCTCGCTCTCCGGCCGCCTGCGGGTGAAGGGCGTGCAGGGCCACATCGCCTATCCGCATCTTCTGAGGAACCCGATCCACGCCGTGGCGCCGGCGCTGGCGGAACTGGTGGCGACGCCATGGGACGAGGGCAACGCGCATTTCCCGCCGACCTCGTGGCAGGTGTCAAATTTTCACGCCGGCACCGGGGCGGACAACGTCGTTCCGGGCACGGCGGAGATCCTCTTCAATTTCCGCTTCTCGACGGCCAGCACGCCCGAGGGGCTGCGGCAGCGCGCGCAGGCGATCCTCGACCGCCACGGGCTCGAATACGCCCTCGACTGGACCCTCTCGGGCAAGCCCTATCTGACGCCGAGCGGCCGGCTGGTGGACCAGGTTTCGCAGGCCATTCGCGAGATCGTCGGCCTCGAGCCGGCGCTGTCCACCGGCGGCGGCACCTCGGACGGCCGCTTCATCGCCGACATCTGCCCCGAAGTGGTCGAACTGGGGCCACTGAACCGGACCATCCACAAGATCGACGAGTGTGTCGCCGTCGAGGATCTCGACACGCTTTCCCGCATCTACGAGCGCGTCCTCGAACTCCTGCTATGACGGCGCCGCCGCCCGAACTGGCCACGCTGCGCGATTTCCTGCGCTGGGCGACCAGCCGCTTCAGCGCGGCCGGGCTGAGCTTCGGCCACGGCACGCAGAACGCCTTTGACGAAGCCGCCTGGCTGCTGCTGCACACCCTGCGCCTGCCGCTCGACCAGCTCGAACTCTTCCTCGACGCGACCCTGACGCAAGAAGAACGCGGCACCGTCGCCGCCATCATTGACCGGCGCATCGGCGAGCGCCTGCCGGCGGCCTACCTGACCGGCGAGGCCTGGCTGCGGGACCTCAGGTTCCGTGTCGATCCGCGCGTCATCGTGCCCCGCTCTCACATCGCCGGCCTGCTGCTCGACGAGGCCCTGGCGCCGTGGATCGGCGAGGCCGAAGCGATCGCCAGCGCGCTCGACCTGTGCACCGGCAGCGGCTGCCTCGCCATCGTCATGGCCCGGGCTTTCCCCCTGGCCCACATCGACGCCGCCGACCTGTCGGCGGACGCGCTCGAGGTGGCACGGGAAAACGTCGCCGACTACGCCCTGGGGGCGCGCATCGAACTGGTACGCTCGGATCTCTTCGACGGGCTGGCGGGACGCCGCTATGACCTCATCGTCTCGAACCCCCCCTACGTCACCGGCGAAGCGATGCGCCGCCTGCCGCCGGAATACCGCCACGAGCCCGTGCAGGCGCTGGCTGCCGGCGAGGACGGACTGGATGCCGTCAGGGCCATCCTGGCGAAGGCACGCGCCCACCTCAAGCCGGAAGGCCTTCTTGTCGTTGAAGTAGGCGACAATCGCGGCGGCGTCGAGAAGGCATTTCCCGCCCTGCCCTTCACCTGGCTCGAGGCGGAAAGCGGGGAAGAGACGGTTTTCGTGCTGCAGCAGGACCAGTTGCCGCGCTGATCGCCGAGCAGCGGCAGCATGGGCAGCCGCCGCTTCGAGCCGTGCCGTCCGCCGGCTTGCGCGGGACTGAAGGGGCGGTGTATTTTGATCGGGCCACTTGACTTGGGCTGGCAGACCGCCCGCATCACGGCGCCCGGCGACCGTCATGGCGAAAATGCGGCAGGAAGACGCTGGCAGACCGGCCAGCGGGCCCTTGCCGATGAATGACTTGCATTTCCTGACAGGATCGATGCTGCTATGCCGAACGACCGGCCCATTTTGCTGGTGGAGGACAATCCGGACGACGAGGCGCTGACCCTGCGCGCCTTCAGCAAGAACCGCATCGAGAATCCGGTCATCGTGGCGCGCGATGGCGTCGAGGCACTGGATTATCTCTTTGCCACCGGCCGCCATGCCCAGCGCGACCTGTCCGTCATGCCCGCCGTGATCCTGCTCGACCTCAAGCTGCCCCGCATCGACGGCCTCGAAGTCCTGCGCCGGATTCGCGCCGACGAGCGCACCCGTCTGCTGCCGGTGGTCATCCTGACGACCTCGCGCGAACACCAGGACATCCACACCGGCTACAGCCTGGGCGCCAACAGCTATATCCGCAAGCCGGTCGATTTCGAGAAATTCATCCAGGCAGTCGGCCAGCTCGGGCTTTACTGGCTGGGAATGAACGAAGCCGTCGAAAACGCCGCGGATTGAGACCGCGGTTCGCTTTTCTCCGTCTTCGGGGAAATCTTCCAGCACCCCCCGATTTGCCTTTCGAGCAGATCGACCGGACCCCGTTCAAGTGCAGATGCGCCAGCGATCGTGCAATCCTGGACGTTCAGCCAGTCATCCATGACGGCCTTGTCAAAAAGCAATATCATGCTTTTGCATTTTAAAACATGCACTATATAGCGCTATTCATGCTTGGGAATTGCCTGCAGATCGACATTGAGACTCAATCTGTATCAAAACTCAACCTTCAGACAAAACAAGCTATATTGTTTTAATATATCATGTATCTATTTATTTTTATTAAAGCTATACTTAAATAATAAAGGGCCTCTGTTTCTCTTGAACTCTCTCCAGATCGCTCATCACCCAATGCCCTGCCAAATCGTACCCGATTGGCGTGACCGAGCTTGACCGATGATTCGTAAAATCCCGTATCGAATTAAGAAGTCTTCAGGAGATCTGATTGACTCAAATCAAATGTCCCTGGTATCACTGTCGGCTACAATACAATGTATGCATTCTATTACCTGATAATTTCATGCAATGCGCTATTTTTCATGATTTATCAGGACAAGATCACAGGGCGGCGAATTGCGCCAGGCCTGGATCGAGAGAGGACTGGCCTCCAGGCGAACCCGGACGGGTCAGAAGCCGAGCCGTCAGGCAAGGCATCTGGCGGTCAGGCATTCAGGGAGAATGAATGGAATCCTTCAAATTTTTGAAATATGGCGTTGCCGATGGCCTGGCAACCCTCACCATCGACCGGCCACCGCACAACGTCCTCGACATCGCCCTGATGGAGGAGCTCAACCGCGCCCTCGACATCGCCGCGCGCGAGGAGGCGGCCAAGCTCCTGATGATCACCGCGGCCGGTGAAAAGGTCTTTTCCGCCGGCGTCGACGTCATGGACCACACGCCGGACAAGGTGGTGCAGATGATCGATGTCTTCCACGGCATTCTCAAGCGCCTGATGGTCTTCCCGCTGCCGACGGTGGCGGCGCTCAACGGCTCGGCCATGGGTGGCGGCTGCGAGCTGGCCATCGCCTGCGACATGGTGGTCGCCACCGAGGACGCGCGCATCGGCCAGCCGGAAATCAAGCTGGGCGTGTTCCCGCCGATCGCCGCCATCCTGATGCCGCGCATCATGCCGCTGCCCAAGGTGATGGAACTGCTGCTCGGCGGCGGCCTCATCAGCGCCCAGGAGGCGCACGCCCTCGGCCTGGTCAATCGCGTCTTTCCGCGCGCCAGTTTCGTCGCGGACACGCGCGGCTTCCTCGACCAGTTTCTCAACCTGTCGCGCGTCGCCTTGATGTACACCAAGAAGGCGGTGCGCGAGGCGGCCGGCAAGCCCTTCTTCGAGGCGCTGTTCACCGTCGAGCAGATCTACCTCAAGGACCTGATGGCCACCGCCGACGCGGTGGAAGGCCTCAACTCCTTCATGGAGAAGCGCAAGCCGGTCTGGCAGAACAAATGATCCGTCCCCGGCGCGAGGGTGCGCAAACGACGCAACGGGAAACATGCCTGGCTGCCGGCCCGGCCGCAGCCTGATATCGACCATCGGAGACCGAAACATGACCCCCAAGAGCATCCAGACCTGGCAGATGACCGAGCCGGGCAAGCTGGCGCGAACCGAAATCCCGGTGCCCGCGCTCGGTCCAGGCGAAGCGCTCGTCGAAATCCGCGGCTGCGGCGTCTGCCACACCGACCTGTCCTACTTCTACATGGGCGTGCCGACGATCCAGAAGCCGCCACTGACGCTCGGCCACGAGATTTCCGGCATGGTGGTCGCCTGCGACGAGCCGCTGATGCTGGGCAAGGAAGTCATCGTGCCGGCCGTGCTCCCCTGCAACAACTGCGAGATCTGCAAGGCCGGCCGCGGCAACCGCTGCCTTTCGCAGAAGATGCCCGGCAACTCGATGGGCATCTACGGCGGCTTTTCCAGCCACATCCCGGTGCCGGCCAAGGACCTCTGCGTGGTGCATGAGCGCGGCGACATCCCGCTCGAGCACCTGGCCGTCGTCGCCGACGCCGTCACCACGCCCTACCAGGCGGCCAAGCGCGCCCGGCTGCAGGAGGGCGACCTGGTCATCGTCATCGGCGCCGCCGGCGGCGTCGGCAGCTTCATGACGCAGACTGCCAAGGGCTTCGGCGCCAGGGTCGTGATCGGCATCGACATCAACGACGAGAAGCTCGAGTTCATGAAGGGCTACGGCGCCGATGCCACCATCAACCCGAAGGGCAAGAGCGCCAAGGAAGTGAAGGAACTGTTCAAGGCGATCTGCAAGGAGAAGGGTGTTCCGTCCAACTATGGGTGGAAGATCTTCGAGGTCACCGGTTCGAAGCCGGGCCAGGAACTGGCGCTGTCCCTGCTCTCCTTCATCGGCACCCTGGTGATCGTCGGCTACGGCACCGACGAGACCTCCTACATGCTGTCGAAGCTGATGGCCTTCGACGCGGAACTGATCGGCACCTGGGGCTGCCTGCCGCAGCATTACCCGAACGTCCTCGACATGTGCGTCGACGGCCGCATCGCTCTCGCCCCCTTCGTCGAGACGCGGCCGATGAGCCAGATCGAGCAGGTGTTCGACGAGGCCCACCACGGCAAGCTGAAGAAGCGCGTCGTCCTCACCCCGGATTTTTGATGAACCTGACCGCCTCGAACGCAAAGGACGCAAAGGCGCGAAGACCGCAAAGAACCCCCTTGTTCATCTCCGGTTCTCTTTGCGCCCTTTGCGTGTTTGCGATCTCGGCGTCGCAAGAGGTTTGCTGACTTCACAAGGAGAAAACCATGGCATTGGAATGGCTGCGCCGCGACAACGAGCTGAAGGACCATCAGCTCTTCGACAATTCCCATTTCGGCAAGGATGCGCCGACCATCATCTACGAGGAGCGCCCGATCACCGACGAAAAGGGCGCCAGGGTTGACGGCCTCTACTCGGCCTGGATCTGGCTCAACAACCCGGGCCAGTACAACTCCTACACGACGGAAATGGTGAAGGGCGTCATCGCCGCCTTCCAGCGCGCCTCGAGCGACCGCAAGATCGTCGCCGCGGTGTTCACCGCCGTCGGCGACAAGGCCTTCTGCACCGGCGGCAACACCGCCGAGTACGCCGCCTACTACTCGCGCCGGCCCAACGAGTACGGCGAGTACATGGACCTCTTCAACGGCATGGTGGACGGCATCCTCAACTGCAAGAAGCCGGTGATCTGCCGCGTCAATGGCATGCGCGTCGCCGGCGGCCAGGAAATCGGCATGGCCACCGACATCACCCTGTCCTCCGATCTCGCCGTCTTCGGCCAGGCCGGGCCCAAGCACGGCTCGGCGCCGGTCGGCGGCTCGACCGACTTCCTGCCCTGGTTCCTCTCCATGGAAGACGCCATGTACAACTGCATCTCCTGCGAGACCTGGAGCGCCTACAAGATGAAGGCCAAGGGCATGATCACCAAGGTCGTGCCGGTGCTGAAGAAGGACGGCAAGTGGGTGCGCAACCCGCTGGTGCGCACCGACACCTACGTCGATGACGGCGAGATCGTCTACGGCGAGCCGGTCGCCGCCGGCCAGCGCGAGGCGGCGAAGAAGCTGATGGGCGAATGCACCACCGACTTCGAGCTGCTCGACGCCGAGGTCAACGCCATGCTGTGGAAGTTCGCCAACCTGTTCCCGAACTGCCTGATCAACTCGATCGACCAGATCCGCGCCAAGAAGAAGTTCTTCTGGGACCAGATGAAGGTCGCCAACCGCCACTGGCTGGCCGCCAACATGAACCACGAGGCCTGGCTCGGCTTCAACGCCTTCGACGCCAAGAAGGTGACCGGCAAGGACACGGTCGACTTCATCAAGTTCCGCCAACTGCTGGCCGAGGGCCATCTGTTCGGCGAGGAATGGGCCGAAAAGGTTCTCGCCAAGCCGAAAGGCTGAGCACCCGCAAGCCCGCTCCGGCGGGCTTTTTTGTATCATCTTCCGCAGCCTTGCCCGGTCGCGTTGACACGCCGAATCCGGGTGTATACCGTATCCACAAAACACGCAGCCAACCCCCAGCAGGCGCAACAGGAGGAGCACATGACTGCCCGCCCCGGCGAACTCAAGCTCAAGCACCTATTCCAGCCCGGCCAGATCGGCAGGTTCAAGACCAAGAACATGATCA